>JALONH010000026.1 GCA_025455005.1 Cytophagaceae bacterium
TTCCCTATGGATAAAAGCAGTATACTTGCGCGGACTAATTTTTAAACTAACATTTTAACTATTTATTTTATTCATGAAAAAGGTACTTCTTTGGAGTGCTTTGCTTTTTATTGCCATTGTCAATGAGGCTAAAGCACAATTAGTAGCAATGAGTGTTCAACAAACCAGTGTTTGTATACAAGAAACCGCCGAAATCCGTTTCTATGTAAGCGGTCAAGAACCCTATCGAGTTACGTATCAAATCAATAATGTAACCCAAGTGGTCGTGTTTAACAACAGCCAATTAAATGTTAATTATTTTCCGGTTTTCATTACACCAACTAGTTATACTACAGTACGATTGGTTTCTATGGTAGACGGAACCGGAAGAACGGCTTCTAGGGTACCTCAATTCCCCAACATTCAATATATTAACGTAGGAACTCCGAACCTTTCCATATTTAGTTATCAAAATGGTTTTTCGTGTTCAGACCAAACCGTAGTTTTTCAATTGCGTCAAAACAGTTGTTCCAATGTGTTTTGGGAAACGTCTTCAGATAATGGAGTAACCTATACTCGGTCTACCTCCGGTTTTACATTAACCAACATGTCGCAAACCTTTACGAATTCAACGACATCCCTAATGCAATACAAAATTAGAGCTGGAGTAAGTATAAATGGACAAAACACCTATTCTCCCGTTTTTAACCATACTGTATTCCCTACATTAGTTCCGGGAACTATAACATCCCTTACCTCTTCTCCTATATGTACCGGATTTCCGGTAACCCTGACAGCAACAAAACCGATTGCCGCATCTACTATAGTTTGGCAAGTAAATACCGGATATGGATGGGTAGACGAACCGTCAAACGGAGAGACATATACCTTTTCTTCTCGCTATAGTAGTAATGTGCCTCAAGTGTATAAATATCGAGCAGCATATGAATACTCCAATCAAACGTGTGCTACTCGTGTCTACTCAAATGAAATAAATGTAACCTTTACCCCTCCGACACCAACCCCTCAAATCTTTATATACAATCCCATTCAAGTATGTTCCGGATCTACATTTCAAATTCCGGATCTCCTACCTGCTACCTTTATTGCAAATGTTCAATGGCAAATTTCAGAAGATGGCCGTTCATTTTCAGATATAGAAGGCAAGACACAATTTGGTTTAACTCACTCTATACTATTATCATCCAATCAAAGTAAAACGTATTTTGTAAGAGCTAAGGTAAGTAAGGAAGGTTCATGCGCTATACACTATACCAATAATATAATGGTACAAGTTGCCCCAGTTCCTTCATTAGGCGATATCACAACGCCTAATATTCAAGTGTGTGAAACTGCTTTAGTACCTTTATCCGTTTCTTCGTATTCCGGAGCCAAACTTTCTTGGAACAAGGTAGAAAGTAGTGGATCGTTTTATGAAGTAGCGAGCAACACAACAAATTATACCACACAACGACAATATGTTTCACAACCTCAAAGCAATATTACCTACCGACTGATAGCGTCTTCTCCCGGTTGTAGTACTGTTTCCAAAGACATTACACTGGAAGTATATAAAACACTTTTAAATATTTCTCCTACTCAGGAAATGTATTCGAATCCTCCTAATATTTGCTCAGGGGGTTCCGCCACTTTAAGTGTAGTAGCGCCACCGTACGGATCGATACAATGGACAGAAAAAACCGGCACCAATGTGTTTACCGATATTCCTAATGCCAACCAGCCGGTATGGGTAACACCTCCTCAAGAGATAACAGGCAACAACCCGATTTTGAAAACATATTATGCTTACGGTGTCAATGGACCATGTGCTCTTCCTATATCCGGAACTCCTATCACGTTTACAGTATATCCTTCTGTCCAAGCAGGAGATTTTTCCGTAGCATCTACTCAGTATTGTTATACTAGCCCCGCGCAGATACAATTAATAAATGCTTCTGGTACTACATATGAATGGTTTCTTTCTAAAGATAATGTAACGTTTACTAGACAATGGCCGGCACAACCTACAAGAATGACGATGCCATATGAAAATTTAAACCCTACGGAAACTACTAGAACGTATTATGTAAAAGCGCAGGTATCCAATCCCGGATGTTCGGCAGTATCTACCCGAATAGTAGAAATGACGTCGCATAATAAGACTTTGTTTATTAATAGTAACTATCCTACCACTATCAATGCTTGTGGTAGTACTGCAAATCAAGAAATACGTGTAACGAATTCTTCCTGGATTGGAAATTTGCAATGGATGTTCAGTACCTCAGCAGCTGGACCTTATCAAAACGTAACAAACGGATTAAATGTAGCAAACGCTCCATTACCACTTTGGTCTAATACCTCGTTAACTACACAAACGTATTATGTTAAAGGAGTTTTAGAAAATAATGTTTGTGGTTCAATTCAAACGCCACTTTATACACTTAATGTTCATCCTAATCCTACTGCATCTTCCTTAAGCACTTCAGAGTCCGATTTTTGTATTGGTAAACAAACACAGTTTTTATTACCGGGAGCACGTTATTTTTCAGTATACAATAGCCTCAACCAACTTATAGCTTCCGGCACCAATGGTGTTGCTAACTTTAATCCAAATCAATGGTTTACTACAAATTCTCAAAATATTACGTATTATGCGGTTATTAACTCTGAATATTGTCCTCCTATACGGACAAATAATATAACAGTAACAACTTATAAACCAACGGCTTCATCCGGAACAGTTCTTCGATTGAATACGACATGCTCACTAGTACCAGAAGGACAAACGGTATCGTTGTCTCTTAGTTCAACACCGGTCGCCACTCGTTATATCTGGAAAGTTAGAATCCCGGGCTCAACAGTCTTCACTACATACAAAACAACAACCACACCTCAATTGATCAGTGATCCTTTGGTATACCAACCCGGTACCAATAGTGAATACGTATTTCAATTAGCTATAGCCAATGGTCCATGTACAGAGTATACTTATCCTACTACATTTACAGTTAAAGTTATTCCCGGACCAACGAATATACCTTTAATTGTTCCTTCATTTATCTGTGCTACATCGCCTACATTTTCAATTCAAGTAAAAGATGAAGGTCAAACGATAGTTCGCTTATCTAATAGTTCAGGAACTGTATTAAATGTATTACCGGTAAAAGCAAATGGATATTTTTCATTTACTTTAACAGCAACAACAAATGTAAACTATACCGTTCTAAATACATTTACCAATTCTTTCTGTAGTCAGGTTACAACTCAATTGGTCGCTATCCCATACAATGCATCACTACCGGCCTCCGGAATAATAGAAGGTCCGGCATCTGCTTGTGCTGATTTTCCTCCTTTAACGTATACCATTCGTCCTCTACAATCCGACGAAACTATTGCATGGAATTTCAGTCCTAATGTCGGAACATTTTCCAGGCCAACCGCATTGGGTATAACCATATTTTCTATGTCAGGTTACACCGGAATCTTTACCATACAGGCAACCATAACAAATGGTTGCGGCCTTCAAACAACAATGACAAAGCAAATTGATATTAGACCGTTACCGGCTGTTGAATTTGTTTCCATACCTACAGAAGTATGTTTGAATGCTGCGTCTATACCTATTGTAACAACGAAAGCCGGTGGTACCTTTACTACTACGGCTCAACTCACCTCCTCCGGAGTATTTACACCCAATCAAGTTGGCCTGTCTGGTATTCGCTATGTATATACTCAACCGAGTACCGGTTGTTCTAAAACGATCGAGGCAGGGATTCAAGTGCGTCCAATACCTACAGTAAATGCCGGTTCAGATAGAACATTTTGTGCCGGAACATCTACAGTATTATCTGCAACCGGAGCCAATCAATACGTTTGGTCTAATGGTGTTCAACAAGACGTGCCATTTCTTCCACCAGCAACCGCTACATATTCTGTAGTAGGAGTTAATGAGTTCAATTGTACTGCGCAGGATGAAGTACTCATAACAGTACTACCACTTCCGGTAATTGATATGTCTCCTATTGCGTCTGAATATTGTCAAGGATCAGACCCCGTCCTGTTGAATGCTCATCCTACCGGCGGTTCTTACAGTGGTAATTTTGTGCAAGGCAATAGATTAACTACAACTATTGGAGCGCCGACGTCTGTAACGTATTCATATATTGACCCTATTACTGGGTGCTCCTCGACATTGACAAAGGCTATAAATATATTTCCCAAACCCTCTATCCCACTTATCTGTTCTGTAGAGCAGGGTTGGTGTACTCCGGCGGAGGTAGATGTTTGTTTCTTTACAGAAGATAGAAGAACATCTGGTTATGAATGGTATCAAATCAACCCTCGCACATTTCAATTTGATCTGATCCCCTCTCATACAGCAAGACGATCACCTTTTACCTCTAGTAGTACTACGTATTATTTGAAACCCAAAGCAGCAAATGGGTGTACCGGTGATGTATTTCCGTTGTATATACATATAGGCAAACCTACAATTGCTCCTATTGAGCTAAATGCTCCCGGTTCAATAATACTAACAAATTATTTAGATGGTCCATTAAATGCAACGAATGTTACATTCGTAGAAGGCTTCAAAGGGGCAGTGATTAATCCATACCTTCCATATACTGTGAATGCTTCGAAAACTATTTTAGCGTTTAGTACCTTTTCTAAAATAGATGGTACAGTTTGTTTTTCAGAGGCAACCACGGTTCCGATTACAGTAGGAAATAATTTCCAAGCTCGAACAGCCACTATCCCTTCTGAGCAGGTATCCTTTTCCCTTTTTCCGAATCCAACAACAGGCTCTATAACCCTTGTTGGATTACAAGAAGGAATGATATATGATGTTCATGTAATGAGTTCAACAGGAGAACAAGTATGGACAAAGCAGGTATTGGCGACTTCTACGGATTTAACGCTTCCAACCGAATCGCTACCAATAGGGGTTTATTTTTTACATATTCAAACAGGCGATACGATAAAAACCCTTAAGTTTATTCGACAAGAATAATATATAAAATACGTCGAAAAGAGGAACTACTTTAAAAAAGTGGTTCCTCTTTTTTTTAAAGAATTGCTCGAATAATATCAAGAGGTAATGCTTAATCATGTATATTTAATGTAGTTAATACTATTTCGTTTAGCATGTAATCTAAAATAATGTTGTATGCCTTTCACCGTAGCCATCTCTCCCGAACGAACCCCATGGAATAAAAATTATTTTTTACAAGCGTGTATGCTCGTATTTTTTGGTGTTTTTGCCAGTACCCTGTTAGGTACAACAGACTTAAACAACTGGATACTCGAAAACACGTTAACGTTTTTATTTCTTTTATTCCTAGTTCTGACCTATAAACGGTATATGTTTAGCGATTTAACGTATCTGCTTATTACCGTGTATTTGAGTTTGCATGTGTATGGTTCAAAATATACATATGCAGAAAACCCTTTTGGATATTGGTTGCAGGAGGTCTTGCACACATCAAGAAACCATTACGATAGAATTGTTCACTTTAGCTTTGGCTTTTTATTGGCGTATCCTATGCGCGAATTATTTTTACGTTGGTTACGCTATCCGGCAATCGTTGCATGGATATTACCGATAGAAATCACGTTGTCGGTAAGCGGTTTGTATGAGTTGATCGAATGGGCGGTAGCGGATGTGTTTTTCCCGGCTCAGGGGGATGCGTACTTAGGAACACAAGGAGATATTTGGGATGCACAAAAAGATATCTTCTTAGCATTCTCCGGAGCAATTTTGGCTACGACCATTGTTTCCATAATTAAAAAAGTGTTTAAGGTTTAAGTAGTATATAATATTGATCTTTATTGTATACTACATTATCCTTTTACTAAACAGTAAAGCAATACATGAAACAGTTTGTATAAATCTTTTCTAAGTAATATGAAACACCTCCTCTTCGTTTTTTTGTGTTGTGTTTTTTCCGGATATCCGTTACCACTTTCGGCTGAAGTCAATACAAACATGAGTTTAAATGATTTGTATACACACTTACTCTCCGATGAACTATATCCTATAGATAAAACTACTGTTGGTCATTCACCGGCTTATTACGCATTACGAGGCTTTTATGCATTTCAACACGTTCAATTTGAATTTCAACGCAGTACAGACGAGTTTTGGGATAAACGTTACCTCAACGGAGGCGACACCTTAATAGTGAATAAAGGAATTGCATTTGAAAATTGCCACTTTCCGGAAGTGTTTTGGTTCTTGTTTCGATCCATGGTATTCAATGAAACCATCAGTTTTGTTCAAACCGATAATATTCGATTTAAATTTAAAGATTGCGTGTTCAAAGGACCTGTTCAATTACGTATCGGAACGATGGGGCAATTTATGGAGTTTGAAAATTGTGTATTCGAACGTGGATTTGAAATATTGGAAGGCGCACAATTAGCCGAATTTTTATTATTTAAAAATTGTACTTTTCGTTACCAAGAGGACTTTATAAAAGATCCTAAAGTACACAAGGACCAATACAATATTGGAGAAATACTTCCTTGTCCTCGATATTTTTATTTTGCCAATAATACACAAGAGTTGGATTGTACTTTCTTACAATGCGCATTCCTACCCGTAAAAGATACTAGCGGTCCGTATTTCTTTTATATCGACTTATCGCATAGTATGTTTAAATCGCTTGAGTTCACAAATTGTTCGATAGAAGTTCCTATAAATTTATCCTTTATATCTGTTGCGAATCAATTTAAGTTATTTGCTACCTCCTTGCGTTCTATTGCAGCTGAAGCGATGAATATAAATTCCTCTAATGCGAAAATTGATTGGGATAATTTTAAAGGGTATAAACTGCAGGTAACTACTAACGATAAAAAATTTGTAGGAGGTAAAGGAGTAATCCATGATAAATATTTATTTGAGACACTCATCAGTACCTATGCATTGTTATATCAAAGTTATAAGGAACAAGGAAATCGTTTGTCGGCCAACAGCTGTTATGTAGAATGGAAAGATTTGGAATCGGCTTATTTGAAAGAACGCTTAATGATACAACCGGATATTAACACGTGGTTTTCATGGTTCATGGATGTGTTTTTACGGTTCTTTTGTGATTATGGAACCAATCCGTTCAAATCATTGGTCTGGTCCTTTATCGTAATGGGGATTTTTACGGTTCTATATTTTATACTATTATGGAACCACGATACGACCGAACACCAAGATATAAGGTTTATATTACACACCTTCGGCTCCTATTTTACCGCAGATAAAAGTTTTATTGATATAGCCAACCAATTGTCCAGTTATAAGGAAGAAAATAATGGACAGGCTTTACGTTCATATATATTAGACAATAAGTCAAATTTGCCCTTGTATTATACTTTGTTTTCTCTACGTATGTCTATGCGACGGATACATTTCCCACTCTATAGGATATATGTATATGCTGATAAAATCTTTGGTTTGTGGAAAGAAGCTAGTGAGTTGAAAAAGAAAGTGATTCAAAGTATAATAGGTATTTGGTTGTTTACTCTAATGTTAAAAGTATTAATCATTCGAATTTTTGATGCTTTTACAATGAGCTTAAACTCTTTTTCAACGTTAGGCTATGGAGAACTCCCGGCGAATGAATGGGTCCGTTATTTAACGATTATAGAAGGTTTTATTGGATGGTTTTTGTTAAGCATTTTTAGTGTAGCCTTGATTAGTCAGATTATTCAATAAGAAGATTAAGTAACTCCGTATAATGAAAGGACCACAGAGTAGCATAGAGGAATCACAGAGTTAAACAGAGAAGTAGTTTAAATAGAGCCCTCCGTGCAACCCTGTGTTAACTCCGCGAACCTCCGTGTAAAATGGGAACACAGAGTTACACAGAGGAATCACAGAGTTGCACAGAGAAATCACAGCGTGACACAGAGAAGCAATACGCATCAAACATTCCGTGACCCTACACACCTTACTGTTATTTTTTTATTAATTAATTGTATTTTACCTATACGTTTAGAACGCCCGTCCTTTCTGGCCTACAGCGCTATTGTTTTATACTAAGGAAAAGTTGACTTTTAAAAACAACTTTATAAAAAAGTAATGTCAACATAACGCAAACTTCATTCTTAACGCGTAACTTTTACTAACAGAAGTATTCACAGCTATATCTTTCAACAATGACCTGGAAAGCCTTACTCGTAACGCTATCGCTTACGTATTTTGGGTCATGGACAGAAGCTCAAGTATGCCAACCCAACGATCCGTATGATCAATTGATCTCCGATTTCCACTCTTCTGCTGCCCGACGGCCCGACGGCTCTTGGATTGTTTGGGGAGAACGAAAACATGCCGATGGCATTTCTAATCTTACTACTCCTACCGTTCTTTCTAAAGAAAATTATCCGGCACTTTCCGGAAACGTCCTTTTGGTAACTCTAGGGTCCAATGATATTGATGTTACGCAACTCATTGTGTTAACCACTACCGGTTTATTTGCATCCGGAACTCCGGGCGCGGTACTTTCACCCCGATTAAAATCCAACACAGTATTTGCTCCTATTCCAGTAAATGGTTCCGCAAATGGTTTGCCTCCCGGTCTATCGCCAACGGATGTATATCGTCTTCAAGCCACACACAAATCGCTTTCTCTCCTCACTAAAAACGGCGATGTGTGGATGTTGTCTCAATTTAGTTTTATGGTAACCGCCTATGGTCCGGATTTTTCAGATACTAAATGGATTCGAATCCGTCTTACCGATAATACCCCATTACGTAACATTGTGCAGTTGCGTATTTCAACCGGTGCTTGTTTTGCAATTGATGAAAATAATCAATGGTTCACTTGGGGAAATGGAACATGGAATGGTTCGTCTCTGAGTTCAAGAGACGTAACACGGGCTACACTAATAAATAAACCAACCCAATGGACAGAAATCGAACGTCCTAAGATGATAGGCATAACCTATACGAATACTACCGAAAGAATTACCAACAGATTCGTCCATCATGTTACCTATTTCGTGCTTTCTTCCACCGGATACCTATGGGCTATGGGTTCCGATTATCATGGCACTTTAGCTAATGGCCCTTCATTTACGTTGCCTTCTCCTACTTGGCAATCGGTACGCTGGAGTAATGGTCAAGTCGTTAGCACAGCGGATTTTATATCTGTTCAAGAACACGATGCACTGTTTCAAGCAGCGGCTATTCTAACTAAAGACAAACAAGTTTTCGTTTGGGGGAACAATTCCAATAACATGTTGGGCGCACCAACTAATATGCAATATCTTACTACACCTCAAATACCGGGCGGTTTTCAATCAACAGATAAAGCTGCTTATATAGAGGTAGGTGGACATACTATCGTTTTTGTTCGAGAAAATGCAGACAATTACTGTTATGTAGGCCATCGTATTAATGGAAGTATGGGCGATGGCTCCTTAATCGATGCAAATGAAGCGACGTTAAACTGTAGTAATACGGCTAAGGTAGAACTATGTACCGCTTGCCCTAGAATTCGAAATAATTCCATACAAGATCATCAATCGCACTGCGCAGGAGAAACACCGCAGGCACTGACCGGAAGTATAGTCGAATTAAGTACGACCACAGTTCAGCCAAGCGTGCAATGGGTACAATCGGCTTCTGTTGCCTTTACCTCAATCAATGGTGCTAATCAGTGGAATGCATACCAACCACCACCTCTTTATAAAACGACTCGATTTAGAAGAGTGATTGGTATTCAACAACGACCGGATTGTCCAGTAGATTCGGGTAATACGGTTACGTTAACCATTCGACCCGTACCCACTACACCGGTAATAGTTAATGCTTCCGATACTTTTTGCCAACAATTGCCCCATTCCCTTCAAGCTTCTTCTACTTCCGGATCATCATTTGAATGGTGGATGAATGGTCAACTGTACGCTACTCAATCCACATACGCTATTCCAATTGGGAGTGCGCCTCAATCGTTGAATGTTGTAGCGCGTCGTCAAGGCTGTGTTTCGGATACGTTGCGTTATACTTGGACCCCCCGTCCTTTGCCGGTGAATCCACTAACGGGAAATATTTATTCGGCTTGTCAAGCCCGACCCATTTTACTGTCCATAGATTCTCTGCCCAACTATTCGTATCAATGGTCCTACACGACACAAGGCATTGTGTCTACTGCTCAATCTTGGACTACAGCCTCTTTAATGTTTCCTTCGGCGGATAGTACGCTGCACAATGGCTTGTATCAACTATTGGTAAAAGATGCATACGGTTGTTCTGCAACGTATTTTATGATGTTGGACGTAAACGACTGCAACTCTAAAGAAGTCCAACTTCCGGATGCTATTAGTCCAAACAATGATGGATTAAACGATGTGTTTTTAGTAAAAGGATTGGAGGCCTTTCCGGAAAACGAATTAATTATAGTGAATCGATGGGGCACTATTTTATTTCAAGAAAAGCCATATAAAAACAATTGGGGCGGACAAGTAAACAACGGAATTGTTCTGGCAGAAGGCTTGGCACCGGAAGGCACTTACTTTTATATATTAAAGTTAAAAGAAGATCAAGTAGTTCGTGGGAGTGTATATGTAAAACCTTAAATCTTGAACAGTCATGAAACAACTACTTTGGTTTAGTATGACCCTATGGTGTAGCATCTGCTGGGCACAACAAGAATTTAACGTACACCATTTTGTACAAAGTTATAGCTGGCGTAATCCGGCTGCTACCGGATCAAAGGGAAAGTTTTTTGCTCAAGGATTATATCGCAATCAATGGACAGGTATGGAGGGAGCGCCGGTTCTACAAGGGCTAAACCTTCAATCTTCGTTTGCCAAGAATAAAGTAGGGCTGGGATTGTTATATTGGAAAGACAATATAGGTCCTTTCCAACAGCAATTTGTGGCAATGGATATCGCGTATAAACTATTTTTCAATGAAAAGGCTTTTCTTTCTTTTGGGAGCAGAGTGGGTATGCAACAATCGCTTTTGAAGTTATCGTCATTACAAGTATGGGATGCTAACGATCCCATGTTCCAACAAAACGCCTCCACCGGTACGAAAGCTTTTTTCGGAACCGGTGTTTATTTTTCGAATAAAGCATTTCGCTTGGGCATATCCGTTCCTATGTTGCGAGAAGTCTATAGCACCAATACGTATTCCATACAGCCGCATTTTTATGGAATGGCACAATTAAAAAAACCGGTAGGTGTCGACTGGCAGTCGTCTTCAGCTGTTCAAGTGAAACTGACATCCTATACGCCTGTTCAAATCTGTATACAACAGATGATGATATATAAACAAAAAGTAGCAGCAGGTATTTTGTGGCGATCCAATGATGCCCTAGGGTTTAGTTTAGGAATGACTTTAGGAACAAAACTTTTACTCTCTTATGCGTACGATTGGTCATGGGCGCATACCTCCACTCTAAGCAATATTGGGTCACATGAAATCACCTTAGTTTGTATATTACCGTCTATAAAACATACCAGAACGGATTTTTGGTAAAAAAAGGAGCTTGATTCGTTTCCTCCGTGTAAAATGGGACCTCAGAGTTACACAGAGGAATCACAGAGTAGCACAGAGAAGAAGTTTGAAAAGAGCACTCCATGCAACCCTGTGATCCCTTCGCGAACCTCCGAGTACTAATGGGACCACAGAGTTACACAGAGGAATCACAGAGTGACACAGAGAAGAAGTTTGAATAGAGCACTCCGTGAAACTCTGTGTTAACACCGTGAACCTCCGTGTACCAAAGGGACCACAGAGTAGCACTGAGGAATCACAGAGTAGCACAGAGAAGAAGTTTGAATAGAGCACACCGTGAAACTCTGTGTTAACACCGTGAACCTCCGTGTACCAAAGGGACAACAGAGTTACACAGAGGATAAATTCGAATAAACTCCTCCATCTTAATTGACAAATCCTTACAGGCACATTTTTTATCACACCAATTTATAATTTCATTATATTACAAGCTTAACCAGCTAAATATGAAATGTAATGACTTAACCGGTAAAATTATCGGTTGTGCTATGGAAGTCCATAGTATTTTAGGCCCTGGCCTCCTTGAATCTGCTTATAGAGAATGTTTATTCTATGAATTAAAGAATAAAGGATTAGCAGTAGAAAAAGAAAAAAAACTTCCTTTGATTTATAAAGAAATAAAATTAGATCATGGATATAGAATTGACTTATTAATTAATAATTCTATAGTAGTTGAATTAAAAACAGTTGACTATATAAATGATGTACATTTAGCTCAAGTATTAACGTATCTAAAGCTAGGTAATTATAAAATAGGACTATTATTAAACTTTCACTCTTGTAGCCTTAAAAATGGGATTAAAAGAGTAATAAACTAGATACTATTAATAGCTAATTGGTTTGGACAATGCACTAAAATCAAATTTCACATAATTATATTGTGTGTAAATAGGGACCACAGAGTTACATAGAGAAGAAGTTCGAATAAAGAACTCCGTGAAACCCTGTGTTTTCCTCCGTGCACCTCAGTGTAAAAAAGGGACCACAGAGTAGCACAGAGGAAGCACAGAGTGACACAGAGAAGAAGTTCGAATAGAGTTCTCCGTGCAACCCCGTGTTAACTCCGTGCACCTCAGTGTAAAAAAGGGACCACAGAGTAGCACAGAGGAAATCACAGAGTGACACAGAGAAGAAGTTCGAATAGAGTTCTCCGTGCAACCCCGTGTTAACTCCGTGCACCTCCGTGTACAAAAGGGACCACAGAGTAGCACAGAGGAATCACAGAGTGACACAGAGAAGAAGTTTGAATAGAGCACTCCGTGCAACCCTGTGTTAACTCCGCGAACCTCCGTGTAAAAAGGGACCACAGAGTAGCACAGAGGAATCACAGAGTTACACAGAGAAGAAGTTTGAATAGAGCATTCCGTGCAACCCTGTGATCCCTCCGCGAACCTCCGTGTACCAAAGGGACCACAGAGTAGCACTGAGGAATCACAGAGTTACACAGAGAAGACGTTTGAATTGAGCACTCCGTGCAACCCCGTGTTAACTCCGTGCACCAAAGTGACCACAGAGTTACATAGAGGAATCACAGAGTGACACAGAGAAGAAGCACAAAAATACTTCTTCGTGAAATAGATAAATAGGGAATAAAAATATTTAGCTTGTAAACACTATAATAATTTGTTTTATATTCAATATATAAATCAGACATATGTTTAGAGACGAAACAATATTTCATACCCTAGTTCAACAATTCAAGCAACCAGAAAACAAAGCCATCCATACTGTTTTGTCGCAATGGTTTAATACGGATCAAATACAACAGCCGAATCAAGTTTCAATAGGAGTGTTAATCAACGATACGGATATCCCTTGGCAAAGGTGGTGGGAAAAGGAACAATCGAACATCCGTAGTTGCAGCGTTATACCCATTGCGCAATATAATACCGGAATGGAACCTAGAATAGAAAGAGCGTTAAGCGGCGGAATGCCCTATGCTTTACAAATTCAATCTCAAACTGAAAAGTATCTTTTTCTTTTACAACGAAAAACAAGTTCCAGATATGCTCTTAAACCGTACCAATGGGTTGAACTCATAAATAATCAAGTGAATCCGGCGGCTTGCTGGCATACTATAGACCGACTCATTCAAGAGCATTATAAACTAAATAATCGACCATCCTATACAGCGGCATCTATACAAGAATATATACAACAAGAAGAAGACCTAGAGACACTTGATTTTTTACTTTCTAAACTTTTAACAGAAATACAAGTCACCTGTAGCTATGAAAATCACACTTTTATTATCCCAACGGAATTAAAAGAAACTGTATATAAATCAGATAATCCATTTTATTCAATGGCGGATATTCCAGAACCCGACTTTGATACAGGAGATAAGGAAGAAGATAAAAAAGCAAAAATTCGATATCAATTAAGTGCTTCACAATGGTATCTTAAAGAGAATCCTAATCCATGGGAATATTATTTTTTGGAATCTTTTACTTATGATGTTCATATTGAGATCTCCAAAACGTTTGATAGAGAGGGCTTGGTCAAAAGTGTACAACATTGTCTTGAATTGGCCAATAAGCATGCTCCGGGATTTTGCACCTATTTTGAAATAGCATTGTTTTTATTAAACACCCCTTTTTCCAAAAATGTATATACTGAAACAACAGGAAGTATATGGAAGGAAAAACTACTTCAAGAAAAGCCACAATTACCTTCAGATAGCGTTGCCTCTTTTTTTTCTGAATCTTCTTATTTACCTGAAGCCTTGTGTTGTAGTGAAGAAAAGGCGCTAGGACTAGGTATTCTTCAAGCTACACAAGTATTTGGCGGCATGGGTTCATGGAATGATATTTATATTCAAGAGGATACAGAATACCAATATTATTCACAATGGAGCGACGCCTTATTTCAAGGACGCCTGGATTTGGAAAAGTATGTATTGAATATAGAATAGTGACTCCGTGTACCAAAGGGACCACAGAGTACCACAGAGGAATCACAGAGTAGCACAGAGAAAGAGTTCGAACAGAGCCCTCCGTGCAACCCTGTGTTAACTCCGAGAACCTCCGTGTAATAAAAAGGACCACAGAGTAGCACAGAGGAACCACAAAGTTACACAGAGAAGAAGTCAAATAGAGCCCTCCGTGCAACCCTGTGTTTTCCTCCGCGAACCTCCGTGTAATAAAAAGGACCACAGAGTAGCATAGAGGAACCACAAAGTTACACAGAGAAGAAGTTTAAATAGAGTTCTCCGTGCAACCCTGTGTTTTCCTCCGTGCACCTCAGTGTAAAAAAGGGACCACAGAGTAGCACAGAGGAAATTCCTACTACCACTATATCGAACATCTCTATTTTTACCCGTATCTTTAATCGTTCATCGAGCTTTTTTCCTATCATGACATACCGTTTATTTCTGTTGTTATTCTTATGTTGGAATACGTTTTCCTACGCTCAAAATAAAGTAGGCTCTTACTTCTCTTTATCTTCTTATGGCCGTTTAGGTATCAGCACCTCTTTACGTAACGAACAATATGGCGTACGACTAAACTTACTAAATCAAGGTAGTATAGGCGGGCGACACGAAGAAAACGATTATATCGAAGTCGCCGGCACAGCGCACATTAGCCAATTGATGCAGTTGCCCCGTACAGCACCGAATATACAATTAATATTACGTTGGCAATTTTTCTCCGGATCCAATACCTTAATTTTTTCCAATACACAAAGTGTTTTAGGAGAAGCCTATATTTTGGTAGACAGTATCGCCACTAAAAAACAACGGTACTTCTCGTTGTGGATGGGGCAGCGCTATTATCGTTACCATTATTCTCCCATTACCGATTATTTTTATTTTAATAATTCGACAGCACAGGGCGTAGGCATTGCATTCACAAAACTAAAAGTCGCGCTTCTTACAGTGGTACCTCAAAACACTCCCGGCAGTCCTTATGGGGACATATTGGCACCGGACTTTCAACGTATAATGGCTAATATTCAATACCGTATACCTTTAGCCAATCGGTCGTATCTCGATGTATTGGGAGAGGTACATTCGCATGTATTAAAAATTATAGATAGTATAGGATTCACCTACACGCCACCGGATATAGGTTGGGTGATAGGAGCGTTGTGGTATACACCCATGTCGGAGCGCCATAGCAACAGTATCTCGTTGCGGTACGGTGCAGGAATAGCGAACGGTCCGGGAGATGACAACTGGTCCTCCAGAACCTATGTTACCTATGGAAATCCAAACGATAAAGGATTGTATGCCGGTGCGTATGGTATCAATATAGTGGATCAGTGGAAGTATAAAGCGACAGACAAATACGAAGTGGAGGCCTATGCTATCTACCGCTACGCACAAGGAGCAGCAAAGCCTACGTATTTAGAATCGTTTACCCGTGAAAATAAAAAACAAGATGTGTCACTGGGTTTACGGCATACTTATTTTATTAGCGATAGAGTGCACTTGTTGTCCGAGGTGCATTGGCAGACCCGTCAGTATGTAACTGCTCTGGACAGTGTAGGACAAGATAAAGCATTAGGATGGGCACAAATGACAAAGGTAAGTATCATCCCTACGTTTGTACCTACCGGTAAACGGGACGCAGCGGCGCGTCCGCATATACGATTGGTGTATAGTATAGCTTTTTATGATACAACAGCCCGTACCTATCAGTTATCCGATTACTTGCGCAGCCACCCCGATAAAAAGGTAGGCATGTATTTAGGTATTAAAACGGAATGGGATTTTTAGGTAAGAGACGCAGAAAGTATTCTACTATCCATAAAAATAATACTTAAATAAGAACCTATTTAACAATAACAAGAGGGCTGCAGCAAAAACAATTTATGTAGTATTTTTATAACAAATAATCTTTTTCAAAACTAATTTAATTTTTGTATTACGATTGAATTCATCCTTTATGAGAAATGTAACCACACCTTTAAGAGAAATAGTTTTAGTCTGTATTTTATTCTTGAGTATGGCGGTACAATCTAAAGCCGCGCTGGTAACCATACCGGACGCTAACTTTAGAGCTTACTTAAAACAACAATACCCGGGCTGCTTCTCCGGCGATTTAATGGAGACCACCTGTAGTGCAGTGGTGAATGCTATTGTATTAGATTGCTCTGGCAAATCAATTAGTAACTTAACAGGCATTAGTTATTTCATTAATCTTAAGGAATTGAATTGTTCATATAATCCATTAGCGAGTTTACCTTCCTTACCAACTTCATTAACTCATCTAAGATGTTCATTTAATCAATTAACGAGTTTACCACCTTTACCTAATAGTTTAAAAGTTTTACATTGTTCAAACAATCAATTAACGAGTTTACCCACTTTACCTAATAGTTTAAAAGTTTTTTATTGTTCAAACAATCAATTAACGAGTTTACCCACTTTACCTACTTCATTAACTCATCTAGATTGTTTAAGTAATTCATTAACCATTTTGCCAACTTTACCTGTTTCATTGATATGGCTAGATTGTTCTCTTAATAGTTTAACGAGTTTACCACCTTTACCTAATAGTTTAGAAGTTTTATTTTGTTCAAACAATCAATTAACGAGTTTACCCACTTTACCTACTTCATTAACTCATCTATATTGTTTAAGTAATTCATTAACCATTTTGCCAACTTTACCTGTTTCATTGATACAACTAGATTGTTCTATTAATAGTTTAACGAGTTTACCCACTTTACCTACTTCATTAACTCATCTATATTGTTATAGTAATTCATTAACCATTTTGCCAACTTTACCTGTTTCATTGATACAACTAGATTGTTATCTTAATAGTTTAACGAGTTTACCACCTTTACCTACTTCATTAACTCTTCTATATTGTTTTAATAATTCATTAACCATTTTGCCAACTTTACCTGTCAATTTAGATGTTTTAAATTGTGCGAATAATCAAATAACGAGTTTACCCACACTACCTAATTCTTTATTAGAGATACGTTGTTTTAGTAATCCTTTATCTTCTTTACCTAATTTACCCACTGAACTAACTTATTTAATGATTAGTCCTAATCAAATCTCTTGTCTTCCGCCAAATAGACCGGAAGGCTTACAAATATATACTACTGAAGATGGTACTTCCCAAACACTCATTACATTACCGGACTGTCCTCCATTATCTGTGACCAGTACCCAGGCATCAACATATTGTAGAAGTGCTGCTTTTAATATTTCGTATACGGTTCCAAGTCCTTATCCTCTAAACAATATTTTCACTGCGGTATTGGTTCAACCTGCCAATCCCAATTTTACTCCTATCAACGTAGGATCAGTGGTTTCTTCTACTTCCGGTACTATTGCGGTTACATTACCCTCCACAGTTACTACTGCCGGTGATTATGCACTCCTCGTCAGAGCGTCCAATGGTAGTCAATCACTACCCACAACTACCTTTGCTATCATTAATCCCACCTCAGCACTTGCTATATCAGGACCTTCTTCTGTATGTCCTCAACAAAGTGGTATATCCTTTGGTTTACCTACCATCACCGGAGCCACTTACTCCTGGTCCATTCCTTCCGGAACTACCTTGGTTAGCGGGCAGGGTACTTCTACCATCAGCGTTAATTGGGGATCTTCTATTGGAAATATCTCCGGTCGACTAAATTCTTCTTGTGGTACAGGTGTAAATAATACAAAACCCATCACCCTCCATCCAACTCCTAGAGTCACTATCCCCGTTAGTGGGCCTATTTCTGTTTGCGCTAATCAAACCTATACCTATTCTATTAATCCTATAGTAGGTGCTACGTACCAATGGATAGTACCTGCCTCGCTATCTCTTTTAAGTGGACAAGGCACATCTTCTATTTCGGTTCGCACCTCAACCGTAAGTGCTACTATTCAAATTATAGAAACCACTCCCTGTGGGGCATCTACCAGTACTTTAGCTCTAACCTTGCAAACACCGCGGACAGGACTAACCATTACCGGAAATACATCCGTTTGTCCTTTGTCAACCGCTCTATCTTATTCTGTATCGAATGCTAATCCCATTGCTACTTATGTATGGACTTTACCCACAGGGGCTTCTTTGGTTAGTGGTCAAAATTCATCCTCTATCGTGGTAAATTGGGGAACGGTAGCCGGGAATATTTCTGTAGTAGAAACAACGCTTTGTGGCTCTGCACCTGCCACGAACGTAGCGGTTTCTCTCAGACCCTCACCCAGAAATACACTTAGTATCTCCGGATCACTGACTAATTGTGCTAACACAACGTACACCTATACGGTTGCTTCTCCTATAGCAGGAGCTACATACACTTGGTCTACTAGCACAGGCAATACAGTCTTAACTCCTAATGGAACAAATTCTATTTCTGTTCGATGGGGTTCTACTTCCGGAACGGTAAGTGTTACAGAGGCCACTTCTTGCGGAACAGGTTCATTGAATTCATTAACCGTAGCGTTACTTCCTGCTCCAAATAATTCCTTATCTGTTGTTTCACCATCAAAGGTTTGTGCCAATTCTACAGGCAATCAATTTAGCGTAGCGAACGCATCTGCAAATGCATCATATGGATGGGTAGTAC
The DNA here is from genome assembly GCA_025455005.1 of Cytophagaceae bacterium. Lineage (GTDB taxonomy): Bacteria > Bacteroidota > Bacteroidia > Cytophagales > Cytophagaceae > JALONH01. Next base: position 19,028 of record JALONH010000026.1, read on the forward strand.
CATCGGGCTGTACAATTATTTCAGGTCAAGGTACATCAACTATTACGGTAAGTTGGAATGCACAATCAGGAGTGGTATCCGTTCGTGAACAAAACGTGTGTGGCATTGGATCTTTTGTAAATACAACAGTTAATTTGGTAAATGACTATACATTTGGTCCTGTAGAGCCGGTATGTGGTAATATCTTTGCACTACCTATTTTAGTCAATAATAACTTTAGTGGTAGAGGTATTATTGGTATTGATTTTACGGTTTTTTATGATCCTGCTTTGTATACACCTTCTACTTCTTCAAGAATAGGCTCTACGATTGGAGAGTATGGCGCAGTTACCATTAATACAGCCCAAGCTGGAAGAGTGATTATGAGTATTTATTTGGTTAATGCCCCTGCGGGCACCTACTTTAATGGTGTGGGGGAAGTTATATGTTTGTGGTTTAATCCTACTGCTGCAGCTACGGCCGGTACCATTAGTAATTTTAGTATGAGTAATATTGAAGAAAGTACACCTGTGCAAACATTGGTAGCGTGTGCTGCACCAAGTTATTCTACAACAATAAAATCTGGCATACCGGCAAGAATTTCGTATCGATCCACAACCCTAAATATGTCATCTGTTGGTTCCGCACTTCCGATGGAAGTGATGGGTACTAATACAAACTGTTTACCTGTACAACCCTCTATAACTCTTTATCCAAATAGTTCCGGCGTTTTCTCGTATGTATCTACCTACGGATCACAACTACAATTAAAAAGAGATATTAAAGGAGATATACAAGTACCGACAATCCAATGTAGCAGTGTACAATCTGTCATTAATAGCTCCGATCGTCTTATTGCGGCGGATATCAGTACACAACGAATAGCCAATCCATCTATATATGAATTATTATCGGCAGACGTTAATCTAGATGGAAAAGTAACAGCCGGAGATGTGTCTTTAATTTCTTCTCGATCCATCAATGCCAACAATTGCGAGTTTCCCCAAACGAATTATATATGGAATGGAACAGCTCTGGTTCCCGGACCTAATTATAAGCCTTCCAAAGATTGGATTTTTGTTACCGATGCTTTGTTGACGAGTCCTGCGTTTACAACCAACATAAGTAGAAACAATGTACCGCGTGTACCGGAATGTTTACCGGCTCCTACAGGTACTCCATCCTGCTCTACCGTTGCGAATGTCAATTACCGAGCTATTCTATTAGGGGATGTCAACGGTAGTTGGAATCCAACTTCTATCAACACCATGCGCCAACTTACATCACAAGCCTTACTGTTAGATATGTCAACCGCGGTAGTAATGAATAACGGCAACTGGATGATACCGGTTCGTCCTATGGAAGAGCAGAGCTATCGCGGTTTGGACATTACCTTAGAAGAAGTACCCGGTACGGAAATTATTAGAATTCATAAAAATCCTCATCAAGAGCCCTATGGTTTGGAATATCATCTGATAGAACAAAAGCGCTTGATGTTAACCGCATATTCGGAGACAACACTAGATGCTCAACAAGCGGCTTTTTATTTGGAAGTCAGCTCAGCTGGATTAAGTCCCTCCTTATTTACGCATACGGCAGCGTATATCGACGGAGAAGAAGTGGAAATAAGTTATCAATCCTCTGTTGCCGGTTCTAATACAAGTATTGATATCCACGTGTTCCCTAATCCAACGGACGGCAAAGAGCTGACAATGTTGGTAGAAGACAGCAAAGAAGCAGTGACCGTGCGTATCTTGTATACGGATGGCAGAATATATAAAGAACTGAACGTTCCCACCCGACAAGAATATAGTTTTGCCTTGGGATTAACGGCGGGCATTTATTTAATTTCCATCGAAACGAGTAAGGGAACAGAAATGAGAAAATTAGTAGTACAATAATTCCATTTATGGAAAAGAGAAAGCCGATAGCAAGAACTATCGGCTTTTTTTGTTAAAAAATATCCCTTAACTTTAACTTACTCTTTTTCAGAGACTATACCGTTTTATGTTAATTTGTGTTTTATGATATTGAGAAAATTAACCCTTGTTGCCATCATATTATTTTTATTTCAAACCTTAAGAGCGCAAGTAATAGTTGTTCAAGGAATCACACCATTACCTACACCTTACACTACTATTCAGGCTGCATTTAACAGTTTACCCACAACTACTACAAATAATTACACCATTTTGATTGCAAGTAATTATGATTCTAATAATGAAGCAACATCCGGTGTACTTCTATCAAATAAAACCTTTAACTCCTTAACCATACGTCCGGCGAATAATGTAACTACAGTTATTAACTTTAGCAAAACGGTGTCCAATGCTTTTTTTAACTTAAGCAATGTAAGTAAAGTAACCATAGATGGAAGAATATCGATAAATAATAATACGTCAAGATTCAATTTCAACTCAACCAATATAGTTTCAAAATCAGTAGAAATTACAAATGGATCATCTAATAATGTGATTCAATACTGTACTTTTAATAGTAGTAATAATACAACAAGCTCCGGTATAATTAATATATCGGGAGGAAACAATAACGATAATATTATTAGTAATAATTCTTTTACTGGTACTGACTTAAATTTTGCTATTTACCACTCCTCAACAGGAAGCGCAAACCGAACAGAAATAAGTAATAATAGATTTAATAACATTAGACTTTCGGCGATCTATGCAGCTAATGCTACCAACGGTGTTAACTCATGGACGGTGAAAGGGAATAGTTTTTTTGCATCAGCAACTATGAATTATTTATCAAGCGCTGCTTTAGTGCATTTTGTAAATGCCAAGGATATTAAAATAGACAGTAATTTTTTTGGTGGTAGTTCCGCTTATTGTGGCAATCAAATTTATAGAGCTCAATTATCGAATACGAATAATAATATTGCAAATGAGTTTAGATGCATACTATTTGAAAATAGTATTTCAGGAACAGCCTCACGAATAACAAAAAATCGGTTTAGTAACTTTGAGTATACCTCTAGTAGTACTAATCAAATAGGTGTAAAAATGATTTCAATTTCAGGAAAAGGATCTTTTGATATTGGAGCAGAAAATGAAAAAAACCTATTTGGAAATGTGGCCAACTCGTCTTTGATATTTAATATAAAAGATAATTCTAAAGTAGTCTTAATAGATAACTCCACTTCTGGTACGGTTAATATTGCCTATAATGAATTTAAAAAACTTTTATTTAATGATTGCATTTTTTCGTTTATTGAAAATAACGGAACTGCCGGAATTACCAACATCAACAATAATATATTTAATGATCTTTCTAAAGGAGTAGAAACGAATAACGCTTTAACAAATAAATCCAGAAATGTTGTTTTAAGTTCCACTACAAGTACAGTGACTATTAATAATAATAGTGTAGGTGGCACCTATGCCATTGATGCTCTACTAACTATTTTTAATTTAATTAAGGCAGGTAATGTAAATGTTATCGATAATAATTTTGATCAATTATCGAATGAAGTTTTAACAAATCAAGATTTAAGACATATTCATGTAAGGAATAGTAGCGGAACTGTAAGAATAGAGAAAAATAGAATTATCAATGTAAGGATAGAAACGGGTAGTTATAAAGGAATAATTGTAGATACAGCTAATCAAGTTTATATAAATGAAAATATTTTTGGAGGTAACAATATAGGATTACAAAACGCTAAATGCACAATTTTAGACATAACAGCCTTCAATACCAATACAACCAATACAAGTGTATTTATACAAGACAATATCGTTTCTTCAATTAATGCTTTCTCTAATTTACCGGCTGCATCATCCGATGATACTTTAATTATTGTAAGAGCTCGATCATCCATAAAATCGAATGTAATTAAAGATATAAAATCATTTAGGGCTATTCTTACTTATTATCTTACGGCTGGTGTAGAGTTTTCTTCCAATAGTACAAGTAATATTGATACAGATGAAGAAGAACATACAGATTTATGTATTAAAAACGATAATGGAGCAAACCAGCCTATTTTAATTAAAGACAATTCTTTTTATCATTCGAGTACTAAGTTAATATTTAATGGTGAAGTAAGAGTGATAAAAGTTGTATTACAAAAACAACCCTCATCATTAAATATTGTCAATAACCTAATTGATTTTACCAGAAAGAAAAATTCAATTTTGATAGGTATGGAGATAGAAAATATGCTATCAACAGTATCCGTATTAAATGTATATTTTAATACAATTCAACTGAAACAGGATGTTTCAGGAACTGTAACTCAAGGAAGTGCTTGCATTAAGGTATCGAATTTGATAAATGCAGTAGTAAAAAATAATATCTTTCAAAATCTATGTTCTTCAACTTCTCCTACTAATTGCGTTGCGGAAGACTATTTTGCATTAGCTCCAAGTTCTGCTACTACTTTAAATTCAAGTTTTAATTACTTATTTGTCAGTTCAGGAAATTATGTGATTCGAAGCGGGCAGTCAACGGCTATTAATTTTCAAACTTGGAGTCAAGGTAAAAATGTATTAGGTGGCGATGTAAGTGTGGCTATTCAAGAAGGAACAGGAATGATCACCTCTTACTTTGCGGGAGGTGGAAAGGCTGAACCGGTATCCGTAATTACTACCGACCGCCTAGGTGCTGCCCGAAGCGCTACTGCTCCGTGGATGGGTTGTTATGAAGGATATCAAACGATTGTAGGGAAGCTTTCTACCTATGGATATTGTATAGGCGCAACCATGGTAGTACCTTTCTCTTCCGCAGGCGTATATCCTACAACACCGCCCACTACCTTCCGTGTGGAGCTTTCTGACGCGTCGGGAGCTTTTCTAGCATCACCTCAATACATAACAGGAAGTGCCAGCATCACTTCAGGAAGTATTACGTGCACTTTAAATGTATCTGGTTTAACTCCCGGATCCGGCTATAGAATAAGGGTGGTCAGCGGAACAGCGGGAGAAGTATCTGAAATCATAGGGGATAATATTTCTATTGGTAATTCTCCTACAACTCCTACTCTTATAAACGATCAAGTATGTACAAATAATGCCATCTCTCTTTTTTTGCCTCCTAACCAGTCCTATGCATGGTCGAGAAACGATGTAGCGGGAATTAAACCGGATAAATTAATAGATAGTTTGAAAACGGCACCTGCACCTGGTGTTACATTTAAGGACTCTTTGGTGTTAAATGCAACCACCTCTTCGGCTACAACAACGTATACAATTACCCCTTACAGCAATGGTTGTAAAGGTAGCAGTGTGAACTTCACTCGTACCGTAATACGCAAACAGTTTACTCCCGCTTCTTTACCTGATGGATTTGTGGACGTACAATACAACGGTCCGCCCGTACTACTTAATAATACATCTATACCAGCCAATAATATTACCTACTCCGGAACTACACCTCCGGGGATTACGGCTAAGAACGGTATATTATCAGGCACTCCTACCAAAAGAGGCACCTATACATTTGACATAATAGTTAGCGAGTCAGGTTGTATTTCCCAACGCTCTTACTCCATCGTCATCCGTGAGTTATTCAATGCTAATTTAGATTTCACTCCCGTACTGGTTGCCAAAAGTTACGGTGATGATCCCTTTACTATACCCATCAATTCCCGCAGTAATGCCCCCATCACTTACAGTATAGAAGCCAATACAGCGGCCACCATTGATGCTACTTCAGGTAGAGTGACCATCTTAAATGCACTGCCTAATGTTACGTCTTCCATATGGGTATATGCCAGTCAACCGGCAACTGCAGTTTTTGCTTCGGCTAAAGACTCCGTTCGTCTCTTTATCTCCAGAGCCAAACCAAGACTTCGCTTGATTTCAGGAAATACGTATTCTCTAGGTAATCCCGATCGATTGATTTATTTTATTTCTAAAGATTACCCAACAACTACTGCGCCGGCAGAACCTATTCAATCCGATCAGCCATCCATTGCGCTCGTATCCGCCGATGCTGATTCTATATATCCATTAGCACTGGGAACCTTTAACGTATTATTCTCCTTTCCGGCAACTACCAATCATTTTGCCTTTGATACGGTCATCGCTTTCAAGGTCATAGAATTACCTATTCCGCCGATTGCTGTGAATGATACCATTATAGTGATACGTAATCCGGATAAAACCTTTACGGTTGACACGATTAATATACTCGCTAATGATACGTCTAAAACCGGTCTTATCATTACTAAACTTACCGATATCGATGAGACGAACATTGGTTCTCAATATCTGTACTATAAACCTTCTATAGGGACCTTCCAGTATGACACCCTAAACGGAAACCTCATCATGAATCCGTACACCGGATTACAAGGAACTACTCTTATCAACTATACTCTTGTAGACGAAGATGGACTTTCCTCCGCACCGGCTCAAATCATCATCATCGTAGAAGACCTCGCTGAAACACCGCCCCTACAGGCAAACGAAGTCATGACGCCTAACGGTGATGGTCAAAATGATGCCCTCGTCGTCGGATACACCGACGTCTCTCAACCGAATAGTATTCTTATCTACGATATCGCCGGCAATACTTTGTACGAAAAAGAAAATTATCGGAACGACTGGACCGGCCTCGACAACAAAGGCAATCCGCTCGAAGCCGGGGTCTATTATTACGTGTTTAAAGAATCATCCGGAACGCAACGCGAACTCACAGGTTATATTAAAATTAGACGATAAGTAAAGGAATTATGTGGAATCGTTTTTTATTCTTGGTAGCACTTCTTCCTTTCCTGTCGAAGGCACAGATATATCCTACTATAGGACAGTTTCATCAAGCAGCCTTGTATTACAATCCGGGGTATGCCGGAAGTGCCACTAACCTGCGAGCGGTTGGAATCCACCGGTCGCAATGGGCCAAACTACCCGGCGCTCCCAATACGCAATTCGTAGCAATCGATCTTCCCCTTGGTAAAAAAGTGGGAGGGGGTGCATTGGTGCACCGTCATCAAATAGCGGACACTTGGCAAATTGGTTTAGCTGCGAATGCCAGTTATCGTATTAACGTAGGTCGCGAAACCTTTGTACAATTAGGTCTTAAAGCCGGCTTGTATCAAGTGGATTTTAGTTTCTCTAACGATTTTCGTTGGGACGAAAACGACGCCTATCTTGTACCGAACGCCGGAAGAGGAATGCTGGCCACTATTGGAACAGGTGCCTATTTTAAAAAGAAAAGTTTCTATGCCGGCATAGGCATTCCGGATTTAGTAGTAGTAGATCCTAACAAACTATATGTAGACGCCACTACGAATAAGTCCTTACTAAAACGAAACATCTTCTTTCATTCCGGTATAAAAATAAACATCTCGGAATTTATTGCCATTGAACCTCATATCTTATTACGTTATTACCCCACTCGCCCGTTAAATTACTATGCTAACCTGAGTGTTATATTTAATCAAACCTTTACCGCCGGGATAGGCTTTGTCTTTCCTAAAGGCTTGGCGCTTTACACTTATGTCAATGTGAGCCCAAAATTAATATTAGGCTACCGGTATGAAATTAGTGCGAACACATTCGGTATTCAAAGTTATGGTACAAATGAAATCTTAATTCGCTACGGCTTTTAACCCTACAGAACATGATGAAAGGTATCCGTTGGAGTTTCGTAGGAATTGTATTGTGGGCGTTTCACTGCACCGCTCAATCGGTAGCTCCTATAGAACGCTTATTGGTAGAGATTTCAATTCTAGAAGCCAAAGGCGACTACTCTGCTGCATATTTTTATTCCAAAAAAGCGATAGACGATCCGTCCTGTTCTCCTGCTAATACCATTTCCCTGGCTTACCACCTGGCTTACAACGCAGACGCAACCGATCGTTTCAGCGAAGCCGATGCCGCCGTTCGGACAGCGGAACAAATGCTACTATCGGCACCAATACCTGTGGCACAACAGGCACCGGTGTTTACAGCGGGCACGCAATGGTATTTATACAGAGGAGAAGCGAAAAAAGCACTACAGTTTATTCAACGGTGGTCTACTGATTCAGATAAACGTACTCCGTATGACCAAATGCAATGGGATTGGTGCACAGCCAAGATACAGTTTCAATTGGGCTATGCGGCCTCACTACTTCCTAAAGTAGAACAAAACACCTTACGATTATCGCAACTTTTCCTACAAGACGGAGTGTATGCACCGGATGGAACAGTTAGCACAGCTTCGTTGTCCGGCTTTCAGCAAACATCTCGACAATTACTGTGGGCACGGTATATCATACTACAGGCTGCAATCCTAAACAGTCAAGGGGAGTATGAAAAAAACAGAGTGTTTATAAATCAACAACTGAAAGGGTTAACACAACAAATTCAAAACAAAGAAGGCTTGAAAGCCGCGCTATTATATTATAAGGCATTGTCGGAACAGGCGCTACACGATTATAGATCAGCCGAACAACATTGTAAACAAGCGGCAGCGCTAGGCTTACAATTTTTTAAACCCCATGCACCCATTCAACAAAACATCGAACGATTATTGGTGCAAGCCTTACGCATGCAAGGAAAAATGGAAGAAGCTGCTTACTACCACAACGATGCTAACGTGAAAGTATATAGTAAATATTCGAAAAAAGACATCGGGTACTTCACGATTTATGAAGAAGAAATAAAAGCAGCCTTAGCCGGTGGTCAAGTTGAAACTGCCCGGCAAATCTACTCCGATATCCGCTGGAGCGATGACTTACCGGCCCATCATCCTGTCCGAATCCGACGGAAACAGCTATCCATTCAAATTGCATTACGCCAATATCAATGGAGTGCTGTAGAGAATGAATGGAAAGAACTTGAAATACTATACGATTCTTTAGTTGGACAGCAGCACCCGGCCTATGCAATGATTTGGAAACAACAAGCCGATTTTTATCAAACCTATCGCAACAACTGGTCCAAAGGGCAACAATTGTATGCTACTATTTTGCAATCCCAAGCCTATACGGAGTGGGGTCCGGCGTCACCGCTTATACAAAACACGATATATGGATTAGTTCAGAATTATTATATACATAACACTTCTACTCCGGCATTTGAAATTTTAAATAAAGAACTACAACGCACCGCAGCGTATCCACAACTTCAAGCGTACTATACTGCCCTAGCCATGGGCGTCCACACGCAAGTGGGGGAATTCATTGATGCAGAAAAGGAAGTTACAGAAATTCAACAATGGTCAAACCAGTGGGATTATACGCAATACCCCCACCTCTATGAGGAAGTTTTACAAGCACAAGTAAATCTGTATACGCAAAAAGGAGAATATATTCGAGCCAATGCTTACGTGGATCAATGGAATACGTTTAAGAAATCCTATACCGAAAAACGAATGGATACACTGGAAGCCGATGCACGTATAGCGTATTTGTATCTTAAAGAAGGGAAATTTGTTTTGTCGGATCGAATACTGGAAAAACAATTGAAAGAAGTAACGGTGTTGTATGGACCGGATAATTATTATAGAATTCCGATTTTACATCAACTGGCGGAACAAGCCATCTATTTAGGAAATTTCACCAATACTGATGTATACCTCAGTGAAGCCTTTTCTATATTGAAAGTGACAGATGGCTTAGAAACACAAGAGTATGCAATGAACGCGCTGTTGTATGCAAAGTTATACCATGAAATAGGAGATTATGAAAAAGCCGAACAAAGCATAGCGAAAGCTTATGAATATTATAAATCGAAATTTCAAGGTTCAAAATCCGGAGAGCTCTTAAATCAATATGCTTTATTAGCCTATGAAGCAGATTATTTTGCTCGAAAAAAGGACCTTCATTCCGTTGGTAAATTAGACAAGTGGTTTGTACAATCCTTTGATATTATACAACAAAAAGCCACATCTGAATCTGGATTATATGCGGAAGGATTAGAAAATCAAATCGTATACTTAATACTTTCTAAACGATACAAAGAGGCCTTAGAGCAGATTAACAAAGCGCGTCAAATTTGGAATTCAGTATCCGGTCCTTCTACTCTCCACCATGCACAATTAGATTATTTGCAAGGCAAAGTATTAGAACAAACACACAAATACAAAGAAGCGTTGGAGAGTTATGTATCGTGTAAAAATTTATATAAAACTATTTTTGACGATAAACACCCCGGATATACACAAGCCTTAAGCTCCGTAGCGCAAATGCATTATACTTTAGGGGACGTTTCTAAAGCAGTAGATGAAATTACAGAATGTAGTAACAAGTCCTTGTTTTATATTCAAAAAGTATTTCCTTATCTAAGTGAACGGGAAAAAAATTCTTATTGGAATAAAACAAAAACATCCATCGAATTTTTAAATACGGTAGCGTTTGAAAATGCCGACAAGTATCCACAACTCGTAGAACAGGCGGTCAACTTACAATTGCAGACCAAAGCCATCTTATTAAATTCATTAGTAAAAATAAAAAATAAAATTCTCTCTACAGGGGACACGGCTGCTGCTGCCTTATACCACCGTTGGCAAGAAACACGCGAGAACCTAACGTTGGCTTATGCCCTACCGGTGGCAGAACGCAAAGCCAACAATTTAGATATTGCTCAACTGGAAGAATCATTAGAAAAAATAGAAAAAGGATTAAGTGTCTATACGGATGAGTTTACTAAACATAAAAACAGACATGCTGTTTATAACTACCAATGGAAAGAAATTCGCAAACGACTAAATGAAACGGAAATCGCATTGGAAGTAATACCTTTCCGCTATTATCATAAAGGGTTCACGGATACCATCTGGTATGTAGTAGTGGCCATTGATGCTGTACAAGATGCTCCTCGATTTATTATTTTAAAAAATGGTCAACAATTGGAATCAAAATACTTAAAGTATTACCGCAATGTTATTAAGTTTGATTTACCCGACACACACGTTCACACCTATTTTTGGAAAGACATTGAAACGTTAATTCAACCCAAACAATCGACCATCTATTTTGCTGCTGATGGAGTATATACACAAATAAATATTGAAACGATCCGAACCAATTCCGGTCAACTATTATTACAAGAAAAACGAATTATTACGATAGGTTCTTGTAGAGATATCATAACGACTCCACCATCTAAAGGAGGAAGTTTTGGAACAAAAAATATAGTCTTAGTAGGTAATCCAACATATTATACCAGTACACCGGAAAACCAACAATCGGTGGCCGCCTTGGAGGGTACTGCAAATGAAGTGTTATCGATACAGCGGTTGATGGAACAACAAAAATGGAAATCAAAGGTGTGGCTAAATACTGCAGCGACGGAAGACACCGTCAAACAAGTCTTGGCTCCCACTGTATTACATATTTCAACGCACGGATTTTTTTGGAATCAAAACACAGCAAATGCATCCGAGTGGGTACAAGAAGAAAGTATGAATCCGTTACAATTATCCGGTTTATTATTGGCAAACGGCGGAGATTTACTTCAATTAAAAAACATTTATTCGATTAACAGTGGCAATGGAATTTTAACGGCCTATGAAGCGATGAATTTAAATTTGGATAGGACCGAAATAGTGATTTTAAGTGCTTGTGAAACGGGATTAGGTGAAGTACATATTGGAGAAGGAGTGTTTGGATTACAACGAGCATTTACAGTGGCGGGCTCTAAGTGCATTGTGATGAGTTTGTTTAAAGTATCGGATGAGGTGACCACTATGTTGATGCAATATTTTTATACGTATTGGTTGCAGACAGGCAACAAACACGAAGCATTTGTTCAAGCAAAAGTAGAGTTGATGAAAACGTATCCAAATCCACGGTATTGGGGTGCTTTTGTTATGACGGGTATGGAATAGTTAAATCCGTAAAAAAGGACCACAGAGTAAATCAGAGACTCCACAGAGTGACACAGAGAAGAAGTCAAGAGCACTCCGTGCACCTCCGTGTTTTCCTCCGTGCACCTCCGTGTAATAAAAAGACCACAGAGTTGCACAAAGGAATCACAGAGTAGCACAGAGAAAAATTTCGAATAGAGTTCTTCGTGATACTCTTTGTTAACTCCACGAACCTCCGTGTAAAAAAGGGACCACAGAGTTGCACAGATGCTCCACAGAGTGACACAGAGAAGAAGTTTAAATAGAGTTCTCCGTGAAACCCTGTGATCCCTCCGTGAACCTCCGTGTAAAAGAGGGACCACAGAGTTGCACAGAGACTCCACAAAGTGACACAGAGAAGAAGTTTAAATAGAGTTCTCCGTGAAACCCTGTGATTCCTCCGTGAACCTCCGTGTAAAAGAGGGGCCACAGAGTTGCACAGATGCTCCACAGAGTGACACAGAGAAGAAGTTTAAATAGAGTTCTCCGTGAAACCCTGTGATTCCTCCGTGAACCTCCGTGTAAAAAAGGGACCACAGAGTTGCACAGAGGCTCCACAGAGTGACACAGAGAAGAAGTCAAATGAGTACCTGTGAAACAAGGAACCACAGCTTTAATTCTTATTTCAAGTTTACAATCAACATTTTTAGAAGTATATTTGACTTCATGAATACCGCAAGTTTAAATCAAATTAAAAAAGACCTTAAAGACCTAGATACGGACTCATTGGTAGAGATTTGCATTAAGCTCGCGAAGTACAAAGTAGAATCCAAAGAATATGTTTCTTACTTATTATACGATGCAGAAGACCCCAAATCGTATATAGAAAATTGCAAGCAGTGGATTGCTACGGAATTACAAGAGTTGAATCGATCCAACACCTATTATATCAAAAAAGGCTTGCGAAAAATTCAACGGAAAATCATAAAATGGGCTAAGTTTCTCCAACATAAAGAATGGGAAGTCCAACTCTGGTTGTTTTTTTGCCAACAAATACAAAAAAATGGTATACCCTACTTTAGTCAACCGATATTGGGCACCATTATGAAACAATTGATTAAGAAAATAGATACACTCATCGCTACCTTGCACGAAGATTTACAATATGATTACACCCAAGAACGCAATGAATTAGTGTAAAATAAGTACTTTAGAAGTATGAAATATAGAAGATTTGGAAGAACCGGTTGGCAAGTAAGTGAAATTGGTTATGGTATGTGGGGAGCCAGCGGATGGAAAGGGTCAGCAGATGAACAATCCGAAAAATCCCTAGACCTCGCGGTGGAGTTAGGAGTCAATTTTTTTGATACTGCGTGGGGATATGGTGAAGGACACAGTGAGCAATTATTGGGAAAGTTGTTGAAACGACATCCTTCTCTAAAATTATATGCCGCTTCTAAAATCCCTCCTAAGAATTTTAAATGGCCTTCAAAACCTCATTATTCCATAGAAACGTGTTTCCCGTATGATCATATTGTGGAGTATACGAATAAAACATTAACCAATCTGGGTGTCGAGTGTATCGACTTAATGCAGTTTCATGTTTGGGAAGATGCTTGGGCGGATAAGGAGGAGTGGCAACGCGCCATTGAAGATTTACAACAACAAGGTAAAATAGACCATGTAGGCATCAGTGTGAATCGATGGGAACCAACCAATGTATTGAAGACGCTCGCTACCGGAAAAATTGATTGTGTACAAGTGATTTATAATATATTCGATCAAGCACCGGAAGATCTTTTATTCCCCACTTGTAAGGCACTCGATATCGCGGTGATAGCCCGTGTTCCATTTGATGAAGGAACTCTCACAGGAAGTTTACGTTTGGATACTACCTTTGAACCGGGCGATTGGCGGGCTAGTTATTTTGTTCCGGAAAATTTAAAAGCAAGTGTAGAAAGAGCCGAACGTATCCGTCAAGATATACCGGCAGGTGCAAGCATGGCAGAAACGGCACTTCGATTTATTTTAGAAGAACCAATCGTCAGCACTACCATTCCCGGCATGCGAAAAGAATCCAACGTGCGAGCAAACACTGCCGTCAGCGATGGTGTAAAATTACCGGAAGAGGTCGTTCAATCCCTCCGCCAGCACCGCTGGGATAGAACCCCTACAGAATGGTCACAATAAAAAAGTAAATTCACTTTTAACCAATAAATACCAACTATGAAACAATTCATTTCTTTATGCCTTTTGGCAATATTTATTCCAACCTATGCAGGGGATAAACTAGAACTCCGGGCAGCTCTAGGTTACAACAGATCCGTTCTAGGACCTGACCCAAGGGCTATAACCATCGATAGTAAAGGGTCCTATCAATTTGGCGCAGACATTATATGGGGTAAATGGATTTATTTTAACACGGGAATATATTCCTTAAACCTAACGTCAACCTATAACAACTCTTTTAATAACGTTACGGATAACGTTCGTTTCAACAGCCTCAAATTACCATTTTATGTAGGTCTTCGGTTGATTCCACCAAGTTTGGAAAGTAAAGTAAACGCCCGTGTTTTTGCCGGTCCTTCTTTGACCGTCATGCGGAATGTTAAATCGGATGATGTATACATAAGTCCATCCGATTATAACGTTGTGTTATGGGGTGGAAATATTGGAGCCGGCGTTGACTTTTTCCGATTCTTCGCTGAAGCAGGATATGAATTCGGATTAACCAATTTGTATGAAAACACGACCTTTTTCGGAACCACCAAAGCAAGCTATTTTTGGGCTAACGTAGGTATTCGTTTTAAATTATAATTCATGGTCGTTAAGTTAAACCCAATCGGTTATTAATTCAGTACTACATGTATTTTATTTAGAATCGATAGGCATCATTCAATTTAAACCACTTCGGTTTATTACACTTAACGGATCAATATTCATTTGAAAATATTAAAAAAAGCTCGCTCTCATCCTAGCGGGCTTTTTTATGCCCTTGAGTATTCCCCTTTTTTTGTATTTTGCATTTATAACCGAATCTGTTTTCATATGTTACCACGACTAGCACTCGTACTGTATTTTTTCAGTACGCTATTACCCTCTCATGCGGATATTATTGTAGATGATTTTAACGATAATATTAAAACCAATTGGTCCGGCTCTTCTACCTATCAACTTACCGAAGCCAATGGTGAACTTCGGATCGTATCGACCAAAACAGTATGGCGGGTCTTTCAAAAAAATATTCCTGTTACAGATATGAGGAATCACAAACAAATTAGCCTTAAAATTAAAGTACCCATCAACACCCCTGCGCCCATTGTTCGCTTAGACTTGGAAGATGTAAATGGATTTATAACCAATAAGTTTAACAACATTGTCACGACTAGTTCAACGGATGAATACATCACGTATACATTCGATTATACAAATAAATTCCATCAACTTTACAGTGGCGCTGGAGCCATAGTACCTAAAGTAGTAGACTCTTCCAGAATTATAAAATTAACCTTTCATTTAAATCCGGGCATTGCTTACAATGGAACGGTGTATTTCGATGATATTGTAATACCGGGAGCGCAAGATGTTAAACTGATAAGACCCAATGCAGTATGGCAATATGCTGCAGCAGATTCTGTGACCGGAGCTTGGAAAACAGATAACTATACTACATCCTATTGGCTGAAAGACACAGCACAAATCGGTTTTGGAGAAGGAGACGAAAAAACAATACTCCCATATGGGACAGACCCCAATCAAAAACCGATTACCTGGTATTTTAAACAAATTATTGAGATAACCGATGCCAGCCGTATGCAGTCCCTATTGTTTCAAGGCAGTATAGATGATGGGTATATCCTGTACATAAATGGGATGGAGGTCTATCGTTATAACCTTCCTACCGGTAGTATTACCCATACGACACCGGCACTAACGGCAATCGAAGGTGCAGCAGAGCTCCCGCTTTATATCGTAGTGCCCGCCAATGTACTGTCCTTAGGTGAAAATGCGATAGCAATCGAAGTCCACCAATCCAATGCAGCGGACAATGATTTTTCTTTTGATGTATCCCTTACAGCAACGCATTATACAGACGGGATTATCCGAGGTCCTTATCTGCAATCCGCTAGTACCACTGCCGTAAGCGTTCGATGGAGAACCTTGAGTGATAAGTCAGCCCGATTAAAATATGGAACAGACCTAAACCATCTATCTTCACAAATCGATTCTGTCTCATTAAAACGAGAACATGAAATCCGAGTTACGGCTTTGCAACCTAATACAAAATACTATTATCAAATTGAAGATACAAACGGTACTATATTAAAAGCAGCAGCATCCAATCTATATTTTACCACCCATACTTCAGATGTGGATCAGCCTTTATCCGTTTGGGTAACAGGAGATGCAGGGCGGATAACAGAATACCAACGTTCGATGCGGAATGCATTTGCTCAATACCGAGGGCAACAAACCACTCATGCTTGGTTGTTGTTGGGGGATAATGCCTACAACGACGGAACCGACGACGAGTATCAATATGCCATGTTTGAAAACATGTTTGAAGAACAATTGGCTAATATTGTAGTGTGGCCTTCTCCGGGTAATCATGATTTGGACAAATACGATTCTACACTCAAAAATGCACCATACTTTTCTATTTTTACTGTACCCACCCAAGGAGAATCCGGCGGTAGGCCATCCGGTACAGAGTCCTATTATTCTTTCAATATAGGCGCTGTTCATTTTATTTCACTTGATTCATATGATACCCCGAGAGATTCTTTAGCCGCTATGGGTAGGTGGCTAAAACAAGATTTAGAATCCAACACTTTACCTTGGATAGTAGCATACTGGCACCATCCACCTTATTCCAAAGGAAGCCATGATAGTGATGATATCAACGATAGTAAAGAACGGAATCCTTCCGGCCGCAGTCGCTTGTTTGAAATGCGAGAACAAATAGTTCCTCTATTGGAAAGATATGGTGTAGATTTAGTATTGACAGGTCACAGCCATTGCTACGAGCGTTCCTATTTGATTAACGGGCATTACAGTACATCCGATGAATTTTACCGAGAAGCGTGTATTATGAATGGAAAACGTTCCGGGAAAAAACAGGATCAACAAGCATACATTAAAAATCCTTCCGATGTCTTATACCCGAACATTGGAACGGTGTATGCTGTAGTAGGTGCCAGTGGTGAGACTTCCGCTACCACAACGGCTTTTAACACGTATGATGTATTCTATTTTTCATCTATTGCACAAACCGGCTCTATGGTGCTGGCAATAGAAAAAGACACTTTAACCGCTCGGTATATTTATGCCGACGGTACTATAGCCGATGAGTTTTCAATCATAAAAGACCAAAGCCATACTATGGCAAAGGTCTTATCTATCACCGGAAGGACAATAATGGATCCTAAAGTATTACAAGTCTTACCCAATCCGGCAAGTAAAGAAGTCCAAATGAAAATTCAGATTAAACAAGCACAATCCGCAACGATTCAATTAATCAATAGTCAAGGCCATGAAGTACAAAGAATTTGTACCGATAAATATTTATCGAATGGTACGCATTATCTAACCTCAAATTTAGATAACTTGCCGGCAGGAACGTATATCGTTCGAATGGAACTTAATGGTATTGTGTACGCAGCAAAATTAATAAAGGAATGAAAAAAATAATATTTGGGTTAGGTGTAATAGCGCTCTTAGCTGCGTCTTCTAAGCCATCCTATTTTGTAAACAAAAACAAAGAAGTAGATTTCAAAACCTATAAATCCTTTGCTTGGATTGCTCCATTTGATACTATTAAAGGTCAAATGGTAAAAAAACGCCCCTATGAACATTTTATAGCAGAACAAGTGGATAAAGTATTATTAAGCAAAGGCTATGTGTTGGATTCGATACAACCGGATATTGTACTCATGTACGATGCTCGTATTCAACACGATGAAAAAGTGAAAGAACCCGGTACTACACAAGTTTCTGTAGGTATGTACGTTCCATACTACTATGGTAATAGTTATTATGGTGGTTCTACATTTGATCCTGATGGATATAGAGGAGCAGGAAGTTATCCGGCAGGCTCTGCCTATTATGGTGGGTATTGTTTCCAAGCTACCAAACAAGTAAGTGGGAATAAGCCCCCCAAGAAATACGTGGTGGAAAAAGGGTATATTGTTTTTAATGCCTTTGATACCAAAACCAAACAAAATATTTGGAGTGCCGGAGCTAATGAAAAAATTGATATTGAAACGGACATTGGATCCGAATTATTAAAAATCATTCAATACACCTTTACACAGTTTCCCGCCAAACAATAAAAAAACCCCTTCCGATTAAGGAAGGGGTTTTTATTTTCCCCCTGTTTAGTTTTATAATGGCATTCGTTACAGGAGATATTCCTAATGGATTTAACTGTGTACAAGGTGTCTGTATTCTATTTTAGCACCTCCAATAGTTATTTGAATCCAGTTCGGTTGTAACAGCTGTTCTTTATTAGAACTGATGTTTGTAGTTCT
>JALONH010000001.1 GCA_025455005.1 Cytophagaceae bacterium
GAAATACTGAGATTCGTAACAACTAAATGGTTCTGTTAAGAATAACACATTATGTTGTGATTTGCTTTCATTCTTTGAAATACTGAGATTCGTAACAACTCAAATTCAAAGGCTTTTCTGCTTGGTGGTTGTGATTTGCTTTCATTCTTTGAAATACTGAGATTCGTAACAACCTACCTCTCTATTTCAATCTAACAATCAACGAATTACAGACCATTTCAGAACAAAAAAATCGATTCGTTTCTCCGTAAACTAAAGCCACCTACCGTGGCTTTTTGTTTTTTAGTGCTTCAAAAAAGCTCTAATTGTTGGGGTGTTTCCGGTCGTTTTGCCGTTTTAGGCCCTCTAAAAAATTCCATACGACCAAACTGTGCATCCGTAATTTCAAATATAATCACCTCGCCTTTTTCCGGTAAAAAACTTTTCACTCGTTTTTTATGCACTTCTGCATTTTCTCTACTGCTGCAGTGCCGCGAATATATACTATACTGTACCATCGCAAATCCATCCTTCAACAAGCCCTTTCGAAAGATGGCGTAAGCCTTACGGTCTTTCTTTGTGTCCGTAGGCAAATCAAAGTAAACAAATACCCACATAATTCTGTACTGATTAAATCGTTCGGTATTCATGAGTGACCAATTAAATTTCCGGATAAGGTATTTTTCGCTTCGTCCCCTCAAAACAGGCCATAAGCCCCGCTGTAGTGCGTTGCATGCCTACCAATAGTGGGCTTTGTTTCCCTTCAATTAGCACATCGATCACAGGAAGTTGCAACAGTGTCGTTTTATCTCCTGTGCGTAAAGTATACGGTAAACTTGGAATTTCATTCAGCCATCGAAAGACCATTAAATCCGCAATAGGTCGGTACGGTTCCATGATATCATCTGCTAAACAAAAGGAATTGTATTTGTTGGAATGGTGTATGCCTAATGCCGGTAAAAAGCCACTCATCACCAGACTCCGCGCAGTGATAGCTCTAAGAATAGCATAGGCATAATTAAAAAAAGGATTAGGCATAGGTTCGTCTTGCCCGCGTGTTACGTTGTACTTTCGAAAGAGTATATCCCAATAACGCGAGGCGGCTCTACCTTCCATATTTTCCGGATCACCACTCCCTACTTTCTCTGCCATCTTACGTAACGGTGTTCCGTCATAACCCATCAAGTCCAATACTTTGGCCTGATTTAAAATTTTTTGTTCAATGGTTTGCTTCCATAATTGTTTTTTCAGCGGCTCACTGGCTTCCAATTGTGTACGTAAAGCTTCTGTAAACGTGGAGCTTCCTTGCATGTTCCAAGTGAGTGCATGGGGCATATGCTTTTCGTCACACCACAGTATGGCTGCATGCTGTTGAGTGAGAGCGGGGATGACACTTTGGGTAAATGTAATTTGTCGATGGTCCAGCACGATTAAACCGATGTCTTCTATGGGTACTTGTTTGGTTTCTTTTTCGCCATCTTTTAAGAGGTCCACCATCAACTGTTCGTTTCGGACACTGAGATGGGCAGGGTTTTCAAAATAAAGGGTTCGTTTAATCATGGATAAAAAGAGGAAAAGTATGTGGATAAGTACGGTGGACCTTATCCTGTAGTTAC
Source organism: Cytophagaceae bacterium (assembly GCA_025455005.1). Classification (GTDB taxonomy): domain Bacteria; phylum Bacteroidota; class Bacteroidia; order Cytophagales; family Cytophagaceae; genus JALONH01. The sequence goes on from JALONH010000001.1 coordinate 1,596, forward strand.
ACCTATTAGGCAATAACATCTTAATTATCAAAAAGGTATAATTATTTGTAGGGATAGTTTTATTTTAAATATCAAAAAAAGTAAAGCAAAGGAGGAGAATTTGTTTTCCGGTTCATTTACAGAAAGAAAAAAGATATCAACCTTGAAAATCCATAGTTTATCTATTGATTTTCAAGGTTAATGTATAATTTGAATTGAAATTCTATAGAAAAAATGACACTCTCAGTAAAGATAAAACGGACGGTGATGTACTAAAAGACCTACTAAAACTTATTTTTTAAAATAATTGTATAGTTCTACTGGTAAAAATAAAAGACCCATATAGAAAGATATACTAATCCTAATCATAAATAAAACTAAATAAAGTAATCCAATAGGATTTATGGAATAATTTTTACGTTCATATGGGTTATACGTACGAGAATCTATATATCGGAATTTAAGAAATGAAAGTTTTTTCCAACCAATGATAAAGTTAAATCCGACAAAAAATCCAGAGAAAAAAATCAATATACATAAAATAAAAATATCATATTCCAATGTGACATCTGATTTATGTAAAAAATAAAATGGTATACTTATAATAAAACCAGCAATTACACCGGATAAAATCTCTGTTTTGAAATGGGTAATGAAAGAGGTCATGGTAAAATTTTAGATTTAATTATTTTTCTTAGTGATTCGTTTGTTATTTTATTTGGCTATCCTCCCACATGCACTATCTTCCCTAAATGATTGATGCGAATGTTTACAATATCTTTAAGATTGTTTGGTTTTTATAAAGTAATATTTTAGATACTTGTCCTTCTTACTATATGAGATAAATGGCCTTGAATAAAATCCCAAAGGGAGCAAACGACAGCTTGTTTAAACGGGTACGTATCAGAGCCGGGTGTGATGATGTAGTTTTTTTCGGTGGCTAAATCCTCTATTCCTATAAAGAAACCTTTATTCACTTTTGGGGCATTGCTGTATTTAATTTCAATACAGCTTATCGGCCGGTTGCCCTGCACCAATACCACATCTACTTCTGTTCCGCTATGTGTTCGGTAGTAGTATAGGTCCAGTTCTGCCGGTTTATGATACATGATTTGTTCAATTACATAACCTTCCCAAGAGGCACCTACTATAGGATGGAGTAATAAGTCTTCAAGTGTGTTAATGCGGTGCAGGTGGTGTAGTAAGCCGGTATCTTTAATATAAATTTTAGGGGATTTTACTAGTCGCTTTCCATTATTGGTGTGCCATGGGAGGAGCTTGTAGGTCAAAAAAGCCCCCGTTAGAAAGTCCGTATAGCGAGCGGCTACTGGAGCGGTCACACCTAAGGAACGCCCTAAGTCTTCGGTATTCAAAATAGAAGAATGCAGGTGTGCTAACATGAGCCATAACTTACGGTTGATTTCCGGATTAAGGTTATAACCAAATAGGTGAGATAAATCCCTTTCTACATAACTGCGGACGAATCCGGAGGCCCAGTCTTGATACTCTGCATCGCTGTTGGCTAAAATAGCCCTTGGGAATCCACCTCGGAACCAATGTTTCTGTTGTGCAAAGTCTGGGTAGAGTTCACTGAGTCGAAAGGGATTTAAGTCAAGGTAACTTACTCTTCCTGCCAGGGATTCGGATACACCATTAACCAAATGGGGTGATGCCGAGCCGAGCAGTAAGAAACGACCGTTGACACGGTGACGGTCTATGATACTGCGCAACCGGGTAAAAAGTACCGGCATTACCTGCACTTCGTCTAGGATAACGAGTTTATCTTTATAAAAATCCAGAAACGTTTCCGGGTCATCGCTTAGTTTAGCTAGATCCAGTCCGCTTTCCAAATCCAGGTAGAGGTGTTCTTTTTGTAATAGTTTAGCGGCTTGCAGTGCCAGTGTAGTTTTACCTACTTGACGAGCACCCAAAATAGCTACGGCAGGGCTGTACTGTAGTTTTTCTGCCAAAAGTTCTATATCGGCTCGTCTTCTTTCCATAAGACAAATATAAGCATAAACCTTGAAAAACCATAGTATAACTATTGATTTTCAAGGTTTATATATAGTTTATATAGAAAAACCATAGTTTAATGGATGATTTACTATATTGTTAGAAGTTGTCTAGAGAGTAAATATGTGGAGACTTCAAGTATATGATAATATCAATAACTACAATCGTTATTCTCCCACATGCACTATCTTCCCTAAATGATTGATGCGAACTTTTACCATATTATCAAAATACCCCAAACTTTTAATGCTTTTAAAAGCAATATTTGCTAGTTCTTTCCTGTCATCGACTTTTGTTTCTAAATGATGCCTAAATACATAATCTCTTACAGAGGAGTTTCCATAAGTTACTTTTGAAAACTTTTGTAATCTAAACAACCTCTTACTTATTTCTTTCGCATATTTGGTGTCTAATAAATCAATCTCTTTAGGATTAAAAGTACTATCAGGGAAAACAAAATATTCATTTTGTTTCATGGTAAAGAGAAATGTCCAGTTTAATGGTTCGCCCTTTTCGTTTCTAGGATTTTTATCAATAATTGGTAGTCCGGCGTTTACTCTGGCAACAGCTTCATAAAGTGAAACTACTGCATCTTGTAAATTGCCTTGTTCGTCTTTGTAAATAGCTACATGATGGTTATTTCCTGTGCTTACAAAATCAACAGCTTGCGGATTTCCGTTTTTATCTAAAATTAATTTCCCTAAATGATCTTTTTTTGAATGCAAGGCTTCCGCATTTTTTACACCGGAGATGGTTACTTTTTTAATTGCGATTCCTTTTGCTTCATTGAGCCAAATAGGGTTTTTTTCTAAATCAACAAACGCTTTTTTAGGGTCGTTGTTGTATTCTTTTAATCGGGCTTCTAGAATTGTTTTTATACCTTCATCTATTATTTTATCTAGCTTTAAGTCAGGATTAACATCTTTTCTAATTGTATAATCGTCTTCAAAGGATTGAGTTTTTACTTTTTCAGGCATACGAACCGTTTTTGCCTGGTCTAAAAAAATTGGATTTTTATCTAACGAGTTTTTTCCTGTAAAAGCTTTATTAGGCTCGTTATCAAATTGAGCCAAGCGTTGTAGTAACAATTCTTTAAATAATGGATTACAAACCGTATTTGCTTTATCAACGGTCATCTTACCATCAATTTTTTCTTCGCTTACCTTTATAGTTTTAATTTTACCATATACAGTTTCTTTATGAAGTTGTCCTCGAGGAGTAAGGGTAACTTGTTCTTTATAATTATCTTTTCCTTTAAGTTTTATTTTATTTCTATTTTTAGTGACAACTTTATTTTTTGCTTTAAACGATATCAATATATTTTCAAGATGTTCTTTAGCTTGTGTTCTAAAATTTTTGATAGGAGATTTGAACACTCTATTAAAGCCATCATCCGTTTTTACTTTTTCTAAATATTTACTTTCAATGCCATAAATTTCTTTTCCTTTTGGAGTATCTTCTTTTTTAGCATTTAAGTTATTTAAATATTGAATGTAGGCAGGCTTGGTAAATGCTACAGTAAGAGCATCCATAGCGTGGTGGCGGTGATCGTTACGTTTGGTCCAATCTGTAATTCTCTCTTTTGTTGATCCGTCTTTTTTTTCTACATGTTCAGTAAGACCAAGGGCTTTATATTTTTCAAAATTTAATTCTTGCATTATATTAACAAGACCCCAATCTTCGCGGAGTCTATCCGTTACACTACCAGTAGTACTAGTGACCGTTCTAAATACTTCGTGCAGTAATTGTTTAGCTTTTTTAGCTATATATTGAGTGTCTCTTAAATCTCTTTCTATAAAACCATCTGGTATTTTATCACTAGTCATTAATAATTTTTGATATTTAGCTTTGGAAATTTTACCCTCTTTATAAAGCTTTTCAACATTAGACTTGTATTTATCAAGTTCTGAATTAAATTCCTTTGAAACAAAATCAAATGCTGTTGAATCAGCTTTTTTGATATTGACATCTCTTTGTTCAAGTGTTTTATTTGAAAAACTATCATCAAAAAGTTTTGCTTTAGGTATGATGTGTTCAATATCAAAGTTTTTGGAGAAAAGCTGTTCTTTCGGGATGTACGTATTAGAATACAATGTCTTATATCCATTAGCAGAAAGTTCTTCGTAAAGTTTATATCTAATGACATCATTTCGAGTTGGATTTTTAATAAAGAAGGGAGATTCACTTAATAATTTCCTAAATTTTTCATGGTCTAATTTAGCAGCTGCAATGTTACTACTCATTTCAACTCTTTCCTTAGCACTTTTCTTAAGTTCACGAGCTAATTCAATACGTACTTCATCAGGCTTACCAAGTTCAGGATCATTAATAACAGCATTTACCACATGAATCATTTGATTCAATATTTTCTCCACTACAGGATTACGTAAACTATTCTTTGGTAAAATATCTATTTTATCTTTTAAAATACGTGTGTCATTTTCTTCTTTTGTAAAAGAACTTGAATGGTTATAACCTGCAAGTGCACACGCTTCACTGTATTTATTTCCTGCTTTTAAATAAGGCAGTATTTTTTTGATAGCTCTTGCAGAAATACTTCCATAATCTTGCTGTAAAGAAACATTTGCTATTATTTTTGCAAATTCTTCTGTAAAGCCAAATTTAGATTGCAAAGTTTTTATTATTTCTTTGTCTTCTTCTAAAGAATGTAGGATATGCCAAAGTTGATAGGAGAGTTGTTTGTCGAATTCATTTCCTTCAATCTCCGCATCAAAATCTATTATTTGAGTATTGATACCCGCTTCATTTAGGAGTAGTTTTGTCTCTTGTTTAATTGTTTCAGCATTTTTAGATAAATCTAAATAATGACCATCACGCTCAAACATAACTCTAAAAGCTTCATAAAGGGCTTTGTTGGTATTATTGCCTTCTATTTCTTTGAAGTTTAGTTCATATTCTTTGTCTTTATATCCTAAAAATTCAATGACTTCTTTTTTATTCATTCTACCTTTAATATTTAATTCATTGAATATAAGTTTCTTTGTCTCTTCATCTAAAATGCTATTCTCCTTTGTTTTGGTATTAGTAAATTCCATGTTGTTTAATACTTGCCAAATTTTGAACTCTTGAAACAAAGGGTTAGAGCGAGCAATCACTTTGTGATGTTTTTCAAATTCACATGTTGAAATTAAGTGTTTTTGAGATTTGAGTTTGCGTTGGTAAAAAATAACAATATCTCTTATCTCTTTTTTCAAATCATCCGTTAGTACTTTATGAAATTGAGACTGAGTGTTCCATATTCGTTCAAACTCATCCATATAATCTTGACGATAAAAAATTTGATTTTTTAAACTTGCATGGGGATTTTTAGATAATTGAGTATATTGATATTGTCCAACTGTAATTTTATTAAAATATAATTCTTTGCTACGGTCACTTATCGCGCCCAAATATCCGCTCGATTTATTTAGATTGTTATTGATTTCTGAAATCACGTAAGCTAATTCATCTTCGTTAAGTTTTTCTAATAGAGCCTTACATCTCCATTCGTAACTTTGTAATTTTTTATCTGTTGCTTTATTTTCAGCTGTAAATATCTTGAACTTTCCCAAAAATATTTTCTTTGTATTCTGTAAGCCTTGACCTTCCAATTGTTTCTTAAATTCGTCTGTTAAAATTTCAGGATGAAATTGTTTTTGGAAACTCCATATTTTATCAAATTCATTTTGTAAATCAGACCTATAAAAATCAGGAATATATTTCTTTTTAGCTTTTAGAATTTGTAAAACATATTGGCCGGGAGTTAAATCGTTTTCGTACATTTCTTTAGCAATAGCCATACCATCAATGGCCATCCCTTCATCTTCAGATTTTGCTTTTCGACTACTTTTATAACCCCTTTTTTTGTTAATCATCAATAAAACTTTTGCAAAATCATTTAAAGAAATTTCTGAAGATGCTGCATTCGCACGTACCTTATAAGAATAATAAGTTGAATTTGAAGCATTTTCAGCATATTCAAAATCAGTGTCAATAATATTGTTTTTTCTTAAAATTTCTAAAAGATTATCTCTACGCAATTGATATCGATTTAAGTTTCTTCTAGCACCTCGTTTTGATGTTCTATCCGCGTTTGGAGATAGACCTCTACCCGAATTAAAATCTCCTTCAGGGTCTTTGGATTCAGATACTTTTCCCGTTTTATCAACTTTGGAGAAGTTATCAAATTGAATAATTCTTGTCCCTAATTTTATGATAGATGAATTTTCTAAATTTTCATCTTCTTTCACTAATGCCCAACCAATAGAAGTTGTCCCCAAGTCCAATCCTAAAATTTTTTTACTCATATATTTTTTATTTAAAATTTAAAATCTACATTTACAACGAAAGCAAATCACAATAAGGATTATTCCGTTGTGAAAACATTTAAGGCGGGGCAACTCGCCTTTTCTTTTTTTGATATTTTAGAAATTCGATTACCTAAAGAAATATACAAACTCCCCTCCAAAAATCAAATAATCGAATTAATATATTTGTTATCTTTATCTATCCCTTTTTTCTTTTCGTAAAGGCTTTTATTGTAGCGTATGATAGAAAGTGTTTTATTAATATGTTGTCTTTATTTTTCCTTGCTCACAGTAAAGGCTTAAGTATAGTATACTTTTTCCACTACCTTTTATTACAAAGATTCGTCCACTGTTAGCACGTCTCGTATCGGCACAATTGAAGTAAGTAAAACGATGATTTATCTGAAAATAAATACCAAAGAGTTTATCAAATAGACTACTACTATGGTACGGATGATTCTTATGAGAATTGAGGAACTCAACGATTACAAACGAACTAATCCTACAAAGCAAATCTTAAACTACCGTATCCGGATATTGACATGCTCCTCATTTTTACAAATAAACAAGGAGCACAATATTATTGGTATATATAAATTTAATAAGAAAAACCAGAGAACGATACTACCATAGAGTTACACAGAGAAAAACACAGAGTTACACAGAGTATTAAAGAGAGAAAGAGAGCGAAAGTAATATTCAACGAACCCTCTGTGAAACTCCGTGCCTTCCTACGTGCTCTCCGTGTAATACAAGTACCACTAACGCTTTACTAAGTGAATTGAATAGTGAGAAACAGAAAACTGAAACAGGGTGAAAGGAATGAATCACGAATAAATGATATACGGATGTATTATATGCTTAATAAGAAAAACCACAGAGTAACTCAGAGCAAACACAGAGTTTCACAGAGTATTAAAAAGAGATACAGAGCGAAAGTAATATTCAACGAATCTTCTGTGAAACTCCATGCCTTCCTCCGTGCTCTCCGTGTAATACAAGTGCCTCTAACGCTTTACTAAGTGAATTGAATAGTGAGAAACAGAAACAGAAAACTGAAACAGGGTCAAAGGAATGGATCACGAATAAATGATGTACGGATTTATTATATGCTTAATAAGAAAAACCACAGAGTAACACAGAGCAACACACAGAGTTTCACAGAGTATTAAAAAGAGATACAGAGCGAAAGTAATATTCAACGAATCCTCGGTGAACTTCTGAGCCTTCCTTAGTGCTCTTTGCGTAACAAAAAATTCTTTACATACCCTTTGCATACTCCGATAAATACGAAAACGCATCGGTCAGCTTCCCATTTACTGTTACAGCACAGCGCTCTATCAAGGAACCGTATGGTTTTCGAATTAACGCTGCGGCCACTTCTCGTATAAATTGATTTCCAAAATCTTCACTGGCATCTCGAGGTAATTCGCAAGGTAAATTATCAATCGCCATTACGGTTATATTACGTGGATCAGAAAAAGGGGCTTCTATATCTCGCGAAAATGGATTGTAATCGTACGCTGGATCATAAATGTTCGTAGGTTTAACTGTACTCGGTATAGATCCGTGTATGTCACACGTAATATCGGCTATCAAGCGCGTTTTAAAAGAAGCTGCTTGCATCTCCTCTACCGAAAACAACAAAGGCCCTTTGGGATTCCAATACGCTCCGGCTATCACGATATCCGCCTTTTGGGCGTAAGGCGCAAATGTTGAACGATAGTCTTCCGGATGTGTATGAAAGTGTCCACTGTCCCATGCTCGCCCATCGTTTGCTTGATGATAATCCGCAGATCCTAAATTCGTAAATACGGCTTCCGTATCGTCATACTTTAAAAATACTTCGGGTGTTAGTTCTTTTATACCGGCTTCTTTTAACAGGGACTGTATGCCACTGCCTACTCTGCCTTTACCTGTTACGACTATTCGTACCGGAGGTAAGCGTAACGACTTTAATTCTTCAGACATCCGAAGTCGTGTCGTACACTGATAGGCCGGCTTTAACGTATACAGTTGATATTTTTTTCCATATAACAACAACGCATTGTACGCTCCCACTACTCCCGCATATCGACCAAAGGCAATGACTCTATTGCCATCTACATCTTTTAATGCTTCATAATCAATCAGCGTAATACCCTTTTCCATTATACTTTGTAATAATTTTTGATTATGTGCTTGTGCCTTGATGGTATGTGAAAAAAATACATACGTTTTGCCGGGTAATAACAAGTGTACCGGCACTTCTTTTATTCCAAACAACACATCACAATCGCGGAGGTCCTCTTGTAACGCAATACCGGCTTCTACATATTCTTTATTTGAAACACAGCGCACATCACTCGGTTGCACTACAATCTGCAAACCGGGATAGGTGTCCATCAACAACCGACATTGCTGCGGCAACAACGGGACGCGTCGGTCGGAGGGTACTTTGCTTTCTCGAATGATGCCCCATTTCATAGTTGCGTTTTTACTTTTTACGATAAAAACAATATCCGTGTTGTCCTCCGATACGAACAAAACTACTGTCTTCTTCTAAGTCTTTTTCTCTTCCCACTTTTGTAACAAAATAAACGGGCGCATCCGTCGGATAATACCGAAGCCAATCAATAAACGCCGGTGGTGTAGTATCGGCAGGAAATCTTTCTACAAATTTTTTATAGGTACTGTCGCTGCGTCCCGCTTTTTGTGTGTAATACAAATGGGCATAGCTTTTAAAATGCACTACTTCTACATACGCTTTCTCTCCTACTTTACTCTTGTAAAAATCAATAACCTCTCCTTGTACATAACGTTCAATTTTAGGAAGTATGGTAGGCAATACCGTTTCGTGAAAACTTATTCCGGAAAGAAATAATAATACAATGGCTACCATAGTATTCCTTTTAAAATAAAGTATAGCACTGAGTAGCAATATCCAGTATAGTGCGCCACCACAGGCCTCCCAACCACTCCAATAAACCGGAGCGGTGAAATTAGCCGCCGCAAAGGGATCTTTATTATAAGGAATTAAGATGGGATAGAGTGTTTCCCATTGAGTCATGACAATCGGAAATGCGATTAAAACAAGGGCAACGACACTTCCAAACAACGCTATACTCCAAAGCATCGCTGGACGTATTTTTTCTATTCCATTCCACCAGCGATAAACCACCGTGGTCGCTAGATACGAAAGGGGTAAATAACAAAAAGATGAATAATGCGCAATTTTTGTTTTTACGATACTAAACAAAACTAAAACAACAAAGAACGATACCACACTCCATAACCAAAACGATTGTGCACGACTTCCTTCTATAACAGATTTGTTCCATGCTCGTAATGCGATAAACGACATCGGAAAACAACCGAATAAAATGACTACCCAATGATAAATAAAGGGTCCTCCGTGTCCGGCATCTTGTGTTTGAAATAAACGGATTTGATATACGATAAATTCAACTAAGAAAAATGGTCCATGCTGGACTAATTCAAAGGAAAGCCAAGCCATGAAGGGAAGAGCAGCGACGAATAAAAATAGTCCCCATTCGTACCAGCGCCACAACCAAAAGGTTCTTTGTATAATCATCATGACGCCCATTACCAATAAAAAATCTAAAAGCCCTACAGGGCCTTTCGTTAATATAGACATACCGGAGGCTATTCCGGCTGCAAGAATATAATACGTTCGAGTTTTACCTCCGATTGACTCTATTGATCGAAAAGCAAAGTAAAGCGATAAAAAGATAAAGAGATTAAATACCGGATCTATAATACCGGTTCTAAAATAAAAATGAGGTAAGATGGAGCCGGCATATACTAGAGCCCATAAGCGTCCAAAGGTGACATTCACTATCGAACGACCCATGTGGTACAAAGTAATTAAGGTGACGCCCCCAACCCAAGCATTAGGTAATCGAGCGGCAAAATCGCTCACACCAAACACTTTCATACTGAGTACTTGTAACCAAAAGAAAAAGGGAGGCTTTTCCCAAAAGGTGGTATAATTAATTTGTACATGCAAATAATCCGACGTGACATACATTTCACGTGCGGCTTCTGCAAAATTAATTTCATCCCAATCGAATAAGGGAACCCAACCAATAAAGGGAACAAATAAAATAAGACTGATGATACCTATGATCCAACTGTCTCTTTGGGGGGTGCTTAGTAAGGCCATAAAGGTTTAGATTGTCCCCAACGGGGGGCAGTAAGTGAGGGGATTGTCGTTTGGATATACTTCCAAAAGAAGAAACCAATAAAAAGGGCGATGATTCCACCAACCAATGTATCGATTAAAAAATGTTGCATTAAGTAAACACGAGACCATCCGGTAGCTACTGCAAGCAAAAAGGAAAGAACAGCTAACGGGGTGCTTCTGGTATAATAAGTCAAAGCAAGTGCTAGCGCAAACGCTTGTGCTGTATGCCCGGAAGGAAAACTATGAAAGTGATGTAACTCTAGACCGGGAATATGGTAAAATGTGGTTTTAAAAAAATGTGCCGGTCGTTCGGCTTCAATCCAGTGCTTTAACACTTGAACTATCAAACTGGTGAACAATAATACCACGGTACTCGTCAAGGCAGCTCTACTATTTATAAATACTAGAACCATAACCAACAGGTATGCCGCTACCCAACCATCACCTAAGTATGTTATATAATAAAAAAAGGCATCCCACAACGGATGATGCTGAGTGTTTAAGGCTAGCTCAATGGCACCTTTTGGAAAAAGGAATACCAATAAGGTGATACCGAAAAAATAGAAGCCACTTAAGATATAAAAGAGTCGAAGCGGAGTAGATACTGCGGGCATACAGGTAGTATAATGAAACTTACTTGGAAGGATGTTGGGTTTCGTCATCCGATCGATCCCGAAGTTTTTTATCGTCTACATTTTTATCTAAGAAGGCATTGATGGCATCTATGGAAAGATTCGATTTTATTTCACCAAAAGAATTGATGTTAATATTTAAACCGTCTAAATCTTTATTGACTTTTGGTTTTTGAGCATCGTTCTTTTTTTTCTTTGCCATAGTATACAATCTAGCGTTTAGATTTAAGGTTTTACTGTTTCAGAAAGGGTAGACAATGCGGACTGTAGTCGTTGCACGGTTTCGTCTTTACCTAAAATACTAATGATGTGCATTAAGTCAGGACCTGCGCCTACGCCGGTAATAGCAAGGCGTACTGCTTGCATTACTTTCCCAATTTTAATGCCTTGTTCGTCTAATACTTCATGAAACAGATGTTTCGCCGTTTCTGGGCTGAGGTCGCCGGTATGGGATTGTAATTTATCTTGTAAGGCTTTGGAAACTTGAATGGCATCGCTATTCCATTTAGAAGAGGCTACTGCAGAATCATACGAAAGTGGAGCTTGAAAGAAAAATTTTCCTTCTGTCCAAAAGTCTTGAGCAAACGTAACCCTTTCTTTTAATAAAAGACTGATGGCACCTATGGTTGTAGAATCGTATGATACACCCTCTGCTTGTAATACCGATTCCATCAATTGTTGAAGTTCCGCATCGGATTTTAATCGCAGGTATTGTTGGTTGTACCATTTCGCTTTATTGATGTCAAACTTAGTACCCGACTTTCCTATACGTTCGATCGAAAATTCTTGTATCAATTGTTCCATCGTGAAAAGTTCTTCTTGTGTACCCGGGTTCCAACCTAAGAAGGCTAAAAAGTTTACAACCGCCTCTTGAAGATAACCTTGATCTCTAAAGCCTATCCAAGTATCTTCTGTACCCGGCACTTTCCAATCGATAGGGAATACAGGGAATCCACCGGCGTCGGCATCGCGTTTACTGAGTTTGCCATTACCATCCGGTTTAAGCAAAAGAGGTAAGTGGGCAAACTTAGGCATGGTACTTTCCCAACCTAAGAAACGATATAAAAGCACGTGTAACGGAGCAGATGGTAACCATTCTTCACCACGAATCACATGAGTGATACCCATTAAATGATCGTCTACGATATTAGCCAAATGGTACGTTGGCATTCCATCGGACTTTAATAAGACTTTATCATCTATGGTAGAAGAGTGAACGACTACCCATCCACGGATTAAATCGTTTAAACGTATTTCTTCTTTACGCGGCACTTTTAAACGTATGACATAGGCTTCTCCATTGTCGAGACGACGTTTTACTTCATCTTCCGGCAAGGTTAGCGAATTGTTCATTTGCATTCGCGTTACCATATTGTAAGAAGGGGAGGCTACTTTTGCTGCTTTCAAACGCTCTTTCATTGCCTCTAGTTCTTCTTCAGTATCAAAGGCATAGTAAGCGTTTCCTTCTGCTATTAATTGTTCTGCGTATGCACGGTACATGGGTTTGCGTTCCGACTGACGATAGGGTGCATGTGGACCGCCCTGAGTAGGACCTTCATCAATCGTAATCCCTACCCACTGTAACGCTTCTAAAATATAGTTTTCTGCACCGGGTACAAATCGAGTTTGATCCGTGTCTTCTATACGGAGCAGCATTTTGCCCCCATGTTTTTTGGAAAATAAATAATTATATAAAGCTGTGCGCACTCCTCCAATATGTAAAGGACCGGTAGGAGAAGGTGCAAAGCGTACACGAACGTCGGACATAGTTGTACTTGTCGTTGTTTAAACGACTCTTAAGGATAAGTAAGATTTAAGGTAATGGAAATGGGTCAACAATTATTTCGCAGCGATACAACTGATTTCAACTTGTACGTCTTTGGGTAGTCGCGCTACTTCTACGGTTTCACGGGCGGGTTTGCTTTCCCCCATGTATTCTCCATACACCCAATTGATTTTATCGAAATGGGATAAGTCTTTTACAAAGATGCTGGTTTTTACTACGTCTTGTAAACTATAGCCGGCCTCTGCCAAAACTGTTTTCAAGTTTTGCATCACTTGGTGTGTTTCCTCTTCAATGGTCCCCCGTACTATTTCTTTTGTGTCCGGATGTATCGCTATTTGACCTGAAACAAAGATCATGTTTCCAAATTGAACAGCTTGACTGTAAGGGCCAATGGGTTCCGGAGCGTAAGGCGTATAAATTAATTTTTTAGACATAGTGCTAATCGTAATAAGTGGACAAAAGTACAAAAAATACTTGGATGAAAGGTAAAAAAAAGCGTGTACTTAGGAATACACGCTTTGATTATCAATAGGTTAATTTATTCCGTCATTTCCATTTTCAATAAGAAAACAGGTTGCACGACTTTGGTTTCCGGAATAGTCGTGGTGGTAGGGTAAGATAGTCGTTGAAGGAGAGCCGGCTGTCTCCCTTGCATATAGTGTTGTATGGCGCGAATTCGAGCCTGTTGAACTCGATCTTGAACCGCTTGAACTTGTTCTAAAGAAATGAATTGATGCGCTAAGCTATCCGGTTGAGAGGACGTATTGCCGGTCTTCGTTTGAAGGTATTGAATAAAACCGTAGTTATAATCATCGATTCGTTTAGACATCAAGAGCCCTTCCGTTCGAGAATTGGCCTTTTGTTGTTCAATACTATATTGAATTTTTGCTTCTTCTTTTTTCCAATATAATAACTCTTTTAGGTCGGGTTGATAATATTGAAGTTGAACCGCTAACCCTTCTTTTTTTTGTAGTAAGTCCGCCAAAGTTTGAATGTTGACGATGGCTTCTTTATTAAGCGTCGTATCGCCTATATCAAATGGTATATAGTTTAAACGAGCGGCATCTAAACCAAATTGTTTGGCTAATATATCTTGCGGTCCGGCTACTATTTTTTCTAAGTTTTGTTTGATGACTTGCCAAATCAATGGACCTACGCGGAACTCCGGATCATTGACATCACCGTGCATAGGCAAATTGATATTGACAATACCGTTTTTGTCTTTCAATAAAAATACTGCAAACTTCAATGGAATAGCATATAGTGGTTTCTTCGCTACTTTATCACCCACTTTCATATCATAAATCCGGATTGAATTTCGACTATCCATTAACCCCTTGTGAACTTTTGTATATCCTTTATACACCACTTCTCCCTTAAACAATTCATGTCCTGCATAAAATTCTCCATAGGGGCTGAAGTCGCTAATTTGTAATCCATTCAATACAAAATCGATCGTAAAGTTCATTGGGTCATTCGGGTTGGATATTAAGTTCGCCGTATAGTTTCCTTTAGAATTTAAAATTCCTTGACTACTGATTCTATTCTCTTTACTGGTAGAGGTAAAATTCTCGGCCCTACCTACTACACCGGATAATTCATAATAAAAGGGTCGGTTCATTTGATAATCGCGGTATATAATTTTACTGTTATTTAATAAAATTGTATCCAAGGCATAGTACAAAGTATTTTCCGTAAATAGGGAATCGGGTAATTGATAACGAGCAGTATCAACCGGTGTATTTAATTCAAACACCTCTTCTACATTGCTGGTTGTAGTCATTTGATCGTATCGAAAAAATAATTGATCGATATATGCTTTTGAAAAAACATATCGATTTTTGTAATAATCAAATTCATCTAACTTTAAATAAGCGGAGTCTACACGAGCCATTGGTAAGTAGGAGGAGTCGCGCATTTCAACATTTGTTAGCCAAGTATCTCCATGAATAATCAATGCAGTATTTTTTTCTCCAAAACCAGAATGGAGTTCAACGCCGCCATTAGCCCATCCCTTGAAGTCTTTCATCTTCGGATACATGCTGAGTAAGTAGGGACGAATTATTGCTAAATCAATCTTTCGAAGTTGAAGTGAACAATCAAATGTTTGTGCGATGGGATTATATTCTGAATCCATCGCAATAGAGCCCACCTTATTAATTTCAAACGCGATATCCATATCAGAAGATTCATTACTCCATTTGAATTGAGGAATATCAAAGCTGATACTGTCTAACCAAATTTTATTATTTACCGGTTGGTCTAAATAGGCTATTTTACCACTTCGTAGTTTAAAGTTAAGTACTTCAAATTCTATTTTAGAAGAGTCGGACTCCGTAGACGTCGTATCATCCGACTGTAGTAAATCATCAAAGTTAAACCCTTTACCCGTGTTGATGATACGAACAGAAGGCGACAGCAAAGTAAGCTCTTCTACTAACCAACGTCCGATGAGTATATTCCAAAAATGAACGTTTACATATAATTGATCGAAATGTACAAAGGAAGTCGTATCATCGCGTTCATACCAGGAAAAGTCGTGTAAGGTAGCAGCGCAAGTAAAGTAATTGAATTCTAGTTTTTCTAAATGTCCATTTCGACCGGTTAATTCTTTCGCATGTTTGTTAAAGTAATTTTTACAAAAGGTGGGCGCATACCACAAAGCAGCGATAAGTAACACAACGAACGATACACCAATAAGAAGGAAAGTGCGTTTTGAAAATAAAATAGACATAGTTAAAGTAAAAACGGCAGTAAGTTACAGTTAAAATTACAAGGAGTGTATAAATAAAAAAAGAGAGGCTACCCTCTCTTTTTTTATTTATACGTAATCTTATACTTAATGTATGTTAGATGCAATTAATGGTGCGATAACCATAGCTACTATCGCCACTAATTTGATCAATATATTTAAAGATGGTCCGGAAGTATCTTTAAAAGGATCTCCTACCGTATCTCCTACAACAGCTGCTTTATGAGGATCAGAACCCTTAAAGTATTTTTTTCCTTCGATGTCTACACCGGCTTCAAACATTTTCTTTGCATTATCCCAAGCACCACCCGCATTGGATTGGAAGAAGGCCATCATGACACCGGATACCAATACACCGGCTAAGAAACCACCTAAAGCTTCCGCTTGCATAATAAAACCGACGATGATCGGGAATGTAATAGCTATTAAACCAGGTATCACCATATGGCGAAGTGCGGATTGAGTAGAGATGCTGACACATTTTTCATAATCAGCTTCTGCCGTGCCTTCCATTATACCTTTAATTTCGCGGAATTGACGACGAACTTCTTGAACCATTGCATTCGCTGATTTACCAACAGCTTGCATTGCAAAACCGGAGAATAAAAACGGCGTCATACCACCAATTAATAGACCGGCCAATACATTAGCTTTTGAAATATCAATAGAGGTAAGTCCGGTTACTTCCATGTAGGCAGAGAACATGGCTAATGCAGTTAAAGCGGCAGAAGCAATCGCAAAACCTTTACCAATTGCAGCGGTAGTATTACCTACGGAATCCAAAACATCTGTTTTAACCCGAACTTCTTTTGGAAGACCACTCATTTCAGCGATACCACCCGCGTTGTCCGCTATAGGACCGAAGGCATCAATAGCCAATTGCATACCTGTAGTCGCCATCATACCGGAAGCAGCTATAGCTACACCATATAATCCTGCAATTTCATACGCTACTACGATACCTACGGATAATATAATAGTTGGGATTGCTGTAGAAAACATACCGATGGATAAACCTGCAATGATGTTAGTAGCAGGGCCTGACATAGACTGAGTTGCAATAGATTGAACCGGACCGGTTCCTTTACCACAGTAATACTCCACTACAAGT
Organism: Cytophagaceae bacterium; assembly: GCA_025455005.1. GTDB lineage: Bacteria > Bacteroidota > Bacteroidia > Cytophagales > Cytophagaceae > JALONH01. Next base: position 18,362 of record JALONH010000001.1, read on the forward strand.
GAGATTAAAATACCGGTAACCAAACCTACTATAACGGCATAAAATATATTCACTGCAGCCGTTAATTCTCCATTAATAGTAATCGTAGGATCAAATAAATATTGTATGATTCCGTAGGCCGCACCGGCAGTAAGAATTACGGCACCAAAGTTTCCGATATTCAATGATTTTTGAGGATTTCCATTTTCACTTACTTTAACAAAATAAGAAGCTACAATAGAGAAAATAAGACCTGCAGCAGCGATTATCACAGGGAAAATGACAGCAGGATTAACGCCCATGATTTCATTACTCATAGGAGATACCGTTAAACCTAACAACATAGTAGCAATAATGGTAGAAACATAAGAACCGAATAAATCAGCACCCATACCGGCCACATCACCTACGTTATCACCCACGTTATCAGCGATTACAGCAGGGTTACGCGGATCATCTTCCGGAATACCTGCTTCTACCTTACCTACTAAATCTGCCCCTACATCAGCTGCTTTAGTGTAAATTCCACCCCCTACACGGGCAAATAAAGCTAAAGATTCAGCACCTAAAGAAAACCCTACCAATACTTCTAATATTTTTTTAGTAGACCACGTATCTCCAAATAAGGTGCTGTATACGATAAATAAAATACCAATACCTAAGATACCAAGGGAGACAACATTGATACCCATTACTAAGCCACCACCAAAAGAAATATCTAATGCTTTAGATAAAGACGTTTTTGCCGCTTCCGCAGTACGAACATTTGCTTTTGTAGCGATTTTCATTCCAAGAAAACCTGCTAAGGCAGACAAACAGGCTCCTATAACAAAAGCGATACCTATAGTCCAATGCGACGTTTTATCGTCGGCTAAGACAGAAAGGAGTACTGCAACAATGGCTACAAAAATGGCTAATACTTTGTATTCTGCTTTTAAAAAGGCCAAAGCACCATCCGCTATATAACCGGATATTTTTTTCATTCGATCGTCGCCTACGGGCTGTTTACCTACCCAGGCAGACTTCATAAAGCCAAATAGCAGGCCTAAAATACCTACACCAATGACTCCATACATTAAGAATTCCATCATGTTATCTTAGTTTGTTGGTTAAAGAGTGATACCATCCATAATCACTGTGTTATAGATGAAAATTGAACCGACGAAAATAGGAAAAAGAAGGAATAAGATAAAATTATTGTTTCCATTTCCATTATATTATACCTTGTTATCTTATAATTATTTGTATATCAAATGGCTTAATACAATGATAAATACGATTTAATAGGGATTTTTTAAAGAAGAAGTGTATTTTTAGTTCTATTTTACTTTATCTATGACACATTTTATCGACTTTTCTTCGAGAGTGTATTTACCTCTTCTTTGTCTTACTTCCCTGCTTTGTGGGTCTTGCTCTTCTACAGAAGCTGACAAAAAAAGTAAAGCCATGGAGATATCGTATGTCCTACCAACGATGGATACCGTCGTACTAACGGAAGATTTTGTAGGACAAACTTATGGTAAATCGGATATTAAAATTATTCCTCGGGTAGAAGGTAATGTTTTGGATATATTATTTACGGAAGGTACTACTGTGCAGGCCGGGACTCCTCTTTATAGAATAGATCCGATCACGTATACCTCTAAGGTTCAAGAAGCAAAAGGGAATTTAGAATCTGCGCGCTCTGAGTTAGTAAGAGCAGAAGCAGAGTTACGAAGAATACGTCCCTTAGCGCAATTGAATGCGGTAAGTCAACGCGATTTAGATGATGCCATTGCCAAAGTTAATGTTGCAAAAGCTCGTGTATCTTCCATGGAAGCAATGGTTCAGCAACAAAATATCAAATTAGGGTACTGTACTGTAGAAGCACCGGTATCCGGCGTTATAGGGATATCAGCAGTAAAAGTGGGGGATTATGTGGCACCGTTTGGTCAACAGAATTTATTAAACACGATAAGTGACGTAAGTGAAATTCGAGTTAAGTTTACGTTGACGGAAAATAAATTTTTAGAATACACTCAAAAAACAAAATCAAATTCCATAGCACAAACCGAAAACATACAGCTACAGTTAAGTGATCAAAGTATTTATCCTTACACGGGTAAAATCAGTATTAAAGATAGGAGTTTAGATCCCACAACAGGAACGTTAACGGTCGAGGCGCTATTCCCGAATCCACAACGAAGATTAATTCCAGGTCAGTTTGTTCGATTGAAAGTCCCTACAGGAGTAGTGCCGAACGCCATATCCTTACCGGAGCGAGCGGTAATGGAAATGCAAGGAATCTATCAAGTATATATCATTAATGACAAGAATGTTTTAGAAATTCGAACCATACAAGTTCGGGAAGCCAAAGGGGGAACCTATATTGTCACAAGTGGTTTAACCGGAAAAGAAAAAGTAGCCTTAATTGGTTCTGCTTTTGTTAGACCCGGAATGCCGGTTCAACCCATAGCTATTACCTCGGATTCAATACAATAATTACATCATGGGAAAATTTTTCGTAGAGCGTCCGATTGTAGCAATGGTTTTATCCATTGTGATTATTTTATTAGGTGTTGTTTCCATTACCAAATTACCGGTCAGCAGTTATCCGGATATTACACCTCCGGAAATTCAAGTAACCACGGTTTACAGAGGTGCAAGTGCTGTCAGTGTTGAAAATGCTGTAGCATCCCCGATTGAACAGAAAGTCAACGGGGTAGAGAATATGTTATACATGAAAAGTACCAATGCCAATGACGGTTCCATGACACTTCGTGTGACGTTTGATGTAGGAACCGATATGGACATTGCTAACATGCTTACTCAAAATCGCGTGGCACAAGGACAATCGTTTTTACCGGTTGAAGTTAAAAACGAAGGGGTGATAACGAAAAAATCCTTATCCTTTCCATTATTATTAATATCCTTAACGGCTGACAGCGGCGCATACGATAAAGATTTTTTATCTAATTATGCTAGTATTAATTTGGTTGACCCTCTATCGAGGATTCCCGGAGTCGGTCAAATAAACCTATTTGGTGGTAGTGAATATGCCATGCGAATTTGGATGAAACCGGATAAGATGGCATCGTATGGCCTTTCGATTTCGGAAGTGATGCAAGCCGTAAAGGAACAAAATACGATTGCGAGTGGCGGTAGTATAGGGGCTCCTCCGTACGACGCGCTCTCTCCATCTCATCAATATACCATTGTAATACAAGACCGTTTAAAATCGGTTGAAGAGTTTTCGAATATTGTGATTCGATCCGGTGGAGATGGTAAAAATCTTCGCTTAGGAGATGTAGCAGACATCACTTTTGGTATAGAAAATTATAGTACAAAAGCCAGCTTGAATGGAACAGCTTGTGCTACTTTAGCCATATACCAAGTACCGGGCTCCAATGCATTAGAAGTAGCCAACACCATCAAGAAAGAAGTAGAGAAAATCAAAGAACGATTTCCTCCCGGTATTCGCAAAGATATTACCTTAGATACGACCACTTCAATAACCGCCGGAATTGAAGAAATCATTCACACATTATTGGAAGCAGTACTATTAGTTATTTTAGTGGTATTACTTTTTCTACAAGATTGGAGAGCGACCATTATTCCTTTGCTTACCGTCCCGGTATCTTTAATAGGGGCGTTTATACTGTTCCCGGTATTGGGATTTTCGATTAATAATTTATCCTTGTTAGGATTAGTTCTCGCGATAGGAATTGTTGTAGATGATGCCATAGTAGTGGTAGAAGCGGTTATGCACCATATTGAACATGGTTTAAGTCCTAAAGAAGCCACCATCAAAGCGATGAGCGAGATTTCAGGACCTGTGATTGCTATTGCATTAATACTTTCTGCTGTTTTCGTTCCGGTAGCCTTTATACCGGGTATCACAGGAAGTTTATACCAACAATTTGCTGTGACCATCGCCATATCGGTTGCCTTTTCCGCTATCAATGCGTTAACATTAAGCCCCGCGTTATCGGCCCTTTTACTAAAACCCAAAAAGGAACGAAAGAAAAATATAATCGATAAATTTTTTGATGGCTTTAATACGTTTTTTGGAAAACTGACCGATGGCTATGAAGGGGTTACTTTATTCATAGCTAAAAAAGCGATTCGTGGGTTATTCCTAATTATTCTCATGTCCGGTTTGGTATACTGGTTTATGTCCAAAACGCCCGCAGGCTTTTTACCACAAGAAGATCAAGGATACTGCATGATGAATATCATGTTACCAGAAGCATCCTCTCTCGACCGTACAGAAAAAGTTATTTCTAAAATTGAAAAAATTATTAAACAAGTTGAAGGGGTAGAATACTCTACAAGTATAGTAGGTTATTCCATGTTGTCTCAATCGAACTCCTCTTACATGGGAACTGTATTTATATCGTTGAAGCCGTGGGAAGAAAGAAGACAGGTAAAACAAATTGTGGCAGACTTGAACCGTAGAGTCATGATGGGTGTACCGGAAGCAACGGTATTTGCATTTGAACCGCCCGCTATACAAGGATTAGGTTCCTCCGCCGGTTTCTCATTTGTTTTACAAGACAACTCCGGAAAAGATCCCAATTATTTAGCAAAACAATCGGCTCTGTTTATTCAACAGTTGCAAACTAGAACAGAGTTACAACGATTAAATACAACGTATGCTACTAAAGTTCCATTGTATAGAGTACACGTGGACCGAGACAAAGCAAAACGAATGGGCATTTCGTTATCGGATTTAAATACTTCTTTGAATTCCTTTATGGGCGGAATGTATATTAATGACATCAATAAATTTGGTAAACAATATAAGGTATTGTTGCAAGCGGATGCTCCCTATAGAGGTCAATTAGCTGATTTAGATTATTATTATATTCGTTCTTCTTCTGGAGAGATGGTACCGTTAAATACAATGGCTCGATTGGAAAAGTTTTATGGTCCGGATTTTACCAATCGTTTCAATATGTTACGCTCTGCGGAAATAACAGGGTTGCCGGCAGATGGGTTTAGTTCCGCTCAAGCCATGAAAGCCATTGAAGAAATGGCGGCTACTTTACCTCAAGATTTGTCTATTTCTTGGACAAACCTAAGTTATCAAGAAAAGAAAGCCGAAGGGAAAGCAACTATTGTATTTGCGTTTGCAATCCTAATGGTGTTTTTAATTTTAGCAGCACAATATGAAAGTTGGTCTTTACCTTTCAGTGTGTTATTAGGTACTCCGGTTGCTATATTCGGAGCCTTTCTAGGATTATGGTTAATGAATAAGTTTAGTGATAGTTATATTAACAACATTTTCGCTCAAATCAGTCTTATCATGTTAATAGGATTAGCAGCTAAAAATGCCATATTGATAGTTGAATTTGCAACTGCTCAAGTCAAAGAAGGTAAATCGTATCTTGATGCAGCCATGACAGCAGCTCGCTTGCGCTTCCGTCCTATATTGATGACCGCTCTTGCATTTATTTTAGGAGTAATTCCCTTGTTAACAGCATCCGGTTCAGGAGCAGAGGCTCGAAAAGTAATGGGCGTTGTAGTATTTAGTGGTATGTTGATGGCCTCTATTGTTGGAATCATGATTGTACCATCTTTATTTGTGATGATTCAAAAGTTAATGCATAAAGACAAAAACACGAATGAAAACGTATAAAGTACTTATTATTATTTTTCTGAGTACAGTGTACAGCTGTATGGTAGGTCCAAAGTACCAATCACCGGATTTACCTACAGACGTAAGTTTGAAAGAAGAAATAGCAGACTCTTTAGTAAAAGATTCTGTTCGCGCTGCTGATTGGATTCAGTTGTTTGAAGATTCAGTCTTGATCGCTTTAGTAGATACTGCCTTACATAATAATCTTGATTTAGAAAAAGCGCTGGCAAGAATTGAAGAAGCACGGGCTTTGTATGGATTTAATAAAGCTGACTTATTTCCTTCGTTTACCTATTCAACTGAAATTAAACGAACAGAGTTTAGTAGTAATGTAATCAGTTTATCCAAAGATCCAATATCGCAAGCTAATATTAGTGGAGGTTTAAGTTGGGAAGTAGACTTATGGGGTAAACTACGGCACCAACGTAACGCTGCAAAGTCGGATATGAAAAGTTCTGAAGAAACAGCCAACGCCATCCGTTTGTCCTTAATTGCAGAAGTAGCATCTGTATATTTTACTTTATTAGATTTGGATAATCGACTCAAGATAACAGAAGCTACCATTCAAACAAGAGAAGCCTATTTTACTATCATCAATAACAAATTTACATATGGTGATGTGCCGGAGTTAGATAAACTACAGTCACAACAACAATTAGATATTGCCTATGTTTTTCGTTATCAAATTATACGACAAATAAAGGAAACAGAACGCTCCTTATCCATATTACTAGGATTGCCTCCACAACAAATAGAAAGAGGACTTCCTTTAAAAGAGCAAACGGTTAAAGCCTATATTCCGGATAGCTTACCGTCTCGATTAGTCCATTCCCGACCGGATCTTAGAGCGTTTGAGTACAAAATGATGGCTCAAAATAATAGAGTTGGAATGGCCGTAGCGATGCGGTATCCTTCCTTTCAACTCAGTGGAATGTTTGGCTTTGCCAGTAAAGACTTGAGTGTATTGCTTTCATCCGGATCCATCACCAATTCTATATCAGCCGGATTGTTTGGCCCCATTTATAATTTTGGGAAAAATAAGCGAAGAGTAGAAATAGAGAAATTCCGCTTAGTTCAATTTCAAAAAGAGTATGAACGTTTGTATTTGAATGCTCTAATGGAGGTAGGTAATGCCTTAACGTATACAGGTACATATAAAGACGAAATGATACATCGAAATAGTCAAGTAGAAGCAGCGCGAAAAACATTAATGTTGTCGAAAGCGCGCTATGACAATGGTTACACGTCTTATTTAGAAGTACTGATCAACGAACAAAACTTATTAAGTGCAGAATTAGAATATTCCATTTTACAACGCAACTTTTTAATCAGCTATATTACCATTTATAAGTCCTTTGGAGGAGGCTGGTAGTTTTGTTTGTAAAGTATGGAATATCTAAATACCTTTATGTTTAAATTTTAATTTATGAAAAAGTATCTTTCAAAATCGGCATTATGGAGTATGCCTTTTTTAGTCTTCTTCTCCTGTACGTGGGAGCCGGGAGTAGAAGAATTAAGCACCAAGCCTGTCGTAGCCACTATTTATGACACAGAGGAAAATTTTGCAGAACGAGTTACGTACGCTATTGTTGACACAGTAGGAATAGTGGATAATGGAGATCGTTCCAAATTAAATTCAAGCGATGCATCAAAACTTATTGGTGCTGTGAAATCTAATATGGACAGTAGAGGGTATACAGAAGTGGCAACTTCTGCTGATCCAGATTATGTATTAAATATTTTGTTATTGAAGGATACAGATGTAGGGTATATTTATTACCCGGGATATTGGTGGGGCTTTTATGGTGGCTACTATCCTTGGTATCCTTGGTGGGGTGGCGGATATTATCCCGGATATAGTTATGCTTACACTTATGAAACAGGTGTACAAATCATTGAAATGTTTGATCGTAAAGAATTACCTCCTTCTCCGTCTCAACCCAACGCGGCTAAATTAGTTTGGACATCTTATTCCGGAGGGGTATTAAATAGCAAACCTATTAATGATGCTGTTGAAAGTATAAATCAATCTTTTAAACAATCTACTTATATAACTCGATAGTTTTATGCGTTCTTATCTATATATATTATTGCTTTCATTAGGTGTTTTAAGTAATGGCCTTGCTCAAGAATTACCGTTTCAATCCGCTTTCTTAGTTAAGTATGATGTTAATATTCCGTTAGCCAATCGAAACTTTTTAGATAATACCAGTTTTGTTGGATTTGAAATCGAAGGCAAGTGGAAAGTAGCTTCGAATATAACTTGCGGTATAGGTGTGAATTGGTCTACTTATTATCAATACCAACCAAGAGCCACTTACCCAGTTCGTGATGGATTAGATATCACAACAGATTTATACAAATATATTTACACACTCCCTATTACGTTTAATACACAATATCATTTTACGCCGGGTGAACAAGTTATTCCATATGTAGGTATGGGAATTGGCACTTGCTACGCGAACCATAAAGTATTGTTTAATGGATACGAAACGTCTGATCACAATTGGGGTATAGCACTTCGACCGGAAATAGGGGCTGCCATATTCTTAGGTAGAGAATCCACTACTGCTCTCCACGCAGCTATCCGTTATAGCTACTTAAGCAATGGTAACGAAGAATTAAACTACAACAACTTTCAGTCTTTAGGATTCCAGTTGGGTTTAAACTTCACCATGTATGAATAATATATGAGAATATCTATACTAAGTCTTGCGGTTTTCTTACTATCCATTTCATCCTATGCAATGGATAGTTTGAAACGCAAACAAATGCCGGATTATAGATACTATATTTCAGTCAGTTCCTTTTTTACGAACAGTAATACTACCGTCCGATTAGATGGACGTGCATTAGGCACTTACTTGTCTTTAGAAAATGATTTCTTGTTACAACGAAATTCAACAGATTTTAGATCAGATGTTAGTGCCTTTGTCTCTCCGAGAAGTCAATTAGCCTTTACCTATTTTAGCATTAATAGAAATCAAAAAGCCGAAATTAACAGAGATTTTTACATTAAAGACTCTTTGATTGAAATCGGAGCTACATTGATTACTAAATTTAATGTTTCTTATATAGCAGCTACTTATCGGTATTCCATTTTTAGACAAAAAAACTGGTGTCTTGGATTCAGTTCCGGACTTCGACTTTTAGGACTAAATTTTGGATTCGAAGCATTGGAATATGGTGAATCTAAGTTTAAATTTAGTGAACGGTTTCTTTTACCTGTTGCTTTAATAGGAATACATGGACAAGCCTATATCACTCCAAGACTTTTAGGAAAGTATAGTTTTGAAATATTCGGCTTACAAATTCAAGGAATAAAAGGTGTGGTGTTAGATCAACACGTAAGCTTAGATTATTTTATCTTTAAAAATGTAAGTTTGGGCTTAGCTTATTCAACCATTAAATACCAATTAACGGACTATCCCATTAAAGAATTCATTGATGGAGAAGTGAGTTATGTAATTGTTGGAGCCTCGCTTAGTCTACAAGCTCGGTTTTAAAAAATGATTCCAATTGTTCCGGAAAGACCATAATCAAAGTTGTTGTTAGCACTAATGAATGGTTGTGTATCTAATATATAATAACCACTCACACCAACAGTAAAGTTTTTTACTATTTCGAAATCTACTTTTAAATCGCTACTCCATCTGTACCTATCAGAAATAGTAATACTGGGGTAAAAATTATTGGTAAAAGTTATTAAAAATTTTGGTGTCGATACTTTATAAAAACGGTATTCAGCGGATAATAATCCTTCTATACTATTTCGTCGGCGATCTTCTAGTCCTTCTTCTAAGTTGCCCCCAAATCCTGCTGTAATATAAAAAGAATGTAAATCATTCACGAATATGGTTCGACCAATACCATTTCCAAAAAAACCTCGATACTTGATACTCAATTGAGAGTTTTGTTCTGCTGTGAATTGTACATTCCAATAATTTCGTTTATTAAAGTAGTAATTATGTAAAAAACTTAAGGTTTGTTTAGATGTTTGATTGGTTGTATCCGTTAGTTTTTGATAAGTATTAATACTACTTAAAGTTAGTGCCATACGTGATTTTTTATTGATGTAATCCGCATTTAAGCCCACACTAAATGTCGTAACATTATTAGCTAATACGTAATTTAGACCTAAGTTAAACTGCCCGTTTACTCTTTGGATAAAGGTGCTTTCAATTCCCATCATAGTACCTATGGTAGAAAAATCAACAAGCTCATAAAAGTCAGCATATTTTATGATTGGAGTCCCATTTTCTAAAGTATCCAATCGTACGATCAACACTTTTCCGTCTTCGAATTGAATACGTTGAGGAGATTGTGTTACGACCTTGGCGACATCAACCCATTTAACATTTATTTTACCAAAACCGTCAGAATCGATAAATAACATTCCATATTCTAGTTTCATTATTTTACATCGAATACGATTCCCATTTTTTAAAATAACCCAATCTTTTTTTACTATGACTTTTGCATGAGCAGTATTGGAATATGTGACGGTAATTAAAAAAAGAATTAGCCCGACTAAAAGAAGTTTTATCGTATACTTTATACTATATTTAGTAACCAAGTGATGCAAAAAAGTACCATATATGGAGTAATCATGATTTTCTTGCTTGTAGGAATGAATCGTATTTCTAGAGCACAGACGAGCGACTCTATTGTGTTGGAGAAAGATGAAAATTATGTTTACAATTCGCGTCGTCAAATAACTGTATCGATTATTGGGTTAAGGTTTTTTAATGGTTTATATTATACTGCTGAAGAAAACATTTCGTATCGTCCTACCATTCCCAATATGTTAGGTATTGGTTTAGCACATAAATGGTTAAATGTAAATATAGGTATAATTGGATTGGACGGAAAGCATACTCCTGAAAAAGACAGTGGAAATTTTCAGCTTCAAGCTAGCGTTTATTTTCCACGCTTTGGCTTTGATTTTATTTTTGTAAACAATACCGGATTTTTTGTAGGGAATCATCAACACCTTGACCACATTTATCACCAACCCAATGATATTGTCTTTAAAGATATGAAAGTCAACCGATATGCATTAAACGCATTGGTCATGCTAACTAAAAAATTCAATTTAAATGAAAGTTTTGGTGCAGGTAAAGTGGCACATCAAACCTTTAAAGGGTGGTTTATCAATCCTAGTTTTTCCCATTTGTTTATAGGTAATGGTGACCAACCTCTAATTGCAGATAGTTTGAGTTCGTTATTGAGTAATAGTTTTGTCATTAATGAAGGCAGATTAAATTCAATGGCAGTGTTACCGGGTTATGCTTGGCATAAAGTATGGCATGGGCGTTTATACGCTTCAGTAGCTCCTGCTTTTGGACCTACATTTCAATATATTGATATGTCTGAATATCCAAGCGGAAAATTAGAACAAACCAGTCTTTCGTTCAAAGGGGTTGTTCGACTAAGTTTTGGATACCATACGAATCGATGGGTTTTTGGAGGAACGTTGTTACTCGATACCGAACGTTTTTATTTAGGACAACAGACTACTATTATTAATAGTGTAGGTAAAGCAATGGTAAAAGTCGGTTATAAATTTCAAGTACCGAAATGGGCAAAAAAGTATTCTAAAAATCTAGATGCGATTGAAACTAAAGTGAAAGAATTAGAACCCGGATTTTAAAAAAACCTATGACGGTTACGTCATAGGTTTCTAACATATATCGGAATAGTCTATTCAAATACTATTTCTTCTTGACGATTATTACCACAATAGGAATTATCGTAAAGTGAACGATTTAATTGTACATCTATAGTTCCTTTTAAGATAGCTGGAATATTCTCCGGAGGTCTTACATCGTACGATATATCTCCATAAGGTACCGTTAACTCATAAGTAAAGGTAAGTCTACCGGTGGTTGGATTTAAATAGTAGTTACGAATTTTCAAATTTTGTCCGGTCACATAATAACTTTCGTTGTAATAGTTATTTAGTTTGAACAATGTTCCGTTGGCTTTAATATAATTAAAATAGATTAAAGCGCTAGAAGGCACACTGAACGTAGTGTCATTTCCTGCATCATAAAAGGCATCACAGAAATAGATTTCCATATAATTATCCGGATCAGAAACGTCATTTCGACGGATAGTAACATGGTATGTAGAATTATTTCCTACTGTATCGATATAATAGGTTTGGTCAATTGCAGATAAAAACGATGGGTATGTATAAGGTACAATCGCGGTATCACCATTGGGATAATTAAAATACATGGTGCCGGAGTTTGTACCTTCTATCTTTAACCCGCTAATGCCATCCGGACCCGGAGGGCCGTCTTCCCCATCTCTACAAGACCATAGTAGTGTGGAAGACAATATAAGTAGAATTAGTTTTTTCATAAAATACAAATTATCTGGCATTACAATTATTCAACTCATAAGTAGACTTATTTAATTGTACTTGAACGTTACCTGATACAATAGCCGGATAAGAAGATACTCTTAAGTTATATGGTATATCGTTCGGTGAAATGTAAAACTTGTATCTAAAGCTTAATACTCTTGTTACAGGATTTAAATAGTAATTTGTGATTTCAGCATCTTCACCAACATAATAACTCTTAGTTTCATAGTCACTATAGATATTATACATATTGGTAAATTGGAAAAAGGGATTACCCGGCTTTACTACACTAATAGCGAAATCGATATTGTAGGGTGGGCGATACGAGCTGTCTCTGTTACGATCAAATGTTGCATTACAAATAGAAAATCTAAAAAAGTTAGCACCATCTGTTGGATCTACTCTTTTTATATCTACAGCATAATAGTCATAACCAAAGTTATCGGTTGAATCCAAGTAAAAAACGTTATCCGCATCGGAGGTAAAACTTCCAAAGCTTACAGGAACAATTGCTGTATCTCCATTCGGGTATTCATAATAAATAGTACCGGAAGCAGTACCTTCTGTTCTAAAGTAGCTTGCGCCGGCTGGTCCTGGCTCACCGTCATCACCGGATCGGCAGGACGAAACTACTAGTGTCGCCGATACCGTTAGATAAAGTAAAATGTTTTTCATCTCGATTAAATATTTATTTCTAAAAGGTTTATTTAAACTTAAATATACAATTTAATAAGGTAATACATGGTGGTTATAGAAGGTATTTTGATTAAAAATCTACAACTAATTATATTTTTTCCCGTTATTATTAAAATATTATTATTAAATGGTATCCTAAACGTTGGATGAAGCGCTATGTTAACTACAGAAAAAGAACCGGTAAATCAAGGTATTTCCTCGGTAAACCCTAACATCATCAATGAAGAACAAAATGAAGAACGTATATTTTTGGAAGGTCCAAAATCGAGATGGAAAGAGTTTGTTATGTTACACCATACTCTCTTGGATTTTATTCGGGGCTTTCGAAAATTACACTTTGCAGGACCTTGTGTAACTATTTTCGGATCGGCACGATTTAAAGAAGATCACCCCTATTACCAACAATCCAGACAGATGGGCTCTATCGTATCAAAGTTAGGGTTTACAGTAATGACGGGTGGTGGTCCGGGTGTTATGGAAGCTGCCAATAGAGGAGCTAAAGATGTAGGAGGTAAATCGGTAGGATGTAATATTATTTTACCCATGGAACAGTACGTAAACAAATACGTTGACTATTCTGTCAATATCAAATTCTTTTTTGTTCGTAAAGTTCTATTATGCAAGTATTCGTATGCTTTCATCTGTATGCCGGGGGGTATGGGTACATTAGATGAATTCTTTGAAGCGGTTACGTTAATTCAAACGAATAAAATGAAAAAGTTTCCTGTTGTGTTGTTTGGAACAGAGTACCATAAACATTTGTATGAGCATATACTTTATATGGCAGAAAGAGGAACCATTTCAAAAGAAGACTTAAAATTATTTTTGTATACAGATGATTTTTCGGAAGTCGAAAAACATTTGCAAAAATATGCGGTAGAGGCTTTTGGATTAATTAAACGCAAAGGCCCTAAGAAATTAAGTTGGTTAGGAGAATAACCGTTATCCCCTTTTATAAAGGGGATACATCTTTATATTCTTGACGGTAACGTTGATATTCACTAATAATATAGGACTTATTCTCTTCCATATTACCTTTTACAATAGTGCGAAGAAGATGATCATACAGATTCTGTAAAGATTTCCCCCATGCTAAGGCTTCTGCATACGGTGTATCATTAAATGAAATATGTCTATATAAATTAATAAAACTAGGATCAGATTCTTCTATTACTTTTTCAATTTCTTTTATTTTTAGATAACGATCATCGTCTACATGATCACGCATTTCTAAAAAATTCTGTAAAGCTAAATGGGCTATGGCATCGGTATTAGGTTTTCTATTGTTATAAAACCGCTCCCAAGTCGTTTCGGATAGTCCGATTTCTTGTATAAGTTCTTGTAATAGTCGGACATCTTCGAAGCCGGCATTCATTCCTTGACCATAAAAAGGCACAATAGCATGAGCTGCATCACCTATGCAAATCACTCGTTCGTGCATCCAGGGATGTGTATGTACAGTGGATAAACCGGAAGTAGGATGCGCCGTCCATTGTTCCCATAAATCAGGTAAAGCAAGAAGGGTATCCGGGAAAAAACGTTCAAAAAAGTGGAGGACTTTGTCTTCAGTGGATAGCGATTCAAACGTATTTCCTTCTCCTCGTGTAGGTAAAAATAAAGTACAGGTTAAGGAACCATCCGTATTAGGTAAGGCAATCAACATGAAAGTACCTCTTGGCCAAATATGTAACACCTCCCATTGAGCCATCCATTGCCTTGCTTGTTCCGGATGTATATCTAATTCTTTATAACTATACTCTAGTGTTTCTATGGTAGTGTGTAGTTTCCCTTCTTTAGAAAGAACGCGCCGTATTTCTGAAAAAGCCCCGTCTGAAGCGATAATCCAACTGTCTTTTGGTATTTCAAATTGGGTATCTCTTTGTTGTAGTTGCCACAGTCCTGTTTCTGATTTACCGGTACAAGTTGTTTCAAAATGAAGTTGAACACCAACTTCTTCTGCTTTGTTTAACAATAAACAATTTAACGCTGCCCTTCCAATACTAAGGATAGATTCGCCTTGTGAACTATAAGGTTGAAAATGAAGTGCCCCGTTCATATCATGAATCAAACGTCCTTGCATGGGAACAACCAACTGATATATGGAAGGCAATACTTCAGGGCAAATGTGTTCAATTGCATGCAGACCGCGTCTGCTTAAGGCTAGATTAATAGAGCGACCTTGAGTGGAAGTAAATTGTCTGGGGTCTTTCCGTTTTTCATAAAGGTGTACGGAATGACCGTTTTTTTTAAGACTTATCGCTAATAGACTTCCTACTAAACCACCTCCTATTAGATACGCTGTTTTCATTTGATCACCATCACCTTACTTAAATAAATACTTAGGGCGTATATGTCGGAATAGCTCGTAAACCATGGACTTGGTGTAATTCGAATTACATCCGGTTCTCGCCAGTCTACCCAGAAACCTTTTGAATGCAATTCATCGACTAACGATTTACCTCCCGGACAATGGATACAAACCATCGAGCCATGTTGGTTTTCTTCTTGTGGGCTAATAATAGAACCAAAATATTTTTTTCCGTTTTGTACCGTACATAAAGAGCTTAATAAATAACATAAATATTGATACTGATGTTCTCGTTTAAACGCAAGTACTTTAGCATCAACTTTTAAAAATAACTCTAGAGAAGCCTTTAATCCAATCATATTAGCAATCGGAGCATTGCTTATTTGAAATCCATCCACTCCTTTTACAGGTTTAAATTTTCCGGATAACTGAAAACGAGTAGAGGCTTCATGGCCCCACCAGCCGGCCATCCTAGGTGTATTTTTTTCTAAAGCATGTCGCTGGTGTATGAATGCTCCACCGACAGCGCCCGGTCCACCGTTTAAATATTTGTAGCTACACCAAACCGCAAAATCAACTCTCCAATCATGTAAGGATAACGTAATGTTACCGATGGCATGCGCTAAATCAAACCCACAATAGGCACCCACCCGATGTGCCGCTCGGGAAATGGCTTCCATAGGAAAGGCTTGACCGGTATAGTAATTTACTCCATTAAAAAAAACCAATGCGAGTTCCGAACCATGTTGTGCAATCGCTTCTTCTATATCTTGCCATTCTACTATAAATCGATTTTTCTTTGGTTTTAAGGTAATGATAGCATCCTTTGGATCATAGCCATAAAGAGATACTAAACTTTCTAATGCAAATCGATCAGATGAAAAATTCCAATACTCTGTCAAGATTTTATACCGCTTGCGATGTGGACGGTAAAAGGATGCAAAACATATGTGTAGATTAACCGTTAAGCTATTCATCGCCACCACTTCATCCGGATATGCCCCGGTCAGCAGGGATAAAGGTTTTTGAAACCACTCGTGAAAAGATAACCAAGGAGAAGCTCCTTTCCAATGACCATCAACAGCAAAATTACCCCAATCAGATAAGTACTGTTGCATGTATGTTTTTGTTTGCTCTGCTTGTAGGCCTAATGAATGGCCACAAAAATACCGGATCTCTTTTCCTTTCGGAAATATAAAGGCATCCCGATACTGAGCTAATGCATCTTGTTCATCTAACTGCGTTGCGTGTTGTCGAGTTACACTAAACATTATTTTCGAACGAAGGGTTGAGGTAAGGATAAGACACTTCCACAAACGGAGCAGGTACGTAATTGTTCGCTGGCATAAAATGACTCCATCATTTTAGGAAGCTGTTGAACGATATCTTTAAGCGGAAAACGCGTTGTATGAAGAAGATGATTACACGATTCACAATACCAAGCACAGCCATCCCATTCGTCTTCTTTTCTATATCGTTCAATAACCAAACCTACCGTATCAGCCGGACGTCTCGGACTATGGGGAACTCGTGCAGGTAATAAAAATAATTCTCCCTCCTTTATTTCTATCATACGAGCTTTCCCATCTTCTTGTATCCATAACTCAATCGTACCTTGGAGTTGATAAAATAGTTCTTCTCCTTCACTGATATGATAATCTTTACGAGCATTAGGACCACCTACTACCATAACGATAAAATCGTCATTCCCTTTATAAATTTGTTGATTACCTATTGGAGGTTGGAGTAAAGCCTTGTTATCTGCAATCCACTGATGTAAATTGAAAGGTGTTTTCATAAAATTAAGCTTACTTAAAGGTAGAAAACTAATCGTTAATTCTCATTGTTTTTTTGTAATTTTATACACCCAATGCCGTATAGTTAAGGGGGAAAACCTAACAGGTTTATATTTATACGTGAGTACGTATTCTAAATTAAACTCTTCTATTGATGAACTAAAATAGGTTAGGTTTTAACTTAACGAAATCGAATTTTAAATCTTGTAACCCTCATTTAACATGACAGTTTCCAATCATAACCATCTGCGTTTCCTATTCTTTCTACTTCTTTTGGGGGTACTCTATTCTTGTAAGAAAGAAGATGAAACAACAGGCTCAACACCGTTTGTACCGGACAAAACGTTACCCCTTACAATTAATCTGGTAGAAACCGTAAAAGATACCGGTTATGTTTTACGTTCTGCCACTCAATATGGTATGCGACTATCCGCTCTGACAAACGCCTCTGCGCCCTTCCATCGCTTGTATATTTTTAAAAAGGAGCAATATGGTACTACAAGCACCACATTTGAAACCTATCCGTATGCAGGTTTTGTTAAAGATAATGCCGAAAATTGGTATAAAGACATTTCCATTCAAGGTGATACTAATGAAGTAGTGGATATAATTCATTCCTTATCTACCCGAACAGATCAGTATTCAGAAGATTTTTATATAGTGTTTACTTCCGGCGATTATAGTGCTCCCGGTTCAACTACCAATCTTGTAATAGGACCTATTGAATTTTCTATACAATATGGATTGTTAACAGAATACACTGCAAAAAGAGTCTATAATTATCAAGGTACTCAAACACCGATTTTAAATTTATATAATGTAACCACTTATACTGCTTCTACAGCTGACAGTAATCGATATATAATGGATATGGATTCAGTAACGACAGCCTTTGAACGACTGTTTGTTTCTAAAAATGGGACACGCTTTGTCCGTGTACCGGTCGGATTTAATTATACTAGAGCTACAGATACTAGGGTACGAGATACATATGAAAACCTAAGCTCTAGTTCTTTTACAGAAGCGACTACCCCTGTCCAAGTAGGAGATGTATATATTGCCAAATTAAAAGGTGTTTCTACCACACGCTTACAAGATTATGTGCTCTTGAGATGTACCGCTTATTTTGACAATCTTCAAACAGGTACCAATAGAAACAATGATTTTATACAGTGGTCTGTAAAAAAATAATATGTCGGTATCAATTCTAAAACAAGCCATACTTCCTGGAATAGCATCTGCTTCTTGTGTAGAATATGCGCAAGGAAATATTTATATCATAGGGGATGACAGTCATTATTTATATGTTTTAAAATATGATTTAACACTTTTACATAAAATTCCCTTAACTGATAATCCGGAAGAAGGTCGAATAGCAAAAGAGGCTAAAACAGATATTGAATGCATTACAAAAGTTACTATCAATGGATATCTCCATTTGGTTCTTTTAGGCTCCGGTTCTAAAAGTCCCTCGCGAGATAAAGGCTTTTTAATTAAACTCCCAACACCTTATAATAAGAAACACATTGTTTGGCCAATCGATTGCACGGCGTGGTACAGTTTGCTTCGACTGCAACTGTCTATGGAAGGGATGACGGCAGCGATGAACTTAGAAGCAGCAGCAGCAGATGAATCTTTTTTTTACTTAGCCGATAGAAGTTCTAATACCTTATTCCGATTTGATTTGCCGGAAGTAATAGAGTTTGTTCAAGGACATCTCGAACATTCACCCTTTCCTACTTCCGTTCCCCTATCGCTTCCTATTTTGCATCAAGTACCCTATCAGATAACAGGAGCAGATGTGTTTGATGCTACCTTCTTTTTTACTGCAACAGCCGAAGACACAGATAATCCTATAGATGACGGTGAAATATTAGGTAGTGCTATTGGCATCTTGGAAATGAATGGAGGGAATAAAACACGCGGAGCCGTCGCAACCGGTCTTCAGGCAACTATTCGCTCGTTTATTCCGTTGTCTACCCATATTCCTTTAAAAGTAGAATCGATTGCGATATATGAAAAAGAAAATGATACAACATATATCGGATTAGCAGTAAGTGATGATGATAAAGGGAACAGTGAAATTTTAATGTTAGAAATACATGTTTAAGCTTAATGTCCGGATTATTCTTCTTATAATCCTACCCTTCACTATCAATGCTCAAACCTCTATTCCGGCGGTGACAGCACAAGCTCTACCGAATCAACTCGTAGTTCCGGCTTCAGCTTCTGTTCAAGTCATTTTTTCAGAAGGTGATTCTATCCTAGCTCCAAATGGTCAATGGGCCATTGCTAAAGGGAGCCACGATATGACCGTTCCGTATCTCCTTCAAAAAAAACAAGTACAATTAGCCATTTCCCATGAGTGTAATGACAGTTCTGCATTGTTGGGCGATGGAGGAGGTATCACAACACTATCAATATCCAAGATGAAACAGAAGGTCGTAGTACATGAAAAAAGAGCTATTGACTTTAGTCCAGTAGGAGGTACATATAATAATTGCAGTGGTACGTATGTTTCTTCCACCGGTAAGATATTAACTGCAGAAGAAGGTTATCCGGAATCCAATGTAAAATTACACCGCTCTGGAAAAGGATATACTGACACATCTGATTTCAATGGTATGACTAGAACCCAACATACAGGGTGGATGGTTGAAGTGGATCCGGTTAGTGGAAAGGCGATACAAAAAATCTATTCAATGGGACGTTTTGGACATGAACACGCGCAGGTTCAAGCAGACAATAAGACGGTATATTTAACTGATGATTTTGCACCGGGTGTATTTTTTAAATTTATAGCTACGCAGCCCAATGATTTTTCAACCGGCCAATTGTATGCATTTAAACAAAAAGAAAATCAATATGCAGGTGAATGGATTCCATTGCCTATGGAATTAGATTCCTTAATCAATATCCGGTCAATAGCATTGAATAAAGGCGCTACCTTCTTTATGCGAATGGAATGGATGGCCATGCACGATGGTAAACTATATATTACAGAAACAGGATTTGATGCGCTTTCGTTGTACCATCCTTCAATTGGAAATGGTAAACCGGCGTATCATTTAAAACCATTTACGAATAAGGATACTATATCCTACCCTCATGGGGGTGTTCTCCTTTTCGATCCGGAAACAAATACTATACTACCTTATTTACTCGGGGGTAAATCTACAACGGATTCCGTTACTGTATTTTCTAATCCGGATGCCATAACGGTAGCCATTATTGATAAGAAGCCCTATTTAATCCTATGTGAAGATATTATCGGATTGACGGATCAACGCGTTTCGAAAGAGGCCTTAAAAATGGATCAATATGTTTGTGAAGTATATGTACTTCCGCTTCTAACAGATAAAAGCATAAGAGATATAGAAGAGTTAAGAAGAATAGCGGTCTTACCTGCTGGATCAGAAGGATCAGGACCCTTCTGGTGGAACGATACCTTGTTTTTAAATGTTCAACATCCGGATCGAAAAAATCCTATACCTTATAATAAATCTTGTACAGTTGCTATACGATTTTAGACTTTAGGATTCATCTTCGTTGTCCTCTGATTTAGAGTCTTTGCCTTTACCACTTATGATTACAACAAATTCCCCTTTTGGAGCTTGTGCAGTGAAGTGAGCAAATACTTCTTTAGCTGTACCTCTTATGGTCTCTTCAAATTTTTTGCTGATTTCACGCGACACAGAGACTTTTCGATCCTCGCCCATACATTCAATACACTGTTGTAGGAGTTTAAGTAGTCGATGGGGAGATTCGTATAATATAGTAGTGCGTGTTTCTTGTTCGATTTGAAGAAGGCGGGTTTGCCTCCCTTTTTTGTGTGGTAAAAAACCTTCAAATACAAAACGGTCTGTAGGGAAGCCGGAGTTGACCAACGCAGGTACAAAAGCCGTAGCACCAGGCAAACAGTCGACTTCAATACCCTCCAATAACGCAGCACGAACCAGTAAAAACCCCGGATCGGAAATCCCAGGCGTACCGGCATCCGATACCAGTCCTATGGTTTGCCCTTGTTTTAAAACATCAATAAAACGTTGTGTAACGTGGTGTTCATTGTGAAGATGAAACGATTGGATTTTAGTAGAAATTTCAAAATGTTTTAATAACTGTCCGGATGTACGGGTATCTTCTGCTAGTATTAAATCCACTTCTTTTAACAAACGTATTGCTCGAAGGGTAATGTCTTCTAAATTCCCGATTGGGGTAGGAATAAGATATAGTTTTCCGTAATTAGCCATTAAAAAGTTGGTCTATTGCAGCGGCTAACGTCTTATCTTTATCCGTTACTTTACCTCCTACATCGTGTGTATTGAGTTCAATGCGTACTTTGTTATAAGCATTGCTCCAATAGGGATGATGATTCATGGCCTCAGATATCGCTGCTACTTTTGTCATAAAGTCAAAAGCACTTTTGAAATCTATAAATTGAAATTCTTTAATTAAACGATTGTTTTGTTCTGCCCAAACCGACATATGCAAAGGTTTTAATATCTTTAGGCAAAATACATTTTATTTAACAATTCCTCAACGTATCGTGTCGCACATTTCTTGGATCTTATCGAAAGATGTTCAAACTCATTTAAATAAACTAAGGGGTGAGAAAGATATTCAAAAGATAATTTTATCCTTACCCTATGAAGGTGAAGAAAAGAGGTGGTTTGCAGCACAGTTGGAAGGACGAATTAAAGCGTCTGAAAAGCTCCCTACATGGCTTCTTGCGGCCGGAATCGTATTTCCTAAACGATTAAGTATAGAACAATCCAGTTCAGAAATAACAGCAGCATACAAAGCTTCATTGGTTAAGGGCGCTGCGACTTTACTGGATATAACCGGTGGATTTGGAGTAGATAGTTATTTTTTTTCTAAAGAAGTTGTACAGGTAACCTATGTTGAGCAACAAGATGAATTGGTTGAAATAGTTACACATAATCATCAAGTTCTAGGGACACACAACATTCGACATATTCAGGAGGACGGATTAAAGATTGTTTCCAATTGCAATACCGTAGATTGGATTTATGTAGATCCGGCACGAAGAGAGGGAAGCTCCAAATTGGTTTTGTTACAAGACTGCCAACCGGATATAATAACTCATTTAGATAGGGTGATGGATAAATGTTCCAATCTAATGATTAAAGCCTCACCTATGTTAGATATAAAAGAAGCAATCAAACTATTGCAGTTCGTAAAGGAAGTGCATGTGGTGGCAGTGAAAGGAGAGTGTAAGGAGGTTTTATTTATCTTAAACAAACAAAATAATTCCTTAATCAAAATTAAAGCAGTGGATCTAGATGGAAGGAAGAACAGTGTAGTGGAATCAACTTATGAGGATGAACGAGTTGCACAAATTAATTATTCAGATCCATTAAAATTTTTGTATGAACCCAATGCAGCTATCATGAAGGTCGGTCTATTTAAAACAGTAGCTGCAGAATGTAACGTTTTTAAAATTCATACACATACACACTTATATACGTCAGATGAAGGGAGAAATAATTTTCCCGGTAGAACATTTAAAATACTCGAAATAATCCCGGTGGATAAAAAGGAATTAAAAAGAGTAGTACCGGATGGCAAGGCCAATATTCAAGCAAGAAATTTCCCAAAAACGACAGAAGAGATTAGAAAGAAATTAGGTATCGAAGATGGAGGCAAAGTGTATATTTATGCTACCACATTACGTAATGGAGAAAAGAAGTTGATTATATGTGAGCGGGTATAGAAATTCTTAAATATTTATTTAGGTATAAAATAGAGATCAAGGGGTAGAAAGGATTAACTTTTTATCGTTTCAATAAATTCAATAAATATTGTCCGTACCCACTTTTTACTAATGGCTTGGCGATATCTTCCAATTGCTGTTTATTAATATAACCCATGGTATAGGCTATTTCTTCAATACAACCCACTTTTAATCCTTGACGCTCTTCTATTACACGTACAAATTCACCAGCTTGCATCAACGATGCAAAAGTTCCTGTATCTAACCAAGCTGTACCACGATTGAGTACGGCTACTTTCAATTGATTTCGTTTTAGATATTCTCTATTGACATCCGTTATTTCTAATTCTCCTCGTGGACTAGGTTTTAAATTGGTAGCAATCTCTACTACCGATTGATCATAAAAATAAATACCTGGAACAGCATAATTTGTTTTTGGATGTTCGGGTTTTTCTTCAATGGATAATACCTGCATGTTTTGATCAAACTCTACTACTCCATAACGTTCAGGGTCTGTTACGTGATAGGCAAAGATAACTGCACCTTGTGGATCGTTATGACTATGAAGTAATCTTCCTAATCCTGAACCATAAAATATGTTATCACCTAAAATCAACGCTACTTTATCATTACCAATAAAGTCTTTACCAATCACAAATGCTTGAGCTAAACCATCCGGACTGGGTTGCTCTGCATATTCAAAACGACATCCTATACGAGAGCCGTCTCCTAATAATTTTTTAAAATTAGGTAAATCATGGGGCGTTGAAATAATTAAAATCTCTCGGATTCCCGCTAAAAGTAAACAAGACAATGGATAATAAATCATAGGTTTATCATACACCGGCATCATTTGTTTGCTCATCGCAAGCGTAAGTGGATGTAAACGCGTGCCGGAACCTCCGGCTAAAATAATCCCTTTCATTTTATCGGTTATTGTATTGTTTATCGTAATAAGTTAAGTAGTCACCACTTGTAATGTGCTGCAGCCAATTTTCGTTTTCTAAATACCAATCAATAGTACTTTCTAATCCTTGTTCAAAGGTAACAGAAGGAATCCAACCTAATTCATTTTTGATTTTGGTGGCATCGATAGCATAACGAAAATCGTGACCGGCTCTATCGGTGACATACGTGATTAGTTTTTCAGATGTACCGGTTGCTCGATTTAATTTTCGATCCATAAGGGAACACAATAAACGAATCAAATCAATATTAGTCCATTCGTTATGACCTCCAATATTATAAGTTTCGCCATTCTTACCTTTATGAAATACCTCATCAATAGCACGAGCATGATCTACTACAAATAACCAATCGCGAATATTTTCACCTTTGCCGTATACTGGCAATGGTCTATTGTTTTTAATGTTATGTATGAATAACGGAATTAACTTTTCCGGAAATTGATTCGGCCCGTAATTATTAGAACAATTGGTGAGCACGATCGGTAAAGCATAGGTATTACCATATGCTCGAACGAAATGATCAGAAGAGGCTTTAGATGCAGAGTAAGGACTTTGTGGATCATAAGAAGTGGTCTCTAAAAAGAAACTTCCATCATGCAACGACCCATATACTTCATCTGTTGATACATGATAGAATCGTTTGCCTTCCATACCGGTAGACTTCCATGCTTCTTTAGCGGCGTTCAATAAGTTGACAGTGCCAATTACATTCGTCACAACAAAATCCATTGGATTAGTAATGGACCGGTCTACATGGGATTCCGCTGCTAAATGTATAACGCCATCGATAGAATACTTTTTAAAAAGGGTTTGAACAGCAGTGGAGTCAGCTATGTCGATGCGTTCAAAGGTGTAATTTGGCGCACCATCTATATCTTGAATATTTTCTAAATTACCGGCATACGTAAGTTTGTCTACATTTATAATATGGTAATGCGTATATTTTTGAACAAATAAACGAACTACGTGTGAACCTATGAAACCGGCACCTCCGGTAATAATGATTGTTTTGGAAAAGGACATATTTATAATGACCAATAGTTTACTTTAACGTTTACTTTACGATATAATCCTTTTAAATCTACCAAAAGACCTCCCTCGTGCAAAAGACCTTTAAAACAAGCTTCGTCCATACCAATGTATTCTTTATGAGGAACGGCTATAATAACGGCATCGTATTTTGGAATGGCATCTTTGGCTAGTCGTAATTTGTATTCATAATAGAACTCATCTGCATCTGCATGAGGGTCGATGGCATCTACTTGAAAACCGTACGATTGAAATTCTCGAATGACATCCACTACTTTAGAATTACGAATATCCTCTACATTTTCTTTGAACGTTACTCCCATAATTAATATACGAGCATTACCTAGAGGACGACCATTTTGAACGAGTTTTTTTATTGTCTGTTGCGCAATGTAAGCCCCCATCTGATCATTAATTGATCGACCACTTAAAATCACTTGTGGTTGTATACCTAATTTTTTGGCTTTATAGGTTAAATAATAAGGATCTACCCCTATACAATGACCGCCAACTAAACCCGGTTGAAATTTCAAAAAATTCCATTTAGTACCGGCAGCTTCTAATACTTCATAAGTATTAATTTTAAGCTCATGGCAAATTTGTGAAAGCTCGTTCATCAACGCGATATTGACATCCCGTTGGGTATTTTCAATAATTTTGGCTGCTTCTGCTACTTTTATGGAACTGGCTTGATGAATACCGGCTTCCACTATAATGGAGTAAACATCGGCTATAGCTTTTGTTGTTGCTTTATCATTAGCGGCAACTACCTTTGTGATTTTTGTTATAGTGTGCTCCTTATCTCCCGGATTAATCCGTTCCGGAGAGTACCCTACTTGAAAATCTGAGCCATACGTTAATCCAGATAATCTTTCCAGGAGAGGGATACAGTCTTCTTCTGTACAACCGGGATATACTGTCGATTCATATACTACAACATCCCCCTTTTTTAAAACCTTACCGATAGTCGTCGTTGCTGATAATAAAGGCTTCAAATCCGGTGCGTTGTAGATGTCAATTGGGGTTGGAACGGTTACAATGAATACACTTGCTTTTTTTAATTCCGACGGATCTGTCGTAAACAGTATATCTATATTCTTGAAATCTTCGGATTCCACCTCTCCACTGGGATCCATTCCTTGCTTCATCTTTTCTATTCTACCTTCATGAATATCAAATCCAATGACGGTTATTTTTTTAGCAAAAGCTAAGGCAATAGGTAAACCCACATAGCCTAAACCTATTACTGCTAATGAAGATTGACGCTCAGTTAAAGGGAAAGCATACATAAAAATTATCCTTTAATAAATTCTTTTGGAGTGATATCCCATTCTGAAGCAGGTAAGGATTTAAAATAGTCGTATGTTATCTTTAATCCTTCCGCTCTACTTATCTTGGGCTCCCAACCCAATAGGGCTTTTGCCCTTGTAATATCTGGTTGACGTTGCTTGGGATCGTCTGTAGGTAATGGTTTATAAATAATCTTAACAGATGCTCCGGTTAACTTAATGATTTCTTCTGCAAATTGATTTATTGTAATTTCGTTTGGATTACCAACATTTACAGGTTGTGCATAGTCACTTAGTAATAAACGGTATATACCTTCTACTAAATCACTAACATAACAGAAAGAGCGCGTCTGGCTTCCATCTCCAAAGGAGGTTAAATCTTCTCCTCTTAAAGCTTGTCCAATAAAAGTAGGTAATACTCGTCCATCATTTAAGCGCATACGTGGACCATAGGTATTGAATATTCGAACAATACGAGTTTCTACTCCATGATACGTATGATAAGCCATAGTGATGGCTTCTTGAAATCGTTTTGCTTCATCGTATACACCCCTAGGTCCTATGGGGTTTACATTGCCCCAATAGTCTTCGTTTTGAGGATGCACTAATGGATCTCCATATACTTCTGAAGTTGATGCAACTAAAATTCTTGCTTTTTTAGCACGAGCTAAACCTAGTAAATTATGTGTACCTAAAGATCCAACTTTTAAGGTTTGAATTGGAATTTTTAAGTAATCAATAGGAGAGGCCGGTGATGCAAAATGTAAGATGTAGTCTAATTGTCCGGGTATATGAACAAATTTGGATACATCATGATGATAATATTCAAATTGCTCTAGTTTAAATAAGTGTTCAATGTTTTTTATGTTTCCGGTAATTAGATTATCCATACCGATTACATGATACCCTTCTGCGATAAACCGATCGCATAAATGAGAACCTAAAAAACCGGCAGCACCGGTAATCAATACACGTTTACGAGTGGTAGACATATTTATTTTTTTAAAGGGGTTAAACCTATTCCATAATAATTAAAACCAAGTCGAAGTAATTCTTCTCGATCGTAAATATTTCTTCCGTCAAAAACTACGGGCTGTTTTAATCGTGATTTTATTTCTGTAAAATCTGGTGAACGGAATTCTGTCCATTCAGTAATCAATAAAAGGGCATCCGCATTTTTAAGTGCTTCCATGGGTTCATTTGAATAGGTAATTCTATCCCCCATTACTTTAGCGGTTTCATGCATCGAAACCGGATCATAGGCACTAACCGTAGCTCCTGCTAATAATAATTCTTCAATAATAACTAATGACGGGGCTTCTCGCATATCATCTGTTTTAGGTTTAAAAGAAAGACCCCATACAGCAAAGTGTTTCCCTTTTAAATCTTGTCCAAAATGGTTTTTCACCTTTTTAACCAATACAAACTTTTGGTCGTTGTTCACGTCTTCCACTGCATTTAAAATTCGCATGGGATAACCTCTTTCCTGTGCCGTTTTGATTAATGCTTTTACATCTTTGGGAAAACATGAGCCACCATAACCAACACCAGGATAAATAAACTTATTTCCTATTCGTGGGTCTGAACCTATACCTTTTCTTACCCAATTGACATCTGCACCAACGATTTCGCACATATTCGCGATATCATTCATGAAACTAATTTTAGTAGCTAACATCGCATTGGCAGCATATTTTGTCATTTCTGCAGAAGGGATATCCATAAATAAAATCGGATGTCCATTCAACACAAAAGGTTTGTATAATTTACGCATAATCGTTTCCGCTTCCGGATGATCGATACCTACTACAATACGATCCGGTTTCATGAAATCTTCTATAGCGGCCCCTTCTTTTAAAAACTCAGGATTCGATGCTATGTAAAAAGCGGTATGGGATTGGCGAACCGTTAATTCTTGTGCTACCGCAGCACGTACTTTTTCAGAAGTGCCCACCGGTACAGTACTCTTGGTTACAACTACTAGAGGATTTTGCATCGATTTACCAATATCTCGAGCTACACCTAAAACGTATTTTAAATCAGCACTTCCGTCTTCGCCCGGAGGCGTTCCTACTGCAATAAAGGCAACTTCAGCTCCCGGAATACTTGCAGCTAAATCTGTAGAAAATTGTAAACGACCTTTAGCGACGTTACGTTCAACTAACTCTTCAAGACCGGGTTCATAAATGGGAAGTATCCCTTTTTTTAAATTGTCTATTTTCTTTTGGTCAATATCTACGCAAGTAACTTGTATTCCAACTTCTGCAAAACAAGTACCGGTAACTAATCCAACATAACCGGTGCCAACTATAACTATTTTCATGAAATAAAATGTGTAAGTGTATTGTTCTAATCAATCCACAATATACTTATTTTCTGTAGCACAGACTTAAGAAATCTAGAATTTTCCCATTTTTTTACTGAATCCTAGTCGAAGTTGGCCAACCAATTCATTCATATATGCGTAAATAAACCTTACAAGCCTAAGAACCGTTACCAATATGAAACCTTTAAAAATATTTGTCATAGAAGACGATAGAACCTTACACCGTCGGATAACGCGGGAGTTAAGCGCTGTCCCTTGTAAAATTTCTTTTTTTTCTACCTCCGATTCTGTATTCGATTTGTTAAAGTTTCATCCGGATGTTGTAATACATGATTACAAATTACAAAAGGTAACAAAACTAAACGAATGGGCTATACCTTATTAAGAGGATACGAGCTATGATGAACTTTACGCCTTCTGAAAGCCAACAAATGATTCGGGAAATGACCCGAGACATCGCAACACGCTACATTCGACCACATGTCATGGAGTGGGATGAAAGCCAACATTTTCCGGTTGAGTTATTTAAAACATTAGGCTCTTATGGCTTATTAAGCGTATTAGTTCCAACTACTTATGGTGGTGCAGGTCTAGGATATTTAGAATATGCTACAGTGATAGAAGAAATAGCAGCCGTGTGCGGTAGTATTGGGCTTTCTGTTGCAGCGCATAATTCTTTATGCACTGGACACATATTACAGTTTAGTAACGAAGAACAAAAACTGAAGTATTTGCCTAAGTTGGCCTCCGGTGAATGGATTGGTGCATGGGCATTAACCGAAGCCAATACCGGATCGGACTCCGGTAATATGCGAACAACAGCTCGGAAAGAAGGCGATTTTTATATTTTAAATGGTTCTAAAAATTTTATTACACATGGACTCTCTTCCGGAGTAGTGGTGGTATTAGCTCGAATGGAAGGAGCTACAGACAAACGAGCCTCTTCGGCATTCATCATTGAGAAAAGCACTCCCGGGATCCGAGCAGGAAAAAAAGAAAATAAGTTAGGAATGCGGGCCAGCGAAACGACGGAGCTTATCTTAGATGAAGTAAAAGTGCCGGCATCACAACTTATCGGTATGGAAGGAGAAGGATTTAAACAAGCCATGAAAGTATTGGATGGTGGCCGCATTTCGATAGCTGCTTTAAGCTTAGGGATTGCACAAGGGGCCTATGAAGCGGCTAAAAAATATTCAAGTGAACGTATACAATTTAATAAGCCGATACAGCAATTTCAAGGTGTGGCATTTAAATTGGTAGATATGGCAACAGAAATTGAAGCTGCGCGGCTATTGATTTACCAAGCTGCTGATAAAAAAAATAGAGGCGAGACCATGACAAAAGAAGCATCCATGGCTAAATTATTCGCTTCAGAAGTAGCAGTAAAAGTTGCTAACGACGCAGTTCAAATTTTAGGGGGCTATGGGTATACCAAAGACTATCCGGTTGAAAAGTACTATAGGGATGCTAAATTATGTACCATAGGTGAGGGGACGTCAGAAATTCAAAAAATAGTGATTGCCAAGAACTTATAATAAAATTTATTTTAGCCCAATCCTTTTATTTTCTGTGGATAATGTATATTTTTGCATCTCCTAGAAAAGAAATAAAGGAAATTTATATGATCGTCATCAACATTAAAGAAAACGAGTCCATAGACAAAGCGTTAAAGCGTTTTAAAAAGAAATTCGAAAAAACGGGCGTTTTAAAGGAACTTCGTGCTCGTGCAACGTATGAGAAAAAGTCTGTAAAGCGTAGAAGTGAAATCATTCGTGCAGCTTATCGCCAATCCTTACAAGAAGCAGAGGCAAAATAAGCCTTTTACTTTTGTCTACTTTTACCTATATTGAGTTATCGGTACATGCCGGTAACCCAATATCATGGTAGATGTTTTTTTACATTACCTCCAATCCGAGAAACGATACTCTCACCATACCATTCGTTCGTATAAGAACGATTTGGATTCCTTTGCCAATTATTTACTAAACACTTATACTCTTTCGGATATCGAAAAAGCAACTTATCCTATGTTACGATCTTGGATGGCTGCATTGTCTGAGGAGGGAATGACAGAAAAATCCATTCATCGAAAAATAGCGTGCCTTCGGTCTTTTTTTCATTATTGCAGAAAAAAAGAAATAATACCCTTAGATCCTACTTTAAAACTTAAAACCCCTAAAATTCCAAAACGTCTTCCGGTATTTGTAGAAGAAGCCTCAATGCTAAAGCTTTTAGATCAATTAGAATTTACGGATTCATTTGAGGGTGTTCGTGATCGATTGGTACTAGAACTTTTATATGGCACCGGCATCCGATTATCAGAAATTATCGGATTGACTGACAATCAAATTAATATAGTACAACAACAAATTAAAGTTACCGGAAAAGGAAATAAGCAACGTATTATTCCTTTAAATACTTCTGTAATTCAACAGTTGCATTCTTATATCCAATTAAAAAAAAGCGAGAACATAGGAAACTCAACTCCATATTTTATCGTTACTAATAAAGGGGAACAGACCTATCCTATGTTTATTTATCGATTGGTGCGTAGCTATTTGGATCAGGTTACTACTGTTGAAAAAAGAAGTCCACACGTCCTTAGACATACATTCGCCACTCATTTATTAAACAAAGGAGCGGATTTAAACGCCATCAAAGACCTTTTGGGTCATAGTAGTCTTGCTGCCACACAAGTGTATACGCATAATACTATTGAAAAATTAAAAGCAGTCTTTGATCAAGCTCACCCCAAATCATAAGTTTCACCATTAACTTTTTACAACCATGAAAGTGCAAATTCAATCGATTCATTTCGATGCCGACCAAAAGTTAGTCGACTTTATTCAAAAGAAATTAGATAAGTTGGAAACATTCCATGACAAGATTCAAGATGCGGAGGTCTTTCTGAAATTGGATGCTAACGATTCGAAAGGAAATAAAGTAGTAAATGTGAAACTCAATGTGCCCGGCAACCCCATTGTGGTTAAAGATCAAAAAGCCTCATTTGAAGAAGCAATGGAACATATATATGATGTACTAAAAAATCATTTGACTAAAGTCAAAGAAAAGTCTATGTCGTATTAAAAATAAAAAACCCTTAACATTGTTAAGGGTTTTTTATTTCTTACTTAATTCCAAACGCTTTTCGTATCGCTGTTACATAGTCTAATTTTTCCCATGTGAAAAGCTCTACTTTTTTCTTTACTACTTTACCATCGTTTGACTTAAATGTCTTCTCTACAATTTGTGGCTGACGACCCATGTGCCCATAAGCTGCCGTTTCACTATAGATAGGATTTCTGAGTTTTAATCGTTGTTCTATTGCGTACGGTCGCATATCAAATACCTTCTCTACAATCTTAGCAATTTGACCATCATTCATTTTTACTTTAGCTGTTCCATAAGTATTTATATAGATACCCATAGGCTTTGCAACGCCAATAGCATAAGATACTTGAACAAGTACCTCTTCACAAATTCCCGCGGCCACTAAGTTCTTAGCAATATGACGGGTGGCATAGGCAGCGGATCGATCCACTTTAGAAGGGTCTTTACCGGAAAATGCACCACCACCATGCGCTCCTTTTCCACCATAAGTATCCACAATTATTTTACGACCGGTAAGTCCGGTATCGCCATGTGGTCCACCAATTACAAATTTACCGGTTGGATTGATATGGTACTTAATTTTATTGTTGAATAGGTTTTTATATTTTGGATACTTCTTTTTAACTCTTGGAATAAGTACCTCGATAATGTCTTTCTCGATTTGAGCATGCATTTTCGCTTCTGTCCCAAAATCATCATGTTGTGTAGATACAACAATTGCATCAATACGAACCGGACGATTGTTATCATCGTATTCTAACGTTACTTGTGATTTAGCATCCGGACGTAAGTATTTTATAGCTTTATTTTCTCTTCTAAGAGCAGCTAATTCTTGAAGAATTTTATGTGCAATGTCTAACGCCAAAGGCATGTAGTCTTCGGTTTCGTTTGTAGCATATCCAAACATCATACCTTGATCACCGGCACCTTGTTCTTCTTTTTTCTTACGGTCTACTCCTTGATTGATATCCGCTGATTGTTCATGAATGGCTGAAAGTATCCCACAAGAGTTTGCCTCAAACATGTATTCGGATTTGGTGTATCCAATTTTACGAATAACGTCTCTGGCAATTTCCTGAACATCTAAATAGGCTTTTGATTTTACTTCACCGGCTAGAATGACTTGTCCGGTTGTAACTAAGGTTTCACAAGCTACTTTAGCATTGGCATCAAATGCTAGAAAATGATCGATAAGTGCATCCGATATTTGATCGGCAACTTTATCCGGATGTCCTTCGGATACAGATTCAGAGGTAAATAAATAAGACATGTAGGAATAAACGAATTATGAATATAACAATAAGGTCAAAAATAATCTTTTCTACCTACTTTACCAATTTACTTTTTCCCCATTAAAGCAAACATAGTGGGACGTTTTCCAATATTTAAGGAGAGTTTTCGCCATTGACCAACCGTTTTGGTTTTTATGAATTCCTGTTCTATATCGGTAATATCCGTTGCGATGGTTAGTAAGCTGTCTGGATGAAGGGTTAGTAACAAGTCTTCTAAGAGCTTATCGTTTCTATAGGGGGTTTCCATAAATAGTTGAGTTTGACTTAATCTACTACTTTCCGACTCTATGCTTTTAATTTTTTTCTTTCGCTCGGAAGCATCTATTGGTAAGTAGCCATGAAAAGTAAAACTTTGTCCATTTAAACCGGAAGCCATCAGACACAAGAGTATAGAGGATGGCCCTACTAATGGTTTTACTTGTATACCATTCCGATGGGCCCAATCCACTGCAAGCGCACCCGGATCTGCAATCCCGGGACATCCGGCATCGCTGATGACTCCTATAGTTGTAACGGTTGATGGAATGTCAGACAGTTGCTCTTGTAATTGTATAGGAGTAGTTTCTTTAGTTAGAGGAAGTAACGTGTATGTTTCAATTTTCCGCTGTCCTTGCAGTAATTTAGAAAGGTAACGTCGGGTTGTTCTTAAATCTTCACACCAGATGTAATCAATGGAGGCCACTACATCAAGGACTTCTTGAGGTATCACTTTTGAGTGTGTTCCTTCCGCTAATTCATTGGGGATTAAATACAGGACAGCGATAGACGTCATTTGGATAAAAAGGTCTCTATTAGTCGAACGACTTCTTGTGGTTTTTCTGCATGCACCCAATGACTGGCTCCTTCAACGGTTTGTATTGAATAGTTCGTAAAATGGTTAGCAATGATAGATTCATCTTTCGCTTCAATATAGCCACTTAAAGCACCACGAATGAATAGGGTAGGCAAGGTAATGGAACTTCCTTCAGGCAACGCTTCTCCTACATTTTCAATTTGGTCTCTAATAACAGGTAAATTAATACGCCATAGAAAACGCCCTGCTTCTGTACGATAAAGATTTTTTAATAGAAATTGTCGGACGCCTATATCGTCTATAAATTTTGAGACAATAGAATCAGCTTCTGTTCTACTAGATAAAGTATTAATAGGCACAGCAGATAACGCTTCTAAAATTGTATCGTGGTGACGTAAATAGAATCTGGGCGAAATATCTACTACAATCAATTTTCCAACAATATCCGGGTATGTAGCAGCTAACCGTATAATCGTTTTGCCTCCCATGGAATGTCCAATCGAAGGTGCTCCGACTAAGTTGTTTTTTTCAATAAACAGTTTCACATCCTCTACCATATCGGTATAATTAAAAGTAGAAGTGTGCGGTGATTGACCATGGTTAGCCGCGTCTAATAGGTACAACGTATAAGAATGTTGTAATTCTTTAGCAACACTTAACCAATTATCCGATGAGCCAAATAGCCCATGTAAAATAAGGATTGGAGGCCCTTGTCCTATTTTTCTATAATGAAGATCAACCGCCATTAGAAAGGTTTTTTTAATTGATATTTATATTGTTGAATGGTGTTCTCTAACCCAAAATAAAGGGCATCGCAAATTAAAGCGTGCCCTATTGAGACT
Source organism: Cytophagaceae bacterium (assembly GCA_025455005.1). Classification (GTDB taxonomy): domain Bacteria; phylum Bacteroidota; class Bacteroidia; order Cytophagales; family Cytophagaceae; genus JALONH01. Next base: position 52,521 of record JALONH010000001.1, read on the forward strand.
TCATCTAAGTACGGAATATTTTTTTTCAAAAAATGTAAGTTATGAAGATCTAAATCATGTCCGGCATTAATTCCCATCCCTAAACGACGAGCATGAGCAGCCGCAAGCTTATAGGATTCCACAGCTTTTTCTGGATTGATAACATAAGTTGAGGCATAAGGTTCTGTATAGAGCTCTATTCGATCGGCACCTACTGCATGTGCGCCTTCTACCATTTTAATATCCGGATTTACAAATATAGAAACCCGTATTCCGACAGAATGAAAATGTCTACAAATGTCTTGGAGAAAAGATTGATGAAGTTGTGTATCCCAACCACTGTCAGAAGTAAGTGCTTGTGGACCATCAGGAACTAAAGTAACTTGGGCCGGTTTAACCTCCGTTACCAAGTCGATAAAAGCAGGTTCCGGATTACCTTCAATATTAAATTCAGTTTGAATATGTTGTTTTAAAAGTCGTACGTCTGAATATCGGATATGGCGTTCATCCGGACGAGGATGAACGGTAATGCCATCTGCTCCAAATCGTTCACAATCTAATGCGACTTGAAGCACATTGGGATTATTCCCTCCTCTTGCATTTCGAATCGTAGCGATCTTATTGATATTTACACTTAATTTGGTCATCTACTGCCCTAGTTGTATTTTTGTTCTAATTGTACAAAAATAGGAAAAACCATATGAGTTTAAAGGAAACTATTGAATCGGATATTAAAAAAGCAATGTTGGCTAAAAATCAAGATGATTTAAGAGCGCTTAGAGCCATCAAATCGCTTATATTATTAGCGGAAACAGAAAAAGGGGCCAGCGCTGCTTTATCCTCTGAAAAGGAAATCCAATTATTGACAAAAGCAGCTAAACAACGTAAAGAATCAGCGGATATTTTTGGAACACAAGGCAGAGCGGATTTACAAGAGAAAGAATTACATGAATTGGCTGTAATTGAGAAATACCTTCCTAAGCAGCTGACAAAAGAAGAAATCATAGAAAAAATAAAAGGAGTCGTTTCTGAAATAGGCGCTAAAGGTCCCGGAGATATGGGAAAAGTTATGGGTGTCGCTTCTAAACAACTGGCAGGTTTAGCAGACGGCAAAGTAATATCCGAAACGGTAAAAGAAGTATTAGCTGCCCTTTAATTTGGAAATAATAGATATCATATTAGGAGCCGTTTTGTTGTATAGCGCTTGGAAGGGCTATCAATCCGGTTTATTGATTCAGATATTAACCCTACTAGCATGGGTTGTAGCACTGATTTCAGCCTTTCAATTAATGCATTTAAGCGTAACGTTTCTATCTGATCATTGGAATGTGAAAGGATCCAGTGTTCCATTAATCGGATTCTTAGTGGTGTTTATTATAGTGCTGATATTAATGATACTCTTATCAAAATGGCTGTGTCATGTTATTCATACTACATTATTAGGCACTTTCGATCAATACGCGGGAGCAATTATCGGGCTTATGAAAGCCGCTTTCGGATTAGGAGCCTTCTTATGGTTATTGCATAAGTCGTCTTTACAACTCCCGAACGAATATGTAGATGACGCTTTTTTGTATCCTTGGTTAATTACATTCACTCCTAAATTTATACAATGGGTTAGTATGATTATTCCCTTTTCAGATATCTTGACTAAAGTTAGTGGCTGGATTCATTTGTAAAAGGAAAAGGATGTAGCTTTGACAATACATAAACTTTATTATAGATTGCACGTTAGTACCAGTAAAGAATACCCATGAGTTTAGTTGTTCAACAAGATGGAGGTTACAAGTTTGTAGACGAAGGCCAAGGAGAAGTATTAGTATTACTTCATGGACTCTTTGGAGCATTGAGTAATTGGGAAGGAATGGTCAATCATTTCAAACAAAACTATAGGGTTATAATCCCGATGTTGCCCATTTATGAAATGCCCATAAAATCAGCCGGATTAGAGGGACTTGTTAATTTTTTAGAGAAGTTTATTGCATATAAACATCTGCATGAGTTTCATTTAATAGGTAATTCACTAGGTGGGCATGTGGGGTTAATTTATACCTTACAAAATGATAAATATGTAAAATCGCTCACATTGACCGGTTCTTCCGGCTTATTTGAAAATGGTATGGGAGGGTCGTTCCCCAAACGTGGAAATTATGCCTACGTAAGTGAACGGGTACGGTATACTTTCTATAAACCGGACACGGCCACATCAGAGCTAATTGACGAAGTATATCAGATTTGTAATGATATACCAAAATGTATGCGTATAGTGGCCATTGCAAAATCCGCTCAACGACATAATATGGCTAAAGAAATCCCTAAAATTAATAAACCTACCTTATTGATATGGGGATTAAATGATACTATAACACCACCATTGGTAGCTCATGAGTTCAACCGATTGATTAAATCATCCACTTTAAGATTTATTGATCAATGTGGACATGCTCCCATGATGGAACACCCTAATTTATTTAATCAATATTACGAGACCTTTATCTCCCAATTAACACCTGTACATGCTAGCTGAAGAACTCATTAATCAAATGATTCCTCCGTTGAAAATGACGGATACAGCTCAAATAGCATTGAACTGGATGGAAGTATTTCGGTTGAGTCAATTACCCGTTATAGAAGGTGATAAATACAAAGGCATTTTATTGGAAGAAACCATTTTAGAAAAAAACAATGCCCTTTTAACGTTGGAGGATTTGGATATTCATTTCTCTGATGTCAAAGTATTACCGAATACGCATTATTATGATGTGATTCATTTAGCCAGTAAATTTAAAGCCGAAATCATTCCGGTTGTAAATCCGGAACAGCAATATTTAGGCGTAATTTCAGTTAATGAAACCTCAGCTGCTATAGCTCAAATGTTCGCCACTCAAGGCCCGGGAGGAATATTAGTTTTACATTTAAAAGAAAACGATTATACTCTGGCGCAGTTGTCGCGTTTAGTGGAATCGAACGATGCAAAAATAATCAGCTTATTTGTAGCATCGGATGATAAAAATCCGGGATTTATAAAAGTGACCATCAAGCTTAATAGAGTCGACGTAACACGGGTAATTGCTACGTTAGAGCGCTATGATTATAGAATAATAGCCCATTTTCAAGAATCAGATACAGAACTTCAAGATCGAGATCGTCTAGACATGTTATTCAAATACTTAAATATGTAATCGAATGCTGGTAGCTATATTCGGTCGACCTTTCAAAGAAGATAATATTCCGGCGATACAACTTTTATTGTATCGTTTATTGGATAAAGGAGTACGGCTATGCTTACACCAAGAATTTGCCAGCTATTTAGAACAAGTATCTATTGATTTCCCAATCACAAGTGAGCGATTCACCTCCGCATTCGATTTACCGGAAGCGGATTTTGTTATTAGTATCGGCGGAGATGGTACACTTTTAGAAACCGTCACATTTGTGGGATCAAAAGAAATCCCAATTGTAGGGATTAATACCGGTAGATTAGGATTTTTGGCTGCTACGCGAAGAGAAGAAATAGAAATTGCAATTGATGAATTAATTTCGAAACATTATAGAATTTCGGAACGTACATTACTAAAATTAATTTCTAATGTAGATTTATTTGCTGGAATTGATTTTGCTTTGAATGAATTAACGATTTCAAAAATAGATTCCTCCTCAATGATTACGGTTCATACCTATGTAGATGGTGAGTTCTTAAATTCGTATTGGGCAGATGGCCTAATTGTAAGTACCCCAACAGGGTCTACTGGTTATTCATTGAGTTGCGGAGGGCCTTTGATGCACCCTAGTACACAGAATTTCATCATAACACCTATAAGTCCACATAATCTTAATGTAAGACCTATGGTGATTTCAGACGAATCTTATGTGTCCTTCGAAATCGAAGGAAGAAGTCAAAATTTTCTAATATCCTTAGATTCAAGATCTAAGATTGTTTCATCGGATATAAAGTTAGCCTTAAAAAAAGAGTCTTTTAAAGTTAAACTCATTGAATTAAAGACAAATAGCTACTTTAAAACCCTTCGAAGCAAACTTAATTGGGGTTTTGATGCAAGAAATTAGGCAAATATTTATATATTTGGAATGAATAGAAATATTTATAGGTAAGTGTTATCATATTTAGTTTGCTCAACTACATGAAAAAAGTATATTCCTTTTTAATTGTATTTTCTTTCGCTTGTGTTACCCAAACAACATTTGCACAACAAAGCTTTAAGAAAAACAGATATTTCAGTATAGGCGGATGCCTTAACGCGATGAACTATGTAGGGGATTTGGATCCAGGTCCCAGCTTTTTAAGCCCAAGTATAAAATTTACACGATATAACTTTGGAATTACGGCATTATACAGAATCCAGCCGCGCGTTTCATTAAGAGGTACATTCTCGTACGGTCGTTTTAAAGGGTCGGATGCGGAATCGTCAAATTTTGATGACAAAAACGTAAACCGTTTGTATCGAAATCTTTCTTTTCGCAATCAAGTGTACGAATTTAAATTTGACGTTGTAGTCGATTTATTCGAAAATAGAGGTAAATATTCAAAGCGCCCAGATTATACACCTTACCTTTTTGCTGGATTAGCTTACTTTCATCATAATCCGGAGGGTCTTACCCCAGGAGGATCATGGGTAGACTTAAGAAGTTTAAATACAGAGGGACAGGGTCTAGAAGGTGGAGCAAACCCATATTCACTTCATCAAATTGCTATACCTTTAGGAATTGGTTTCCGTTATAAATTGGCTAAACACCTGGATTTAGCTTTTGAAATTGGCTGGAGATTTACTACAACAGACTATTTAGATGATGTTGGAGGCAAATATTATGATAAAGAGAAATTAGCAGCTGCTAATGGCGAACTAGCTGTAGTCATGTCCGATCGTTCGTATGAAGGGTATCTTTCCAATCCGGAAGTGCAACAATCAGCAAATGAGGATTATGCGCAAGCCATTATATCTCCTTATCCCGGAAGTCCTCAATATCTAAGTATCAACGGTTATGGTGCCCCTGGTGATCAAAGGGGAGATATTAAAGGAAGACGGGATACCTATATAATAACAGGGTTCCATTTGACGTATATATTACCGGAGAAGGTAATATGTCCAAAATTCAGATAAATAGAAAAATGAAAATCAGTTTTGCTAAAACGATAGTGAAGTCTTTCTTCACTATCGTTTTTGTTTGTTTAGGCCAATGGGCTGCTGCCCAAGTACACGAGATTGGGCTTAGTGCCGGAGTGTCTGCCTATAGTGGAGATATAATCCAACACATTGATTGGTTGCACCCACGTCCATCCGGTCAACTTTTTTATAGAGCAAACTTTACTCACGTCTTTTCTTTAAAAGTGGCCGCAGGCTTAGGTGTTTTAGCCTCATCAGATGAGTCGTATGACAATCCAATGAACAACCAACGCGGGCATTCCTTTACCACTACGTATAACGAATTAACGGTAATGACTGAATATAATTTCTTAGACTATCGATATAATAGTAAAGACGATGTCTATCGATTTTCCCCTTATTTTACAATGGGATTAGGTTTATTATCCTTTAATAATGGAATTACACCACCGAATAATGCGGTCAATACCGGTTCCGGTGCTCCTGTAACTATCCCGTTTGGTGTAGGAATTAAATTTAGAACCCACTCCAATTGGAACTTTCAATGGCAGTTTATTGCCACTAAAACCTTTACAGATGCACTGGACGGGTTATATGAATTGCCGTCAAACGTAAAATCGTATTCCAACCCTAATTCATTGGATTGGTACTATTTTACCGGTATCAGTGCCGGATACGTTTTCTATAAAGTCGATTGTCCTAAAAGATAGAATTTTCCGCAATTGTCGTTGTTTTTTTACTAAATTTGCGGCTTGTTCTATGTCAGAATTTCGTCATTTAAATACACATCAGATACCTAAGCACATCGCCATCATAATGGATGGGAATGGTCGTTGGGCGAAACAACAAGGGTTTTTGAATAGAATTTTTGGTCATAAGCATGCGTTACAATCCGTCCGAGACACCACAGAAGGATGCGTAGAACTAGGGGTTCAATATTTGACCTTATATGCATTTTCAACTGAAAATTGGAATCGTCCTGCTGAAGAAGTTCAAGCCTTAATGGAATTACTCGTAAATTCATTATTAGATGAAGTTCCCGGTTTGCATAAAAATGGTATCCGAGTGAATGCCATCGGCGACTTGACCTCATTGCCATCTGTTTGCCAACAACAATTAAAAGAAGCAATGGCTAAGACACAGCACAATACAAAGCTAACACTAACGTTAGCGTTGAGTTATAGTGGGAGAATGGAAATCACACAAGCGTGCAAACAGATAGCTTTACTAGTACAAAAAGGACTTTTGTCTATACAAGATATTTCTGAAAAAACAGTTTCTGATAATATGTATGACCCTACATTACCGGATCCTGAACTGATGATTCGAACTAGTGGAGAATTCAGAATAAGCAATTTCTTGTTGTGGCAATTAGCCTATAGTGAATTATTTATTACACCAACTTTATGGCCTGACTTTAGAAAAAAGGATTTGGCAGCGGCTATAGAGGATTATCAAAAAAGAGAGCGTAGGTTTGGGTTGACCAGCGAACAACTCAACGGGACAAAGGCAGTATGAAAAAGTTTTTTTTAGTAGGATTTCTAGTACTCTTGAGTTCTGTAGTGTGGAGTCAATCGAGATTTGGAAGTAGACGAACATTTTTTAACGTGGATTATGAAAATCCTCAGCAATATTATATTGGGGGAATTACCGTGTCGGGTGTTGAATTCTTAGATCCGGATGCTATTGTAGCATTAACAGGTTTAAAAGTAGGGGATAAGATTAATGTGCCCGGTGAAGATATTTCCAATGCCATTAAAAAATTGTGGGAACAAGGTTTAATTGGAGATGTCAGTGTATCGGTATCTAAAGTAGAAGGTAAAACGATTTTCTTGAATTTCGAATTAAAAGAAAGACCTAGATTGTCTCGATTTATATTTGAGGGAGTAACCAAATCTGAAAAAGAAGATTTAGAAGGTAAAATCGATTTAGCCCGCGGAAACGTCGTTACGGACGCATTGATAAAAAATGCAACATATAAGATCAGAGAATTCTACTTAGAGAAAGGTTATTACAACGTTGAAGTAACTATACAACCTCCGATTAAGGATACAATTTTAGATAACAATGTTATTCTTAAAGTAGTCGTCCAAAAAAATAAAAAAGTTCATGTAAATAAAATTTTTATAGAAGGTGATTCTCTACTTTCTCAGAAAGAAATCATTTCAAAAATGAAAAAAACAAAACCGTCTCAAGCATCTAATCTGTGGACGGGCTCAAAGATGATTCGTAAAACATACGAAGATGAAAAAGCAGCTGTTATTAATTTTTATAACTCTAAAGGATATAGAGATGCACAAATCATAACGGATTCCGTTGTGGCTTCTAAACAGGACAAAGTAGATATATATATAACACTGGATGAAGGAAGAAAATATTATTTTAGAAACATAGTTTGGAAGGGCAACTATGTTTATACGGATAAGGTATTAAACGAAATATTAGGCATCAAAAAAGGAGATGTTTATAATTTTGAGTTATTAGAAAAACGGCTAAGTTTTAATCCATCCGGAGTAGATGTTAGTTCTCTATACTTAGATAATGGATATCTGTTTTTCAGTGTAGATCCGGTAGAAGTTTTGGTCGAGGGAGATTCGATAGACTTAGAGCTAAGAATATTTGAAGGAGAGCAAGCCCTTATTGATAAAATTGTTATTTCAGGGAATACTAAAACACATGACCATGTAATCCAACGAGAGGTAAAAACCTATCCCGGTGATAAGTTTAGTCGATCAGATTTAATTCGCACGCAACGAGAATTAGCTGCCCTTAATTATTTTGATAATGAAAGTTTAGGATTAAATCCAATACCTAATCCAACAAAAGGTACGGTAGATGTAGGGTATAGTGTAAAAGAAAAACCGAACGATCAAATAGAGCTATCCGGAGGGTATGGAGGGTTCTTTGGATTTGTAGGTACCGTTGGCGTTGTGTTTAATAATTTTTCAGCTAAGAATATAACGAATTTTAAAAAATGGAATCCAGTTCCTTCCGGAGATGGACAACGTTTAGCGTTCCGCGTTCAAGCGAATGGTCGTACATTTCAAACCTATTCCGTTTCTTTTACAGAGCCATGGTTAGGTGGTCGAAAGCCTACTTCATTAAATGTAAGTTTATCCCATTCTGTTCAATCTAGAATGCAACCCGGAGTTCGTCCATTGAAGAAAATTGGTTCTTTACAAGTGACCAGTTTATCTGTGACTATAGGGAGACGATTAAAATGGCCGGATGAATATTTTAATATATCTCACGGGTTAGCATTTACCCGTTATACCTTGGATAACTACGACTTTAGAAATTCATCTCAAGCGCTAGGATTTACTACCGGATATGCTAATAATATAAACTATACTCTCACTATATCAAGGAATAATATAGACAACTTCCAATTCCCAACAACAGGTGGTAATATAGCACTAAGTTTAAGCCTAACACCTCCTTACTCAGCGTTCAATGGAGTGAATTATGAGGACCCGAATTTAGATCCTAAGTTACGTTACCGTTGGGTAGAGTACCATAAGTGGAATTTTGATTTCTCATGGTTTACACCGGTTTGGCAACATGTTAAAAATAATAAAACAACGAAGCACAAATTAATCTTCCATACACGTTTTCACTTCGGATTAATCGGTTCATATAATCCACAAGTAGGTATTGGTCCCTTTGAGCGTTTCATAATGGGGGGTGATGGTTTATCCGGATTTAACTTTTTGTTAGGTTCAGATATCATTGGTCTAAGAGGGTACCTAAATAATACCATTAAACCTAACGACGCTGATCCAATCAGTGCGGCTGCCGGTGGAATCGCATTTGATAAGTTTGTAGCAGAACTGCGATACCCACTTTCGAATAGTCCGGCATTTTCTATCTTTGTATTAGGCTTTTTTGAGGCCGGAAATACTTGGGGTAATATTCGAGATATAAATCCGTTTGAAGTATACCGATCAGCCGGTTTTGGTACACGAATCTTTATGCCTGCCTTTGGATTAATTGGTATAGATTGGGGGGTACCGTTGGATTACGTTCCTGGAACTACAAATCCGGCATTTAAACCACATATTACTTTCTCTATCGGACAACAAATTCGTTAAGTATCACTTATTGCTAACTTCTTTAATAGCAGCACACTATATGAGACTTTTCCTTTTGGCATTATTCTTGACCATCGCCTCTTCGTTCAGTTGGGCGCAAAAGTTTGGCTATATTGATTCCGAATTAATATTAAATCAATTGCCGGAGTATAAAGAAGCTCAAAAGCAATTGAACCAGTTCTCCTTGAAATGGCAAAAAGAGGTAGAAGATTTACAAACGCAATTAGATAAATATAAACAAGATTACGAGGCAGAAGAAGTGCTCTTAACGGAGGATATGAAAAAAGAAAGACAAGACACTATCGCCAATAGAGAAAAGATAATTCGAGATAAACAACGAAACTATTTTGGGTACAATGGAATGTTGTATCTAAAACGACAAGAATTAATCAAGCCGGTACAAGACAAAGTGTTTGCAGCAGTAGAAAAAGTAGCAAAAGAAAAAAAATTAGCTATTGTATTTGATAAATCCAGCGCACTCATTATGGTATATACAGATCCGATTCATGATTACACCGATTTTGTCTTAGAAGCATTAGGCTTCGGAGATAAAAACGATACTATTCCAAGCAATAAATAAACTATACAATTTCCCTTAATATCAATCCCATGAAAAAAACGATTTCTTCTATAGTGTTTGTAGTTTCTATACTACTATCTTATTGTGTTATGGCGCAGACCCATGATACACATATAAAAATTGGTTATACGAATGTTGAATATATTTTAAGCCGTTTACCGGAAGCAAAACAAATTGAAGCGGATTTAAAAGCATATGAAAAACTATTAGAAACTCAGTTAGAATCCAAATATCAAGAGTATCAAAAAAAATTAGAAGACTATCAAGCTCAAGTTGCTAGTGGTTTGATGCCTCCTTCAGTTAAAGCGGATAAAGAGCGGGAGTTGCTGAATCTACAAACTTCAATCCGAGAGTTTGAACAAAATGCTGAACAAGACTTGCAAAACAAACAAGTAACTTTATTAGAACCTGTATTGAAAAAAGTACAAGACGCGATAGATAAAGTAGCGGCCGCAAATAATTATACTTATATCTTTAGCTCACATACTGATTTCGGTGGATCCGCTATCATATTGTATGCTAAAAACAAAGAGAAGGACGACATTTCGGATACAGTATTAAAAGAGTTGGGTGTAGACGTTACCGCAACCGGCACCACTGGAACTACCACCACCGGTACTCCGACAACCGGTACCACTACAACTCCTAAGCCGACCACTACGGGCACTACCACTACGACGCCGTCATCTGGCATTCCAAAAAAATAATTAATTAAATGGAAGCCTCATAACATGAGGCTTTTTTTATGAAAAAAAGAATTGCAGTAATTTCTCCTTCAGCCAAGCCGGAAAAAAAACGACTTTCACAAAATATAAAAACACTACAACGTTTTTATGATATCACGTTAACGCGCCCTACAGATTCTGCCGTTTCCTATTTTAGCGCAAACGATTCGAGTCGTTTAGCAGAATTACAAGCAGCTTGGGATTCGACTCTATATGATTTTATTTGGATGAGTAGAGGAGGGCATGGCATCACGAGGATTTTAGATGACCTAAACTGGAAAGCATTTAAAAAACACCCTAAAGGATTTATCGGCTTTAGTGATGGAACTGCACTCCATATTGCACTTAATAACATGGGGTATTCTTCTGTTCATGCCCCTATGGTGGCACAACTTCACCAGCCCGAACTTCACTCATCCCTTACGGCATTACATTCTATTTTAGAAGGTAATACGATTACTTATCGCTTACCCAAATGTTCCTATCAAAAGGAAGGCAAAGTGAAGGCCCCAATCGTTGGAGGAAATTTAACTTTAATAGTAGCATCTTTGGGTACAGAAACTGAAATCATTACAAAAGGAAAAATATTATTTATAGAAGAAGTAGGTGAAGCAGCCTACAGAATCGACCGACTTATGGTTCAGTTGTCCAGAGCCGGCAAATTAAAGGGTTTAAAAGGCGTTTTAATAGGCTCTCTTACCGACTGTACGAATGAAAAGGAATTCGGCTCTACTGCTCTTGAGATTATATGGACGTATGTTAAAGACTTGAATGTTCCGGTGTATAGCCAATTCCCTGCAGGTCATGGAGTGCCTAATGTGCCTTTAATTTTGGGAAGAACAGGACGTTTTCACGTCCGAAACAATGGGCTTGAAATGGAGTATTAGTCTTTCGTTTTTCGCGCTGCCTTTATAGAGTCAATATTTTTGAGCCCCAGGCGTTCGTTGTATTGCACTTTGTATTTACTTTTTACTTCAGAAGACCTTTTCTTCCATGGGGGAGTAGTAACCGACATGAAATAAACCGTAAAGCCTACCATCAAAAGTACAAAACTAATCGTAACCGTAATAAATACTTTATTGTTTGACATTTTAATACACACGTCTCATTTGATAACCTTCCATTGGACTAATGACCATTGGCACTTTTTCTACTGAAACAGAACTAGTATCCAAGCCAAAAGCACTCGCTTCGGATAATGAAATATGCTTGAGTATAAAGTACCAATCCATTACAAATTGATCTTTTACACTTAAGTCATTATCATAGCTTAGGTGTTTTTCTAACACTACAAATCGGAAATCACCTATAAGATTGCGTTTGTTTAAAGAGTTATAACGAGAAGTAAAATCAACCTCCTTATTCTTAACCATATCTTCTACCACTTTTCTAAAGAATAAGTTAATACGATGTTCTACTCTAAAACCGAGTTTAAAATCAATACGAATGACGTCATCCGGTATAAACGTACGTACTTTATATTCCATGGTATACGGTTCATCTACTACATCAATATGTAAGAACCAATAAATATCAGCACGTTTAGGTTGCTTTTGAAATATGGAATAAATGATTTTTGATTCGATTGTTTTCACATTATCTGCACCGGTTAAATACACTAAATGTGTAGAATATTTTGGAATGGTTGTGTCGCTGCTAAGCTCTTGTATCATTGGATAGTAATCTTCTAAATTTACATATTCAGTTAAACGACGTTTGATTTTATGTGCACTATACCAGATAATCATGACAGAGCATAATAGACCACCTGCTATTAGCGTGAAATAGCCTCCATGACTGAACTTTTCTAAATTCGCAATTAAAAAGCTGGATTCGATAACAATATAGGTGAAGAAGATAACGCTTACCCAAATGAAAGAGACTCTTTTAATCATGAAGAGATAGTAGGTAAGTAAGAGTGTCGTCATCATCATTGTAATGCTGATGGCTAAGCCATATGCGGCCTCCATAGCTTCAGCATGACGAAATACGAGAACAACAAAAATACAACCTAGAAGTAGTAAAATATTTGTACTAGGAATAAAGAGTTGCCCTTTTGTAACGGTAGGATATTTGATTCGTACTTTAGGCCACAAATTCAATCGAATGGCTTCACTAATTAACGTGTAAGATCCGCTAATCAACGCTTGAGAAGCTATGATGGCAGCCATAGTGGCAATCAGGATACCCCATATCACAAACCAATCCGGCATTATTCCATAAAAAGGGTTTACATTCATCTTAACCCCGCTGTGGTGGGATAATATCCAAGCGCCTTGACCAAAATAGTTTAACAATAAGGCAAGTTTTACAACAATCCAACTTACTCGAATATTAGATCTTCCACAGTGTCCTAAATCAGAATAGAGTGCTTCCGCACCTGTTGTACATAAGAACACAGCGCCTAAGAGCCAGAACCCTTTAGGGTAGTGTACTAACAAATTATATGCATAGGCAGGATTTAACGCTTTAATGACACTTAGGTCTTGAGTCAAATTGATTAAGCCTAAAATGGCTAACATACTAAACCAAATAAACATCACCGGACCAAAAAAACGACCTACTATACTTGTTCCAAATCGTTGAACTAAAAACAATAAAACAATGATGGAAATGACAATTGGAACGGTGTTGATTTCCGGTCGAAGTATTTGAAGCCCTTCAATCGCAGATGATACAGAGATCGGTGGTGTAATGATACCATCTGCTAAGAGAGCAGCTCCACCTATCATGGCCGGCCAAACTAAGTTAGGGTTTCTTCTACGTATAAGAGCAAATAATGAAAAAATACCACCTTCTCCTTTATTATCTGCACGTAATGTAATTAAAACATATTTAAGAGTTGTTTGTAATGTTAATGTCCAGAATACACAGGACAACCCACCTAATATTAGATCTTCAGATATAATTCGATCGCCGGCAATCGCTTTCATTACATACAATGGAGAGGTTCCTATATCTCCATATATGATACCAAGTGAAATTAATAAACCGGCAGCTGTTAATTTGTGACTAGAATGGTGATTGCCCATAGGACAGATTGATGGAAATGTAATTACCGGGTCAATTTAGTAATTCAATCGGATTGCCCAAAGTCCTTTGACTTAATATTTATTCAGGGTAAACGAGGGCTTTTTCGTAATTTGTAAAAAATTTATAAAGTAAATGAAGATTACCTTTTTGGGGGCTACTCGACAAGTTACCGGTAGTATGTTTCAATTAACTACAGAAGAGGGCTATTCGATACTGATAGATTGTGGTTCTGATTTTTCTGATCCTCAATATTCGTATTCTCCGGCATTTCCTATCGACCCCTCTACGGTAAACGTAGTGCTATTAACCCATGCTCATATTGACCATTCGGGATATATTCCGGCGTTCATTCGAGCAGGATTTAAAGGTCAAGTATTAACTACTGCACCTACCGCAGCCTTAGCCGAATTATTATTCGAAGATAATGCGTCTATATTTAGAAGTCGGACGAAAATAAAAATCGATCCTGCAGAGGAAGCGGCTATGGCTGCAGACCGCATGGTTCCTATTAAACCCAACCAACCCTTTTCCATTCGAGAGGATATCAACGTCACCTTCATACCGGTTGGCCACTTACTGGGAGCTTGTAGTATACATATAGAATGGGTATCAAAAGGGAATAAAAAGTCAATTTTGTTTTCAGGAGATATAGGTCGTAAAGACTATCCCTTACTCTCCAATCCATCCCCCATGCCGGATGCAGACTATATCGTATTGGAAACAACCTACGGAAATAGATTACATTCCGGGGATGATTCAAGTGTTGAATTCATTGAACGTATTGTCAAAGAGACTTGTGTAGACCAACCCGGTAGATTGATAATACCCTCCTTTAGTTTAGGTCGTACTCAATCCCTTCTATATACTCTCCAACAATTATCTTTACAACATCGATTACCTAAGATAAAAGTATTTGCAGATTCTACATTAGCAGCAGCCGGGACTCGAGTTTACGAACGGTTTGTTTCTTGGTTGAATCCTCAAGCTCGAGCGTTGGCGTCTTCGGGGCATTCTCTTTTTGACTTTGATCAGTTGATTCCCATTCGAACGTATAAAGACAGTAAACTTATTTCGAACTATAATGAGCCTTGTATTATTCTATCTTCTTCCGGTATGATTTCAGGTGGTAAAGTTCAACACCATATACGCCAAAATATTCAAAACCCATACTGCACTATATTATTGGTAGGATATTCTGTAGCCGGCACTATTGGGAATGACTTGTTAACCGGTAAAAAAGTTATTCAATTTAAACGAAAAAAAATTCCAGTAGACGCACGAATTGTTTATACCGATATCTATAGTGGACATGCGGATCAAAAGGGCTTGTTGGATTACATCGAACAATTCCCCAAACGTTCCAATAGAAAGGTATTTTTAGTACACGGAGAATGGCAAAGCATGCAAGACTTTGCGGCTATTTTAAATACAACGAATTCTTTGGACGTCCATATGCCGGAGAAAGGCAATACGTATGAATTATAATCGATTTAAGGCTTCATTTAGTGATTTGTTCATTTCTTTAAAACGGTCTTTAATAGCCGCTAAGAATTGTTCGTCCTCTACTAACTGTTTTATATCACCATCCCCAGTGACATCCATTTCACTTATTTTATACGTTTGTTCAAAAACGCCTTTTTCAATTTTAACTAAATATTTACCATTCCATGAAAAGATGGTAATTTTATGGTCTAAACCGGGATATTCAGCAACGATTCTCATAAAGTGGAAAAATTTCTTTTATAAAGGTACGAAATCCTTGTCATAGGTACCGCACCTGAACATAGGATTTACTATATATTTAGTATCTTGCGCTAATATCGTCTAAAAAACCGTTCACTAGATGAAGAAAATACGTCATCTTATTTTTCTTAAAGACGTATTTGTATTGTCTTTAACTTCTTTTGGAGGCCCGTCGGCGCACGTGGCTCTTTTCTTTAAGATTTTGGTTCAAAAACGTGCCTATTTATCGGAAGAAGAATTGTTGGAGTTAAATTCTTTTTGCCAAATACTTCCTGGTCCCGCTTCCACTCAAACGCTTACTGCTGTAGGGTTTAAAATTGGAGGTCCACGATTAGCGTTTTTAACATTAATTGTTTGGATATTGCCTGCCGCAGCCTTTATGACGTTTGCCGCTATTCTAGTCAGTAGTTTAAAAGGGGGCAGTATTAATTTATCTTTCCTTCAATACATGGCTCCAATGGCATTGGGATTTATTCTTTATGCAGCCTATAAAACGGTAGTTATTCTTCCTAAAAATAGATTGACCATTGCTATCCTTATAGTCAGTATGATCATTGCGTTGTTAATGGCCACTCCATGGATTTTCCCAATCATCTTATTATGTGCTGGTTTTCTAACATCTTGGCGATTCGAAAAACATGCCAAACAAGCAAAAACACCCTTTAAAGTAAGGTATGCTAATTTATTTCTGTATGCAGGTATTTTCGTTGGAGCGGCAATACTAGGATTGCTTTTAGACTCAAAACCTATTCGACTATTTGAGAATTTTTTTCGAAATGGCAGTTTGATCTTTGGTGGTGGACAAGCACTGATTGGTTATTTTTATATTGAGTTTGTTCAATTTAAAAAGTTACTTTCTTCTGAAGAGTTTCTTACGGGTTTTGCCTTATTACAATCTTTACCCGGTCCTGTATTTACCTTTGCATCCTATGTAGGGGCATTATCGATGCGAGAGTTCGGACTCTTGGGAGAAGTGGCCGGAGGTTTAATTGGAAGCTTGGGTGTTTTTTTACCCGGAACCATTTTAATATTTTTTGTTGCCCCTATCTGGCAATACATTCAACAATACAGAGTCGTAAAAGCTTCTTTTGAGGGCATCAATGCCGGTAATGCAGGAATCATCATCGCTACAGCATTCAACTTATTTCAACCTATGTTGCAATTATCCACTGGAACACTAACCTTATACATCGCTATTTTATTAACTACTACAGGGATATTAATATTCACCAAGCTGCCGCATCCTATTTTAATTGTTTTAGGAGGTATTGCGGGATTGCTCATGACGTGGTAAACTTATTTGGTATATCGACTATTGATAGTACCTTCTTCATCTTCTAAAGGTACCTTACCCTTTCTTATGGTAAAGCCTTCTTCCGAAGGTAGAGAACGACTCACCTTTTTTGTCCATCGACGCAATCCACCTATAAGAATAAACAATACCAAAAGGGCGTAAATGCTATACATAATCAAAAAAAAGAGCTTACGTAGTGTAAGCTCTTTCTATTTATAACGTTCGTTTCACTTCTTTTTCTTCAAAGGATTCGATGATATCGTATTCTTGAATATCATTAAAATTTCGAACACTTAAACCGCATTCGTAACCTGATTTCACTTCACTAACGTCATCTTTAAAACGTTTTAAAGAATCCAGTTGACCAGTATGAATCACTATACCTTGACGTACTACACGAATTAAACTGTTGCGTTTAATCGTACCTTCTTGTACGTAACACCCTGCGATGGTGCCTACTTTAGAAATTTTGAAGACACTTCTTACTTCCATTGAACCTAATTCTACTTCCACTTTCTTAGGCTCTAACATACCTTCCATGGCATCTTTTACATCGTTGATTGCGTCATAGATGATAGAATACATGCGAATCTCGATTTGTTCTTGTTCGGCTAACTTTTTAGCACTGGAAGAAGGTCGAACTTGGAAAGCAACTATGATGGCATCTGAAGCGGAGGCTAATAGTATGTCCGATTCAGAAATTTGTCCAACACCTTTATGAATAATACGAACTTGAATTTCGTCAGTAGAAAGTTTTAGTAAAGAATCGGATAAGGCCTCAACAGAACCATCCACATCCCCTTTAACGATGACGTTAAGTTCTTTGAAATTACCAATTGCCAATCGACGACCGATTTCATCCAACGTAATGTGTTTCTTCGTACGCAAGGATTGTTCACGAATTAACTGTTCGCGTTTGGTTGCGATCTCGCGAGCTTCCCGCTCCGTTTCCATTACTTGAAATTTATCTCCGGCTTGAGGTGCTCCGTTTAATCCTAATAATTGAACCGGCATAGAAGGACCTGCTGTTTTTAAGCGATTGCCTAAATGATCCAACATGGCTTTTACCTTACCAAAATGTGCTCCTGCCAGCACGATATCCCCAATGCTCAATGTACCGGCTTGGACTAAAATGTTTGCAGTAAATCCTCTTCCTTTATCTAATGAAGCTTCAATGACCGCACCAACAGCTTGTTTATCCGGATTGGCTTTAAGCTCTAATAATTCGGCTTCTAGTAATACTTTTTCCAATAACTCCGTAATACCGGTACCTTGTTTAGCAGAAATGGGTTGGCATTGGTATTTACCTCCCCAATCTTCAACTAGAATATTTTCTTTAGATAATTCTTCTTTGATTCGATCGGTATTCGCTCCTGGCTTGTCTATTTTATTAATAGCAATGATAATAGGTACCCCGGCTACTCGAGCATGGTTAATGGCTTCTCTTGTTTGAGGCATCACCCCATCATCCGCAGCAACAACGATAATTACGATATCTGTTATTTTGGCTCCCCGTGCCCGCATGGCTGTAAAAGCTTCGTGACCCGGTGTATCTAAAAAAGTAATAGGCTTTCCGGAATCCGTCACAACATTGTAAGCTCCTACGTGCTGAGTGATACCTCCGGCTTCACCGGCGGCAATTTTAGTGCGACGAATATAATCTAATAAAGAGGTTTTACCATGATCAACGTGTCCCATGATGGTCACAATAGGAGCGCGTTCAACCAGTGAATCCGGCTCATCCGCTTCCTCTTCTTGTGCATCTTCATCTTCTGTTACAGTTTGGAAGCTAACATCGTATCCAAATTCATCCGCAATAATGGTTATCGCTTCTGCATCCAAACGTTGGTTAATGGAAACGAACATTCCCATCATCAAACATTTTGAGATAACATCATTTACAGATACTTCCATTAGAGAAGCCAGATCACTTGCAGAAATAAATTCTGTTACTTTTAATATTCTAGCGTCTTCTTGTTCTTGAAGTAAACGTTCTTCTTCAGCTTCAGCAGCAGAGGAACGTTTGTCTTTTCTATATTTGGCTCTACTTACCGGGCTACTCTTTCCTGTTCCGGAAAGTTTTGCCATCGTCGCTTTAATTTTATCTTGAATTTCTTTGTCGCTCAGTTCTTGCTTTTCCTGTGGCTTCTTGAAATCTTTTTTGTTATTGTTATTTCTATTATCCGGTCTTGGACCTCTGTTCCCACTATGCTGTCCGCCCGTAGCGCCACCTGTATTGGGTTGAACCGGTACTGGTGTTCCACCACCGGAGGTCATTCGCTTACGTTTACGTTTATTCTTTTTATCCTTATCGTCAGATGAAGCTACACGAGTAGGCTCCTTTTTCTTCTCTGTTGGA
The DNA here is from genome assembly GCA_025455005.1 of Cytophagaceae bacterium. Classification (GTDB taxonomy): domain Bacteria; phylum Bacteroidota; class Bacteroidia; order Cytophagales; family Cytophagaceae; genus JALONH01. The sequence goes on from JALONH010000001.1 coordinate 71,445, forward strand.
AGTTCTATTTTACCTAATACTTTAAGACCTTGTAATTTATCTGCTTCCGCTTTGATTACGGATTCTGGGACTACATCCTCAATAACGGGAGTACTTGGAGCAACTAGGATCTCTTCTTGTATAGGTGCAACCGGAGTAATTACTTCTTCAACTAATGCTTTTGGCGTTTCTTCATTAGGTGTAGTATCTTTAATCGGCTTTTCTTTAGTCTCTACTTTTTCTGTAGGTTTAGTCTCTGTTGATTTTTTTGAACTCTTTGACTTATCAGCGGGCAATTCAATTTTGCCTAATACATTTAAACCTTGAAGTTTTACTTTTCCGGTAGCTTCTGGCGTTTCTTCCTGTACCGGTGTTTCTGGGACAATTACCGGCTCCGGGTCCGGAATCTCTGCCGGTTTTGATACCACAGGTTCCGCTACACTAGGTGCAACGTTTTTAATGATAATTTCTTCTTCCTCTTCAGCGTCTTTTTTGGTATCCACTTTAGTAGTATCGATGACTACGTCACCCATATGTTTTTTACCAATGGTAAGTCCGGAAGCTTTATTTTTTTCCTGAGCAAAGTTGTCAAACTCCTTAGATAAAATGGTTAACATTTCATCCGTTATCTTAGAATTCGGATTGCTTTCCACTTCAAAGCCTTTAGCAGATAAGTGTTCCACAATGCTAGTAATACCAACATTTAACTTACGAGCTACTTGACTTAATCGCATTAATTTTTCTTCAGCCATTGAATACTGCTTTTATTATTTCACCACTAGTTTAGTTGTACTATCTCAGCAGTTATTTTATTCAAACTCTTGTTTTAATACTTGTAATAAATCTTCAACCGTCTCTTCTTCTAGTTCAGTTCTACGAACTAAATCTTCTTTAGATAGTGCTAAAACACTCTTCGCTGTATCTAAACCGATACGTTTTAATTCTTCGATGATCCAATCTTCCAATTCGTCTGTGAATTCGTATAAATCCACATCTTCTTCATCTTCTGTACCTGTTAGTTCACGGAAGACATCGATTTCTAAACCTACTAGCTTACTTGCCAATTTTATATTTTGGCCCCCTTTACCAATAGCTAATGATACTTGATCCGGTTTTAGAAATACAGAGGCTCTTCCTTTGTCGTTTTCCACTTTTATCGAACTGATTTTTGCAGGGCTTAGAGCACGAGAGATAAATAAATCTGTATTTTCAGTAAAATTGATAACGTCTATGTTTTCGTTTTCTAATTCACGAACTATGCTATGAATGCGAGAACCCTTCATACCTACACAAGCACCAACCGGGTCGATACGGTCGTCGTAAGATTCTACTGCTACTTTTGCTCTTTCGCCTGGTTCCCTTACAATTCTTCTTATAGAAATTAAACCGTCGTAAACTTCCGGAACTTCCATTTCAAATAAACGTTCTAAAAATTTAGGAGCTGTTCTGGATAAAATTATTTTAGGATTGCCATTGTGCATTTCTACACGATGAACAATAGCACGAATAGAATCCCCTTTGCGGAAGCGGTCTTTAGGTATTTGCTCTCCTTTAGGAAGAATTAATTCATTTCCTTCAGCATCTACTAATAATACTTCTTTGTTCATTACTTGGTAAACTTCACCGGTAATGATTTCCCCTACTATATCTTTATACTTTTGGAATAAATTATCTTTCTCTAAATCTTTAACTTTTTGAATTAGAGTTTGACGAGCGGTTTGTACCATTCTACGGCCAAAATCTTCCAATTTCACTTCCGAAGCAAACTCTTCCCCTTCTTCAAAATCCTTTTCTATTTTTTGTGCATCGGTAAGGGAAATATGTTTTACCGGATCATAATCAAAACTGTCTTCTGCAAAATCATCTGATACAATCTCCCGCATCCACCATACTTCCAAATCTCCTTTGTCTACGTTGATAATGATGTCAAAATTTTCATCTGTTCCAAATTTTTTACGCACCATAGTACGGAATACATCTTCTACAATGCGCATCATTGTAGGGCGGTCGATGTTTTTGAATTTAGCAAATTCTGCAAACGATTCTATTAATGTAGCGGTATCCATTTTATTTAAACGATACGATTAAGTGACATTTTTTTATTTCTGTATATGGAAGGGTAAACGTTTCAACAGGCCCTTCTTCCTGTTTTTTATTTGTTTTTTTTGAGACTACCGGTAAATTTTCTACCACGATACATTCCTCATACACTGCTTTAAGAACGACTTTGTGCTCCACTCCTGAGGTGGTCAAAAGATGTAAGCGTTGTCCTATTCTCCTTCGATATTGACGGACTACTTTTAACGAGCTATCCATACCAGGAGAGGACACTTCAATGGTGTAGGCACCGGAAAACAAAACTGCGGCTTCTATTTTTTCGTCTAGAGCCTGACTTATGATTCCGCATTCATCAATCGTGATACCGGTATCTTTATCTAAGAATAGAGTAATTTTCTTTCTATTTACCGGACCTGTAAGCGACAACTCTACTAAAAAGAACTCCGGACGTTCTGCCAGTAATTCTTCTACTATTTTCTCTAATGACTGCTCTTGATTTGACATTTCCAATAAACAAAAGAGGGGACTCAGTCCCCTCTTTCTATCGAATAATTCTTAAACTCAACAATGCAAATATAGAGATTGTAAAAGAATTAAACAAATTTTAATAGGGGATTAACATACTTAACCTATGAATAGTATAGGTACTCTATCCATTATTCCTGGCAGGTATGTATATTTGCAGTCCCATGTTGGTCCGTTGGTCTTTTTTATTTCGCCCTTGGAGTTGGTTTATCTTACTAAACGTCCTATTATACAGTAGTATAGAGGTACCGCCACATACTTTTTGGCCAATAGCATTTATTCCATTGGCTATTCCATTTCTAATTCTATTGAATATTCTATTATTTTTCTTTTTTTTAATGAAAAAGCAATGGTGGAAAGTAGGGGTGTTACTATTATTTTTACTATTCTCATTTTCCTTGATAAAAAGAATCCTTACGTGGCATAGCATGAGTGCTATGAATACGGATCAATTAAAGGTATTAAATTATAATGTTCGCGTATTTAATGTCTATGATCATTTGGCAGATGAAGATTTTTCATCCAGCAAAGCCATTCTACAGTTTTTAAAAGAAAGTCCGGCAGATGTTATCTGTTTACAAGAGTTCTATAGCGATCCTAAAGACAAATTGTTTAATACGTATAAGGCATTAAATAAAATATATCCTTATAGGGTAAAAGGAGATATGATGCAGAATGCAATAGGGGCGGATTTTGGTGTGATTCTTTTTAGTAAATTAAAAATAATAAGTTCCGGAAAAGTGACATTACCTACACCAAGAGGTGGAAATCAAATTATTTATGCTGATATACTTTTTCAAGGAGATACCATACGAATATATAATATACATCTTCAATCGATGAGTATCAACGATGAAGCGTTAGCAGAACACTCAGGGGATAGTCCTAAATTTCAATCCGAGTTAAAAACAGCCTTAAAGCAATTTAAGAAAGGTGCTATGTATAGAAGCAAACAAGTAGATGTATTATGTCAACACATACAGTCTACGTCATATCCTGTAATAGTTACAGGGGACATTAACGATATTCCGCTTAGTTATACCTACGAGCAATTATCCGATATCTTAACGAATGCATTCGAGTCTAAAGGGAAAGGTTTAGGAATAACCTACAATGGCCCTATACCTTTTTTAAGAATTGATCATCAGTTTTATTCTGAATCCTTAAAAATTGAGTATTTTAACACCTTCAAATCCGTTCGATATACGGATCACTTTCCTGTCTTAGCAGGATATGTAAAACAAAATTAGATATGCCTATCCCATCCTTAACGGTCTATAATACACTAACCCGGTCCAAAGAAGAGTTCCAGCCAATCACTCCACCACACGTAGGAATGTATGTATGTGGACCTACGGTATATGGAGAGGCCCATCTAGGTCATGCGCGTGGAGCTATTACGTTTGATATTGTATTTCGCTTATTACAACATTTAGGATATAAAGTACGGTATGTCCGAAATATAACGGATGTTGGTCACCTTGAGCAAGATGCCGACGAGGGTGAAGATAAAATTGCGAAGAAAGCAAAATTAGAACGCTTAGAACCGATGGAGGTAGTCCAACGGTACACGGAATACTATAGACGTTGTATGCGGCAGCTGAATGTGTTGCCTCCCAGTATAGAACCTACTGCTTCCGGCCATATTCCGGAACAAATTCAATTGATTAAAAATATAGTCAAAGCAGGCTATGCGTATGAAAATAAAGGTTCTGTTTATTTCGATATAGAAAAGTTTTTGGCGGATAAACATGCTTATGGGCACCTATCCGGTAGAATTGTAGAGGATTTAATGAGTGGATCCAGAGCCTTAGATGGTCAGGAGACCAAAAAAAATTCAGCCGATTTTGCATTGTGGAAACAAGCCGCACCGGAACATATTATGCAATGGCAATCTCCTTGGGGAAATGGATTTCCGGGATGGCATTTAGAATGTACGGCGATGAGCACGAAATACTTGGGAGATACGTTTGATATTCACGGTGGCGGAATGGATTTATTGTTCCCCCATCATGAATGCGAAATTGCTCAATCTAAAGCAGCTACTTCAAAAGAGCCCGCTAAGTATTGGTTACATAATAACATGATTACCATCAATGGTCAAAAGATGGGTAAGTCCTTAGGTAATTATATTACCTTAGAGGAATTATTTTCCGGCAAGCATAATTTATTAGATCAAGGATATTCTCCCATGACCATCCGATTTTTTATGCTTCAAGCGCATTATCGAAGTACACTCGATTTCTCTAACGATGCGTTGAAAGCCGCTTCCAAGGCCTATAAAAAAGTAATGAATGGATTAAAAATGTTGCGGTCCCTCCAATACGAACCTTCTGAAATAGATACAGCGTTGGATGATGAAATCTCTAAGGCTGTAGATGATTTGTATAAAGGTTTATTAGACGATTTTAATACTGCGATTACCCTGGCTTCTTTTTTTCAATTACAGAAAAAAATAAATCTATTCTTCTTAAAACAAAAGTCGACAGGGGCTATTCGAGAAGAAACATTCCATAAGCTAGTTAAACAAACGACTACTATTATTCAAGAGGTGTTAGGACTAATAGAGGAGGAAGACGTCAATGCAGAGGGCTTAATTCTGGCCTTGTTAGACTTATACAAAGAAGCTAAAGAAGCAAAAGAGTATGCAAAAGTAGATCAAATACGATTGTATTTTAAACAACAGGGATTAGCTATTAAAGACATGAAACATGGAATTGATTGGGCATATGAAGAGTAATTGTATAGTGCTGATAAGTGGCGTATTCCTCTTGACGGCAGCTTGTTCTAAAGAAGTTAAAAAGCCGACAGAGAAAAATGTTGTGGAGGCAACCGAAGTTCGGAAAGTAGAGGTGCCTACGTTTAATGCCGATTCTGCCTATGCGTATATTCAGCGGCAAGTAGCCTTTGGGCCAAGAGTACCTAATACTTCAGCACACAAAAAGTGCGGGCAATATTTGGTTGATTTTTTCAATGCTCATGGATCTTGGACGTACAAACAAGAATTTACAGCCAAGGCATTTGATGGAACGCAATTACAACTTAAAAATATCATTGCCTCCTATAATACAAAAGCAGCTAAACGTGTCATCGTAGCGGCACATTGGGATTCCAGGCCATTTGCTGACCAAGATTCGATTCATCCTAACAGACCAATAGACGGGGCTAATGATGGTGCAAGCGGCGTGGGCGTCATTATGGAATTGGCACGCAGTTTACATACCGCTAAAATCCCACCGGATATAGGGGTAGATTTAATATTATTTGATGGAGAAGATTATGGCGAACCCTCTTTTCATGAAGGGACACGGTACGCTACCAGCTGGTGTTTAGGTTCGCAATATTGGAGTGATCGAAAACACATAGGTTCCTATAAAGCATATTATGGTATTTTATTAGACATGGTAGGTGCTAAAGATGCTCAATTTGCAAAAGAGGGAACTTCCATGAAATACGCACCATCTGTAGTGGAGAGAGTCTGGTCCACAGCCGGTCGTTTGGGGTATTCGATGTATTTTGTTAATAAATTAAGTCCTGAAATAATAGACGACCATCATTTTGTAAATGAGAATGGGCACATCCCTATGATTGATATTATACAATACGCTCCGGAAACAGGAGGGTATTTTGGAGCGTATTGGCACACCCATCAAGATGCTATACAAATCATAGACAAAAACACTCTAAAAGCAGTTGGCCAAACGGTACTCGAAGTATTATATCAAGAATTACCATAAAAAAAACCGGTTTTAACTAGTTTTTTGTATCCATAATTTCTAATATTCGTACATTCAAATGTTTTGGTAGCTATTTTTAATAGACACCGCTTTCATTCTCTATTTTATCTAATATGTATAATATTTTACGTTCTGCTATAGCGTGCTTTTTAATAGTTTCTATAGCCTCTGCTCAAACGCCAAGCGACTCAAAAGTAAAAGCAGATAACATTAAGAAAAAATATCCGGATCAAGATGTTTATGTAGAAAACAGTTCTCAGGAAATTACTTATTCCGTTACGTCTTCTACGAAGTCAGGGGAACCTCAACTTTCGATTAAAAACAACCGAATAACAGATTACTTGTCTTTAATGAATTCTGTGGAGCATACCGAAATAGAATCGTATGATTCCTTTACTGAAATCGAGTCAATAGTTTTTTCTACAAAAACCGGAAAGAATTTTGTCACCAATTACACGCCTGTGTACGATAAAGCCTATGAATCGGATGGGATTTTTCATAGTGATGTACGTTTAAAAATCGCTTCGTTTATTTTAAGAACAAAAGGGGATCAATTAAGATCAGAAATTAAAGAGTCCTACAAAGATCATACGTTTTTTGATGCGCTTTTTTTTCACAAACAACAGCCAACAGAGAAAAGTACGATAACTATTAAAGTTCCGGAAGGCGTGTCGATTGGTATTCATAAAATCAATTTTGATAAAGGTAAAGTATTGGAGTCTACTGTGACGGATCCTAAAACAAAAATGACAACCTATACATTTACTATGGAAAATCTGCCTCCCGGTATTACAGTTGGATATGGCAGCACCGGTTATAGTATGAATTTTCCCCATTTAATATTAGTCGTAAAAAAATACGCTTTTAAAGGAGTGAGTAAAAAAGGATTTGAAACGTTTGATGATTTTTATGCTTTTCTTCATCAACTCAATTCAGAAGTGGACAATGACGATACACCTTTAAAACCAAAAGTAGAAGAAATCATTAAAGGTAAAACAAGTGATGAAGATAAAATAAAATCCATTTATTATTGGGTTCAAGATAACATACGCTATATAGCATTTGAATACGGCATAGCCGGTTATAAGCCCATGTCAGCTCAAGAAGTATTAGAAAAGAAATATGGAGATTGTAAGGGAGTTGCCAATTTAGTCAGCAGAATGTTGCAATTGGCAGGGTATGAAGCCAAGTTTGTTTGGATTCACACCAATTTTAGTCCGTATGATTGTACCATTCCGTATTTAGGTAATTTTAACCATGCCATTGCCTATTTAGAATTTAAAGGCAAAGAATATTTTTTAGATTGTACAGAATCGTACGCAGCATTTGGAGAGAATGCTTTTAGAATTCAAGGAAGAAAAGTACTGGTAGAAATGGGAGATACCTACAAAATCACTCAAATACCACTTGAAAAAGCCTCTACTTCTCGTTATGAAGAGGTTTCTCAACTTATTTTGAAAGAAAATAATTTGAACGGCACTACAAAGTTTGCAGCATATGGAGATATGAAAAATTATTATTTGAGAAGATACCATTATGCAAAATCAGAAGATCAAAAAGATTTTTTTAGAAAAATGTATAATAAATCAAATGCCAATTTAGATGTATTGAGTGCTTCTAATTCAGATTTAGAAAATAGAGAGATACCCTTAACGGTAAACGTTACCTACACACTCAGTAATCAAGTTATAACAGATGGTAAGGAATTATATATTAATCTAGAATACGATCCCTATTTTCATAAAGTTTTAAAAGATACTGTAGCGTATTTAGATATGACCTTTGACGAAACAGTAGATTATAGAATGACTACAAAGTTTACTGTGCCGAATGGATATAAAGTGAAAGAAATGCCGGAAACCTACGCTGTTCAAACCAGCTATTGTACTATTAAAATTGAATATAAATTAGTGAACAACACCATAGAATATACTAAAATATATGAGTTCCCTACCGGTATCATTCCTAAAGAAAATATAAAAGAATGGATAGCCATTCAAAAACAATTAAAAAGAGCCTATACGAATCAAATTATCCTTACAAAATAAGACGTTTTTCCTATGAGATTAGCAGTATCCCTTATTGTTTGTATTTTAAGTATACAAGCATCTTTCGCCCAGTCGAATTCTGTTCCAAAAGAATTTAAAGATGAATCTGTAGTTATTTTAGAATTATTAAATGAATATAGCTTTTCAGTATCCGGATCTAAATCTATTATTACAGAGAAGAAATTTTCCAGAATTTTTTTATCGGATAAAAATGCAGTGAATAAATACTCCACTTTTTATACTACAAAAAGTAGTGATAATGACGTGTTTGTTTTAAATATTATTAAGCCGGATAATTCAAAGAAAGTCTTTTCGTATTCGGATGGAATTGAAGAAAAGGAGAATGTTTCTATTCCCAATTATTTCCGTTCGAATATTTCATTTAACAGCAGCTACTATAAGTTCGCTTTACCGGATTTAGAACCCGGAGACATCATAGAATATACTACGATTAACCGATTTGAATATTATGGTACGGTAGCCCCTTTCACTCGTGTGTATATGAATGGTGATTTCCCTATTGTCATCAATAAGATTAGGATTAATGTAGAGAAAGAGAAATTTTATATTTACCATAATTCGGTTTTAGGTGCTCCAGCATTGAAGGTAGTACGGGAGGGCAATCTGGAAAAGGAGTACTATGTAAGTGATACATTATGTAAAAAAGTAGGATTCGATTGGAAGCTACAAAGGGAGTGTTTTATACCACATGTTAAGTTTGTAGTCTCCAACACTAAATCGTCTGTTCGTTATGTCATTCCACCAGCAGATGATTCGAAAAAAGAATTTGGCCCCGTTACGGAAAAAGAAATAAAAAAGTTATTTACGGAATTTAAAAACCAAGTAAATCTAGTTAAATACTCTAAGAAAACGGCTTCCATTATTATTTCTGAAGTAAAAGCGAAGAACACATCGTATGCTAAGGATCCGGACAAAATGATAGAATTATGCTGGTATTACCTTCGATATAAAACGATTAATGAAATTAATTATTCAATGTATGATTCTTATGTTTCAACGGATGGAGACATATATTTTGTGATGGTCATGCACCACATCATTGCGTACTTTAAACAAAGCTCAGATATTTTTGTAACTTCTGACAATAAAAGTTTGCCTTTAACTGAAGCAATAAGCCCAAGAGAAATAAATTGGGGTATACGCTATAAAGATAACTACATGACCTTACCGGTTTATTATATGCAGTATGGACAAGTAACCAATAGTTTTCAAGGTCAAAAAGGATATATGATTAAAAATTATACTACCAAGTTAAAACCGGAAGAATTAACTGTAAGTACGATTGAACTACCTAAACGACATTATTTAGAAAATACGTTAAAAGAAAGTGTTTCTGTTACCATAGATTTAGAAGAGGAGCCGGTGATGACTTGTTCCCGTGTCTTAACAAGTACCAATGGGTTTAACGCTCTTTTTATTCCGGATTACTATAACGTTTATTTCAACTTAGCTCAATTAGATTTTTTAAATATGAATACAATTGACTCTTCCACCATGTATAATGGCTATACAAAAGCGTATGCACAGGAAAAACGTCAAAAAGATAAGGAAGCCTTAGCTAAGTATTATAAAGGGCTACATGAACGGTATGAGGAAGAATTGAAAAACAATTATGACAATGTAGAAGCGCTTAAGTCATGGAAAATTACACAAAATGGGATGATTCCTTCTATTCCTTCTTTTGAAATTGAAGAATCGTTTATAATGGAAGATGCTATTAGTAAAGTGGGTAATGGTTATGTTGTTAAAATTGGTTTATTACTGGGCAATTATACCCGTTTTATTGAAGACCAAAGAATTAGAAGTTATGGAGGTATGTTAGACTTGGCATCCAACAAAACAATTCAAATTACATTTACTATTCCGGATGGTTATAAACTTGCTTCAACGGAGGAGTTGAGTAAATACAATGTAACTTTTAGTAATGATTTTGTTGAATTGCAATCTACTTTAAAATATACAGGAAATACGGTAACTATTACGGTTGTACGCAACTTTAAAAAACAGTCTTTTACAAAAGAAGAATTTGAAGGGGTACTTAAGTTTTATGACATGATGTTTGAATTGTCACAAGGCAAACTGATTATTAAAAAATAAACGTAATCTTGGAATTAATGAGAAAAAAAGCCTTAGAAAACTAAGGCTTTTTTTTATGTTAACGCTTCATATAAAATCTCCACAGTATGTTTGGCTACTCTACCGGTGCCGTCTTTAATTTGGTGACGACAACTGGTCCCCGGAGCGGCTAAAAGTGTTTCGGCATCCGCTTTTCGAACAGCCGGAAACAAAACAAGCTCTCCTATTTTTAACGATAGATCGTAATGTTCTTTTTCGTATCCAAAGGATCCTGCCATACCACAACATCCGGATGGTATCACTTCTACCTTATAATTAGGAGGAAGACTTAACATCTTTTGAGAATGACTGATTGAAGACAAGGCTTTTTGATGGCAATGTCCATGTAATTTTACTTTTTTGTGTGCTCGGGTAAAATGTTCAGTGGTAATATTCCCTTTATCTATTTCTCTTGAAATGAATTCATCTATCAGTAGACAATCCTTAGCTAACTGCTCTGCAGCCGGTTTTAATTCATCTCCTACTAACTTGGGATATTCATCTCTAAAACTCAAAATAGCGGAGGGCTCAATACCTATCAATGGTGTTGCATCTGAAATCAGGTCTTTTAACAGCAGAACGTTTTGTTTGGCTATTTTTTGAGCAGCACGCACCAGGCCTTTAGACAAATAAGTACGAGCACTTTCTAAGTGTTGCGGAAGCACTACTTCATAACCTAATCGTTCTAGTAAAAGAATGGTTTTCTGTCCTATATGAGCTTCATTATAGTTGGTATATTCATCACAGAATAAAAACACTTTACCTTTAATAGTAGAAGGGTCTTTTGGTTTTAATAATTCCGGATTTTTTGTCGCCCACTTCCGAAGTGTTTGAGGAGAAAGCGTTGGTAAAGGACGTTGAGGTGCAATACCTAACACTCTTTTTAATAGTCCACCTGTAAAAGGGTTCTCTGTTATGAAGTTAGCAATTCTAGGAATATGACTATTGATAGCATTCGCTTTAGCAAAGTTGGCAATTAATTTACTTCGGAAGGGAACTCCATTAGCATCATAATATTGTTGTAAGAACTCTGCTTTTAAAGTAGAAACATCAACGTTAGAAGGGCATTCAGCGGTACATCCTTTACAAGAAAGACACAAATCCATTACTTCATAAATTTCTTTATGATCAAATTTGTTGACTTTAGTTGAACGGGTTAAAAATTCACGTAAAATATTGGCACGTGCACGTGTTGTATCTTTTTCATTTTTTGTAGCTTGAAAACTAGGACACATCGTTCCTCCAATGATGGAAGACTTTCTACAATCTCCGGCCCCATTACATTGTTCAGCCATACGTAAAATCCCTTGAGATTTACTAAAATCAAAGGTTGTTTTGAAAGCATTGGTTTGTTGACCGGAGTCATAACGTAAGCTTTCTAACATTGGGGGAGCATTTACTATTTTGTTGGGATTTAAGATGTCATTGGGATCCCATACTTTTTTTAATTCACAGATTAAATGGTAATTTTTTTCTCCAATCATTTTTTTCACAAATGGAGCGCGCACTCTTCCGTCACCATGTTCACCACTTAAAGAACCTCTGTATTTCTTAACTAAATCGGCTACCTCATCGGTCATGGTAAACATCAACTGACGGTCTTTTTCCTCCTTTAGGTTCATCACAGGACGCAGGTGTAACTCTCCATCACCTATATGTGCATAAAACACACATTCAGATTGATGCTTCTTAAGAATTTCTTGAAACTCATCTATGAAAGCCGGTTGGTCGTGTACATCAACGGCAGTATCTTCTATGCAGGCGGCTCCTTTCATATCTCCCGGGATGTTACCGAGTAATCCAAGTCCGGCTTTGCGAATGGCCCAAACTTTATTGATATCATTCCCCCATAAAATGGGAAAGTGGTAACCGTAACCCGCAGCCCGCATATCTTTTTCCATTTGATGAGCGAGGTGCTCGATTTCCGCTCGGGTTTCCCTAGCCCATTCCACTATCAATAGAGCTCCCGGATCTCCTTGCACAAAGAATCTATTTTTTGAATGTTCGATGCTGCTTTTAGTGCATTGCAACACAATATCATCCAGTAATTCTACTGCACCGGGACGGTGTGATAAAGCAATAAGGTTGGCACGAGTCGCTTCAGATATGCTATTTAGATGTACCGCTACTACCGCTTTTTCTTTAGGAGGTGCATCTACCAAATTAAGTTTCAGTTCTGTCATGAAACACAACGTACCTTCTGAACCGGCAATAAGTTTACACATATTGAATGCCGGTTTTCCTTCAGTAAAAGGAGCAGACTCTAAGAGAACATCGATGGCATAACCGGTGTTTCTACGATTAATACTAGGCTTAGGAAATTCTCTCCGAATTTCTTTTTGGTTCTCAGTATCTTTTAAAATTCGATCTAAGTATTGATAGATGTTGCCTTCTAACGTCGGAAGTTGTTGTTTCGCTAGATATTCGGTTTCAGATAAAGCATGGAAGTGAACCGGTGAGCCATCACTTAAATAGCCTTTCACTTCTAAAAGATGATCTCTTGTAGTACCATAAATAACAGAATGAGAACCGCAAGAATTATTTCCAACCATACCACCGAGCATACAACGACTGGAAGTAGAGGTTTCCGGACCAAAAAATAAATTATAGGATGCTAAGTATTTATTTAATTCATCAAGAACAACACCGGGTTGAATACGAACCCATTTTTCTTCAATATTTACTTCTAAAATTTTATTCCAATATTTAGAAACATCTACGACAATACCTTTTCCCACTACTTGACCAGCAAGAGAAGTTCCTGCTGTTCTAGGAATGATGCCAACTTTATGTGTATTGGCAAATGAAATTAAAGTTTGAATATCTTTTTCAGAAGTAGGTATTGCTACTGCTAAAGGTAATTCTCGGTACACTGAAGCATCTGTTGCGTATAAGGTACGCATGGTTACATCTACATGTAATGCTCCATCTAATTGTTTTTTCAACGCTTCTAACTTAGCCAGCATGGATTCGGATGAGATTTTAGGCTCTAAATATCGTTAAAAAAACGATTATTTTCATCGGTTCACACATGAAAAAAGGGGGCTTTTGCCCCCTTTAGAATAGTTCTATATTACAACGGACTATATTAATAGCTCACCACAAATTCTACGCGGCGGTTTTTGGTTCTTCCTTCAGGAGTAGCATTGTCAGCAACGGGTTTATCCGGACCAAAACCTTGCACACTTATAATTCTTGCAGGATCTATACCTTTAGATACTAAATAATCTTTGGTGGCTTGGGCACGCGCTTTAGATAAAGCAACATTTTTGTCATAATTTCCAGTATTATCAGTATGTCCATTAATGGATATATCAAAACTAGAATCTTCTTTCATGGCTTTAACAACCGCATCTAACGTTGTATAAGAAGTTTTCTTGATGATAGCACTTCCGGTTTCGAATTGTACACCATATAACGCTTTCGTTAATGCTTTTTTAGTCGTCTCATTTACATTTGGACAACCTTTATTTTCCATCAAACCTGCAACATCCGGGCATTTATCCATGGAATCATATACACCATCGCCATCTTTATCCGATGGACAACCAGCTAATTCTTTTAGACCGGCTAGCTGAGGACATTTATCGTCAATGTCATAGACACCGTCTTTATCACTATCGGCAGGACAACCCATGTTATCTTTAACGCCGGCAACTTGAGGACAAGAATCGTCTGCATCATAGACACCATCCTTATCGGTATCGGCAGGACAACCCATGTTTTCTTTTACACCGGCTAATTGAGGACAAGTATCTTCCGAATCGTAAATGCCATCTTGGTCGGCATCCGCTGGACAACCTCCATTTTCAAGAACACCGGCTAAATCCGGACATTTGTCTTTTGCATTTGGTACGCCGTCTTTGTCTAAGTCAAGACAATCCGTCCCACTACCGCTTGTGGTTACAAAATTACCATTAGAGGTTACTACTAATGTTTCGTGAGTGGATTCGATAACGTTCCCACATTGGGCAAAACTAACACTCATCCCGAGTATTACAGCTGCTAGGCTACATAAAATTCGTTTCATAAAATTTCGTTAAGTTGTTGATAAGGTTAAATCAAAGTACTCAATGAAAAGTTATCAAAACATTTATTTCGGCGAATGGTAATTTAAATTAGACGAATTTATTAAAACATCCAACCACCAACATTATCCGTAATCCAACCAATGATATAAAGTACGACTATTGCTATGGAGAATATTAATAGTCCACCAATAAGTATACGTGTGTATTTTTTAAATTTATGAAACTCATCTCGGGATTCATATACATCTAATAAGCGTTCTATCAAAAGTTCTGCTTTCACATGGGACAAATGATCCTTTACAAAATAATCATATGCACCGTGATGTAAGGTGTCCTTGATAACTTCTACTGTTTCAAATCCGGTAAATAATACGACTTCTGTGCCGGGACTTGAAGCTTTTATTTTTTTTAAAATTTCGGTTGATTGATAACTTGTATCGTTGGGTTGTAATTCATAATCTAAAAATACCAATGCCGGTTTGACATGCATTTGGTTCAAACAATCTTCAGCGTTGGAATACAAATGAAAACGACATTGTTTGTGTGTATGCATATGGTCTCGTATAGAGGCCGCATGCGCGATGTCACGATCTACAATAAATACATCATATACATTATGTTCCATATTTAAATAGGTTAAATGAAAGGTTAATATTAAAATAATCTCCTCTTCTATAAAACGACATATGTCAATATAAAAAATGTATTTTAAGCACTTTTTGAAGGAGAAGTTAAAAAAAGCAGTATTTATAGCTTAAATACTCGTATTTTTGTCCTATTGTCAACGGTTGGCAGTACATTATAAACTAAATATGACAACGATTACAAAAAACACAGTCGTTCGTATGACCTACGAATTAAGTTCCTCCGGAGAGACCATACAAATAGTAAAAGAAGACCATCCATTTACCTTCTTATATGGGGTTGGGGGCTTATTAGAAGAATTTGAACGCAATATAGAAAACCTTTCTGTGGGCGACACCTTCGACTTTAACATTTCGGCAGAAGATGGGTATGGATTATTGGATGAAGAGGCGATAGTACCTATTCCTAAAGAAGCTTTTATGGTAGAAGGGAAAATACAAGATGATGTGTTGGAAATAGGAAATGTTTTACCGATGCGGGATAGCGATGGTAATATGTTAGAAGGGCGTGTTGTCCTGGTTGACGATACCACGGTAACTATGGATTTTAATCACCCATTAGCAGGCAAAGATTTGCATTTTACAGGAGCCATCCTTTCTATTCGTCCTGCAACTGAAGAAGAAATAGACCATGGTCATGTACATGGCGAAGGTGGACATCACCATTAAGAGAGGGTATGAATTTGTAGTGGTTGGAGTGATATCATTCCAACCTTTTTTTATCCTTTTCGTACACCACAGAATGGTATAATGTTATGAAAAAAAGTATTGTAGTATACATATTCTTGATAGCTTGTCTGCCCTTTACAACTAAGGCACAGCATAGCTTCGGAGCGGGTATCACACCCGGTTTAGGGTTTTTGCGATCTGGACAATTAAAACAAGCAGGTGCTGTCTTGAACGATCGTGATTCGGAAATTTTAAATTACGATTATTCTTCTAAAGCAGTATTCAACATGGGGTTTCATGGTGTAGCGCAGTATAGATTGTCGCATCAATGGTCTGTGTTGGCTATGCCCGGAATACATTTTTTTAGAGCAACCAATAAAGGATATTTTAGAAGTACATTAGACGGCTCGAATGGAGATTATTATCAATACAAAATAGATGCTTTGGCTAAAATACGTAGTGTACAATTTGTCTTACCGATAATGGCAAAGTATTATATTATTCCTGATCGCCCCTATTTTGTTACCGGAGGGCTACAATTTACTCTAGCCGGTAAATCAAAACTAGTTTCAGAGGAAGATTCGATTACCTCCTACTACACATTAGGAGAGCTATATTCCAGCACTTCCAGAAACTACAGTTACGAACATAAATTAGAAAACTCTAAAATGTTTCAAATGCACTTGTCGTTAGGTGCAGGCGCTTCTATATTAACCGGTTATTTTCATAATGTGGACATTCAATTGAATTGGTTAATTCCACTTACTTCCTCTTATTATTATACCTCTGATAATGCTATAAACGAGGCTACATTATTGAATTCAGTTTATGGTGAACAAGGTAAACAAGCCATGGAAGTTACCACAGGCAAAGATTTGGATAAATTTAGAGCCGGAATACTACAATTATCTATTCGGTATTTATTTTATAATCAAGTAAAGTAAATGATTCAGGTAGGTGGGGTTCCGGAGCATTTCAATCTGCCGTGGCATATTGCATTGGAAGAAGGGTATTTTGCTGCACAAGGAATTGATATTCGTTGGACAGATGTGAGAGGGGGTACAGGAGCCATGTGTCAAGGTTTGGAGGAGGGCACTTTAGATATGGCTCTTTTGCTAAGTGAAGGAGCGGTTGCGGCAAAGCATAAAGGGGGCAACTTTTTTATACATTCTGTCTATGTACAATCCCCTTTACTATGGGGTATACATACCGGTAAACAGTCCACCGTTTCGGAAATCAGCAATCAGCATACCAACTACGCTATATCCCGCATGGGCAGTGGATCTCATTTAATGGCATTAGTAGACCGTTGGCAGCGACAACTTACGACACCGGCATCGTTTCAGATTGTTCAACACTTAGATGGGGGCTTAGAAGCCTTAACAAAAGGTGAAAGCGATTATTTTTTATGGGAAAAGTTTACTACAGCTCCTTACATCACAAAAGGTATCATTAGAAGGGTTGGCGAAGTTCCTACCCCATGGCCTTGTTTTGTATTAGCTATAGCTAACACGTCATCCATTTCCTCTACAACTATCGATAAAATAGTGTTAGCACTGCATCGATCCATCGCTTTAATACATCATCATGCTGACCCCATAGATTGGATAGCACAACGGTATCAATTACAATTAGAAGATGTTCGTCAGTGGTATGCCACCATAGATTGGCAACCGGGAAGTGTATTTAGAAAAGAAACGGAAGAGGAAATCCTCTTTTATTTAAGGCAAGCGGGAATTTTGTAAAGTTATTCATAGTTCGTTAGCCCTAATTTTTTCCATTCTTCAAACCCACCAACCATGTAGGTGACTTCTGTATACCCTTCAGACATAAGAATATCTGCTACTTGTTTTGATAAGGCGCCATTCGAACAATAAATAAAGAGTACACTTTCTTTTGATTGATTGCGTAGCGTTTTTGCAATAGAGGATGCGGATCCGGTTAAGGAAACAGCACGTCGAAGATGTCCGGCTTGATAACTCGCAAGATCTCTTAAATCAAAAACGAAAACGTCTTTTCTATGATCAATGGCTTCTGTAAAAGTAGCCGCATCCATTTGTATTCCTTTAGCTTCCGGCGCACCGGGTTGTTGTGCGGAAATTAAGGTACTTCTCCAAATAAAGATAAGAAGTAGCAACAAAAGCGATGGATAAGTAGGTATTGATTTCATTTGTTCTTATGTACGAAATTTATTTCAATGGGTTTATCTGTTCAGGTCGGTAAAAACCTTTAGAATACTATTTTAATTCAACATCCTATTGTCTTGATAGTATTGTATCATTTGAAGGTTAAGCAAAAATATATAATCCGTACTAAGAAGTAAGGTCCTTATTTATTTCTATAATTCTAATCGAACGTTTCATTTTTCGGTATTGTATTAATCCATGATTTACTTTGTTATTTTATAGATAGCCTCAAATTCAATCTATTTTTAACACAAATATTACTTTTAGGCTTGTTATCTGACGAAATGCCATTAATTTTGAACCGGTTTTTCTAAAAACAATAGAGTTTTGTATAAATCATGTGTAAATAACCGTCCATGAATACGAAGTACCTAATGTAGATAAAACCAAACCTAAAACTAACCTTTTAACTATTAATCATTTATGTTACAAAGATTTGCGCCATTTGCAGTTCTCTTATTGGTCTGCGTTATTGCGATACTAATGCCAAATATTCCTTCAGCAGTTGTCACAGAAGGATTGGATAAAGCGGATATAGCTTGGATGCTGACCGCATCTGCAATGGTATTGGTTATGACACCCGGACTAGCATTCTTTTACGGTGGTATGGTTAACCCTAAAAATATCATTTCCACGATGCTGCAAAGTTTTGTTTGTATGGGAATTATATCAGTGTTGTGGGTTACGGTTGGATTTTCTTTAGCATTCGGCAAAGACATCGGAGGTTTTATTGGAAACCCAATGACGTTTGCTATGTTTAAGGGTGTGTTAGATGGACAACCTTGGTCCTTGGCACCTACCATTCCATTAGTGTTATTTGCGTTTTTCCAATTAAAATTTGCCGTGATTACACCAGCGTTGTTCACCGGTTCTTTTTCAGAACGTATACGATTCACTTCTTTAATATTATTTATGATATTATTTGCCCTTTTTATCTACGCGCCTATAGCACATTGGACGTGGCATCCGGAGGGGTTCTTATTTAAGATGGGAGTATTAGATTTTGCAGGAGGTACTGTAGTACACATATCTGCAGGTTGTGCAGCTTTAGCCGGGGCGTTCTACTTAGGAAAACGAAAAGAAAGAACACATACTACTATTAATAATATACCGTATGTTCTTATTGGTACAGGCTTATTGTGGTTTGGATGGTTTGGCTTCAACGCAGGTTCTGCTGTTGGTTCCGGAGGATTAGCCGCTACGGCATTTGCAACAACAAATGTGGCAGCTGCAGCAGCCGGTATATGTTGGATGTTTTTAGAAGTTGCGAGAGGGAAAAAACCGTCTGCCATGGGCTTTTCTATCGGTGCTGTCGTAGGTTTAGTTGCTATTACACCTGCAGCAGGTTTTGTAACGATATCGCATGCATTAGTGATAGGTACGGTTGCCAGTACCATTTCTACTTTTGCCATTATCTTATTAACGAAAAAGACAGGCATTGACGATACATTAGACGTGTTCCCTTGTCACGGTGTAGGAGGAATGACCGGTATGTTGTTAACAGGATTATTTGCTTCCCATGCCGTAAACAGTGTAGTATTAGAAGGGGAGCAAGGATGGACGGTTACCGGAGATCCTACTTTATTCATAAAACATCTTCAAGGCATGTTGATTGTCATTGCCTATTCGTTGGTAGGTTCTTATATCTTGCTTTGGATAACGGATAAAGTAACTACTTTACGTGTAACAGAAGAAGAAGAAAAGCAAGGTTTAGATGTGACGCAGCACGATGAGAAATTTATAGTTGCCGATTTCTTTAATAAGAAAAATTAATACCTTTATTTTCTAAACATATGGACCCGCCAAGTGCGGGTCTTTTTATAGGTATATGGAACATTGGTTGATGGTAGGTACCGGAAATATGGCATGGCATTGGGCTCAGGCTTTCGAAAAACAATCGACAGTTCAATGGTATGTAGTAAGTAGAAATAATATATCGGAGCAAAATTTTATCGCTTTGTGTCCTCATGTTCTCCCTAATAATCGATTAACTCGAGCACCTGATGGAATTGCTTTTTTTGTTCCCGATACAGAAATAGAAAATCAATCGAATAATTTCGCTCGACTATATCCCACAGCATGGCACCTGCATTCCAGTGGTGCGACTTCAATAGATCAATTGAAAGCGAAAAAAAAACATGTTGTATATCCCATTCAATCGTTGAGTAAAGGGATTGCAATAGATTGGGCTACGTTTCCTGTAGCCCTAGAGTCAAACACGGAATTACCCCATACTCTTAACAATTGGATTCAGTCTACACCAATTACAACCCTAACGTGTACGTCAGAAGAACGATTAGCACTTCATACAGCGGCTGTCTTATCGTCTAATTTTATAACCCACTTACTAACGCTAACGGCAAAAGTAGCCGAACAGTATTCTTTTCCTTTATCGATATTAGAGCCCTTAGTCCAACAGGCCATTGAAAAAGCATTTCAACATGGACCCCAACAGACACAAACCGGGCCGGCTGTACGTAACGATCAAATTACTATAGATAAGCATTTAGAAGTTTTATCACCTTTTCCTGAAATTCTAAAAATATACCGAATACTCACTGAAAGCATTCAGAAAAAGATGTAATTTGCTTTCAAATCTCTTAACTATGGCAACGTTTGATCAGATTAGAACCTTTATTCTAGATGTAGATGGAGTATTGACGGATGGCACATTACAAGCGTTTAGGACCGGAGAACAGGTACGTACATTTTATGTAAGAGATGGGTATGCTATAGAACGGGCGCTGAAAGCGGGGTATCATATTCTTGTGATTTCCGGTGGAAAGGATGAAAGTGTACGAACTCGATTAGCGTTTTTGGGAATCCAAGATGTTTTCTTAGGGGTAAAAGATAAAAAAGAGGTATTCGATTCTTATTGTCAAACACATCAATTGAATACATCTGAAATTTTATATATGGGGGATGATATTCCGGATTTACAAATGTTGCGTTTAGTAGGAATGCCCACATGTCCCAAAGATGCAGCTGCGGATATTCTTCCGTATTGTACTTATATATCTCCGTATGAGGGTGGTCGTGGTGCGGTTCGGGATGTGATTGAAAAAGTGATGCGCGTTCAAGGAAAATGGACACCGGAGCTTTGGTAAGTTGTTATGATAACGGCTAAAAAACGAAATCGTTTTCTTCGAATAGGGATTGCCTATTGGACTTTAGTTCGAGGTCTAAATTTAGTAGTGCTCGCTTTTACAATGGGGATGGTTCGGAGTATGATTGTTACTCCTTCGCTTCAAAAGGAATCATTTTATTTACCGGAACCATCGTTTTGGTTCTTAACATTTGCAACTATTTTTACTGCTGCCGCAGGATATATAATTAATGACTATTATGATGTTAAAATTGACTTGATTAACAAGCCCGGAAGAGTGGTCCTAGGTAGAATCATACATCGAAGGCTCGCTATTATTTTACATTTTACGTTTAATTTTTTAGCCTTATTTTTAGCCTTTTGGGTAGACTGGAAACTATCTTTAATGGTTGCTGGAGTTCAAGTTGTCCTTTGGTATTATGCCAATAGGTTAAAACGTATCGCTTTGATTGGAAATACTACTATTGCTATTCTCACCGGATGGACTATCTATCAATGGGTATGGTTGTATCCATCGGCTGCCGATTATTTGTTGCTATATGCGTTATTTGCCTTTATTTTATCCTTAATTCGAGAAATTATTAAAGACATGGAAGACATTCGTGGAGATCAACAACATGGATGTAAAACATTACCTATTGAAATTGGAATTCGAAATACTAAATATGTTTTGTTTGGATTATTGATAGGGTTTGGATGGTATCTGATCAAAGCTTTTTTTACCTTACAGCCCGCATTAATTTGGTATTTTATTTTAGTGCTGGGTCCTGCACTACTCTTTTGGACGTATGGTTTATGGAAAGCTGAAACTGCTTCCGACTTTGGTCGATTAAGTGCGTTTTCTAAAGTGATGATGGTGATGGGGGTGTGGAGTATGGTCTTATTGTAGTTTTTTCCACATATAGGCTTTCATGGATTATTAATCCATACAAATTCAATTAGTTACGAATTGATCTACGTTCTTTCATCAGAAATATAAATCTCCTCGGAAAAGTACCTTGGGAATCGTCTGAAAGCACTGTATATTTGCCCCTTAATTCAAGCACATGCAGGCCTCTGCAACCCAAAACATTGCTCTATTTGCTTCCGGTTCCGGTACTAATGTTCAAGCCATTGCTGAATATTTTAAGGATCGAACGGACGTTCGAATTGTACTGATTGCTACTAATAATCCAAATGCATATGTAATCGAGCGAGCAAAAAATTTAAATATACCCTGTACGGTATTTACCCGAGCGGATTTTTATGATTCTTCCCTTTTAGTAGAGGAATTAAAACAGTTGAAGGTAGATTGGGTAATTTTAGCGGGCTTCTTATGGTTAATACCTTCTTATTTCGTTCAAGCATTCCCCAATATGTTGAATATTCATCCGGCCTTATTGCCATCGTTTGGTGGTAAAGGTATGTATGGAATGAAAGTACATGAAGCTGTAAAAGCTACCGGTGCTGTATCTACTGGGATTACGATACATCGCGTTAACGAACAATATGATGAAGGGGCAATCGTCTTTCAAGCCTCTTGTCCGGTAGCCCCGGAGGATACACCGGAAACCATAGCGGCTAAAGTACATGCATTGGAATATGCACACTACGCTCGCATTATAGACGAACAAATCCAACAATCACGTATATCCATTTAATACTACAATAGCTTTCTATGAGTTCAAAGAAAATCAAATCGGCATTAATTTCTGTTTTTTATAAAGATAAACTCGATGTTCTGGTAAAAACCTTGCATGCACAAGGTGTAACCATTTACTCTACCGGTGGAACGCAACAATTTATGGAGAGTCTTGGTATTCCGGTTGTCGCAGTTGAAGATTTAACCGGTTATCCCTCGATCTTAGGTGGACGAGTGAAAACCTTACACCCGAAAGTATTTGGAGGTATTTTAAACCGCCGTTCTTTAGCACAAGACCAATCGGAGATAATGCAATATGAAATTCCGGAAATTGATTTGGTGATTGTTGACTTATATCCTTTCGAACAGACTGTAGCGTCGGGTGCAGAAGCGCAAGCGATTATTGAAAAAATAGATATTGGTGGTGTTTCATTAATTCGTGCGGCTGCTAAAAATCATTCAGATGTTGTGATTCTAGCGAGTAAGAATCAATATGAGGTGTTGAATACTCTATTACTCGAGAAAAATGGATGTACTGATTTAGCTGATAGATTTCAATTCGCAGCAGAAGCATTTGATATTACGTCGCATTACGATACCGCCATTTATCAGTGGTTTGCGCAAGGTAAAACAAAAGGATTCAAACAAAGCATTCAGTCAAAACAAACGCTTCGATATGGGGAAAATCCTCATCAAGAAGGAACATTTTATGGGAATCTAGAAGAGTTGTTTGACAAATTAAATGGGAAAGAATTATCCTACAATAACTTGTTGGATATAGACGCTGCCGTTTCATTAATAGATGAGTTTAGTCAAGAAGGCCCTACATTTGCCATACTTAAACATAACAATGCATGTGGGGTGGCTATTGCGCCTTCAGCAAAAGAAGCCTACTTGAAAGCATTGGCGTGTGATCCGGTTTCAGCTTTTGGAGGGGTAATCATAACGAATGTTGCCATTGATTTACCTACGGCTCAAGAATTACATAAATTATTTTTTGAAGTAGTCATTGCACCTGCTTATGATGAAGCCGCTGTAACGCTATTAAAAGAAAAGAAAAATCGAATCGTGTTGGTACGTAAACCGATAGCCTTACCTTCTAAAACATTTAAAACATTATTACACGGTGTAATCGAACAAGACAAAGATTTAAAGATAGAAAGTACAATAGATTTAACTTGTGTAACTAAAAAGCAAGTAACAGAAGCAGAGAAAAAAGCCCTTTTATTTGCCAATAAAATTTGCAAACACACCAAGTCTAATGCTATAGTGTTTGCAACAGAAGATCGCTTGATTTCAAGTGGAGTAGGTCAAACGTCTAGGGTAGATGCCTTACGTCAAGCGATTGAAAAGGCAAAAAGTTTTGGTTTTGAATTGTCCGGAAGTGTGATGGCATCAGATGCCTTCTTCCCGTTTCCGGATTGTGTAGAATTAGCTAACCTAGCAGGAGTAAAAACCGTAATACAACCAGGAGGTTCCGTAAAAGACCAAGACTCTATTGACTATTGTGATGCGCATGAAATGGCCATGGTATTTACCGGTCATCGTCACTTTAAACATTAATTAAATTAGGGAAATTGGCGTTTATGCCTTAAATTGACCTTACACTTTACATGTAACACCTTTAAACCGAAATCTATATCATGGGAATGTTTGATTTTTTCACCAGTGACATTGCGATTGACCTGGGGACAGCTAACATCTTAATCATTTATAAAGATCGAATTGTAGTAGACGAACCGTCGATCATTGCGTTGGATAAAGTGTCCGGCAAAGTTAAAGCACTCGGTAGAGAAGCGATGCAGATGCATGAGAAAACGCATGAAAACATAAAAACCATTCGTCCATTAAAAGATGGTGTGATTGCGGACTTCCACGCAGCGGAAGAAATGATTCGAGGAATGATTAAGTTAATCGATAAAGGTAAAAGTTTCTTAGCACCTCATTCTTACCGTATGTGTATTTGTATACCGTCCGGAATTACCGAGGTAGAAAAACGAGCCGTTCGAGATTCTGCAGAACATGCTGGAGCAAAAGAAGTATATATGATTTTTGAACCTATTGCTGCGGCTATCGGATTAGGTATAGATATAGAACAACCGGTAGGTTCTATGATCGTTGACATAGGAGGAGGTACAACGGAGATAGCCGTAATAGCATTGTCCGGAATCGTATGCGAGCAGTCCATTCGTATTGCAGGTGATGTCTTTAATAAAGATATTTTAGATTATATGCGCCGTCAACATAACCTATTGATAGGAGAACGTTCAGCTGAACGTTTGAAAATAGAAGTTGGTTCGGCTTTAACGGAATTAGATAATCCTCCGGAAGATTTTGAAATCCGTGGTCGAGATTTAATGACGGGTATTCCTAAAGTAATAAAAGTTTCTTACTCTGAAATTGCCTTTGCATTAGATAAATCCGTTTCTAAAATAGAAGAAGCGGTTTTAAAAGCATTAGAAATTGCTCCACCCGAATTATCAGCGGATATATATGACAATGGTATTCATCTAACGGGTGGAGGAGCCTTATTGAGAGGATTAGACAAACGATTGTCCATGAAAACAAAATTACCTATCCATGTTGCGGAAGATCCATTACGCGCTGTGGCTAAAGGAACAGGTATTGCGATAAAAGATACTAAAAAGTACAGAGCGGTTTTATTGAACTAACCCTACTGCATGTTTCGGTTACTGGAATTCATATACGCTATTCGTGTTTTCTTGGTTTTTGTCGCCATAGAAATTGTTTGTATTTGGATGTTAGTTCGATTCAATCCATATCATGGTGCGGCTTATTTTAGCACGTCATCTTCCATTGCCGGATCGGTGTTGAGTATACAACGTGGGATTACAGAATACTTTGGGCTTCGAAAAACCAATTTGGAACTAGCAGAAGAAAATGCTCAATTGAAAGCTGCCTTATACCGAGCACAACAACGCAGTACGAAAGAAATTGATACGTCTATTGTTTTTATTCAAGAGAATAAATTCGATGTAAAAGTAGCACGCGTTATCAATAACAACACATCTTTAGCTAATAATTTTTTCACGTTGAACAAAGGCGCACGACAAGGAGTAGAAGTAGGTATGGGGGTCTTATCTTCAAAAGGTGTAGCTGGACAAATCAAATCGGTAACCGATCATTATGCTACGGCTATATCTATTCTAAATGCCAAATGGTCAATTTCGGCAAAAGTCTTACGAATGGATGCGGATGGGATTATTAAATGGGAAGATGATACAGATCCATTGCATGTATCTTTTACCGATGTAGCCAAGCACCATAAAGTAAAAGTAGGCGACACCGTTGTTACTTCAGGCTATAAACAAGTGCTCTTCCCGAAAGGCATTCCCATAGGTATTGTTTCTGAGGTAAAAGACGAAGGGGGCTCTTTTTGGAATATAAAAGTGCGGTTAACTACGGACTTTACCGCGATGGATTATGTGTTCATCACAAAAAATAATTTGAAAGTAGAGCAAGATTCTGTAGAAGCGGAATTTACTAAAGAAAAAGTAAAACCATGAACATAACAGACGTATTAAAACAACTTATTCATGGTCTTATTATTCTATTGTTCCAAATAGTTCTATTTAGAACGTCTACACTATTCGGGGTCGCTTCTTGCTTTATTTACGTAGGTTTTTTAATACAATTACCTTTTTATATTTCTACGATTGGGTTGTTATGTATAACCTTTGGCTATACACTACTAATCGATATATTTTACGATTCACCGGGCTTACATACTGCTGCTGCTGTTTTTATTATGTACATCAGAGCATCCATATTTAAATGGATGACGCCATCCGGCGGCTATGATAATAAAGAAAACACCAGCATATTTACGATGGGTTTTCAATGGCATTTAATTTATGCTTTTATACTCATCTTTTTACATACTTCTTTAGTCTTTGCTATAGAGTGGTTATCCATAGGTACTTTATGGTCTTCGCTTCTTAAAATTATTTCTACTACTTTATTTACCTTATTGGTAGTAATGTTGTATCAGTTTTTGTTTTTGTATAAACGATCAGGAAGATAAGAAAGTCATGAAAGAGCGGTCTGTCGTTATTCAACTTATTATTGCAACTATCGCTCTTGTTTTTATAGTTCGTTTATTCTTTTTACAAGTTTTAGATTCATCCTATAAATTAGAAGCCGAAATGCTTGCTATTGAGCGGGTAGTAGATTACCCCTATCGTGGCGAAATGTATGATAGAACCGGTAAACTAATGGTCTATAATGCACCTGTGTTTGATATCATGGTGGTGTTTCGAGAGTTTAAATTAAAAGATACCCTGACTTTTTGTAATCGTTTTGGTCTTACAAAAGAAGAGTTCGTAAAAAAAGTAAAAGACTTAAAAGATAAATCGAAAAACATAGGCTACAGTGCCAATAAGCCTCAGCCTTTGTTTAAGCAGTTTTCGTTTGAAGACTTTGCCCATATACAAGATTATTTAGCCGATTATAAAGGGTTATATACTCAAGCACGTACCGTGCGTGCCTATAAATATCCCAGTGCAGCCAATGCATTAGGTTATATCGCAGAGATTAGTCCAAACATGTTGGCTAAGCAAACGGATGGGTATTATAAACAGGGCGACTATATTGGATTTAGTGGACTTGAACAATTTTACGAGGAAGAGTTGAGAGGGAAGCGGGGCGTACAATTTATAATGCGCGATGTAAAGGGTGTACGAAAGGGCCGTTATAGGAAAGGCGAATATGATACTTTATCCGTTAGTGGGAAAAGCTTGTATACGAGCTTAGATATAAAATTACAACAATATGGCGAGCAATTAATGCAAAATAAAATTGGCTCTGTTGTAGCTATTGAACCTAAAACAGGCGAAATATTAGCTTTCATCTCTGCGCCTTCTTATGACCCGAATATGTTGGCAGGACGAAAGTATATCCAAAATTATAAGTCTTTAGAATCGGATCCTCATAAGCCGTTGTTCAATCGCCCCTTAATGGCTATGTACCCTCCGGGATCCATTTTTAAATTAGCTCAAGCGTTGGTTGGTCTTCAAGAGAAAGTTATTACAGATCGAACCCAGTTCCCTTGTGATAAAAGTCAAGTGAATTGTCACCCACATCCTTCACCACAAGATTTAAGAGGAGCGATACAATATTCTTGTAATCCCTATTTCTATATGGTTTACAAGAAGCTGTTAAATCAAGAAAAGAATCCCAATAAGTTTAAAGACACGGAAATAAATTTTGATGCCTGGAGAGAGCATATATTAAGTATGGGATTCGGTACAAAGTTGGCCGTAGACTTACCAAATGTTAAACGAGGCATCATTCCGAGTAATCAGTATTATGATAAAATATACGGTGATTTACATTGGAAATTTTCTACTATCTATTCTTTGAGTATTGGTCAAGGGGAGATTAGTGTTATCCCGTTACAAATGGCAAATCTGGCAGCGCTCATTGCGAATAAAGGGTATTATTATCCTCCGCACTTTGTTCGATATATAGGGGAAGATAAAAAAGTGCCGGACGCCTATCGAAAACCGATTCGCACGTCCATCGATTCTTCTTATTTCAATCCGATTATTGAAGGGATGGAACGTGTTGTATTAGGAGGAACAGCCTATTGGTTACAAATAAAAGGGATTACAATTTGTGGTAAAACCGGAACAGCAGAAAACCCTCATGGTGACGACCACTCTGTTTACATTGCATTTGCTCCTAAAGATAATCCAAAAATTGCTATAGCGGTTTATGCAGAAAATGCCGGATTCGGCGCGATGACAGCAGCTCCAATAGCGCACTTAATGATAGAAAAATATTTAAAGGACACGATAACAAGAGCTCCTTTGGAAAAAATGATTTTAGAAAAAAATCTTTTACATAAAGTAAAAACAAAATAATGTTCCGCAGCGATGAGTATAATTTTAAACAAATAGATTGGATCAGCGTTTTGTTGTATCTATTGTTTGTTATGATAGGATGGTTCAACATCTATGCGGTGAGCTACGACCCGGAATTGGACAATAGTATTTTTGATTTCAGCATCAACTCCGGGAAACAATTATTATGGATTGGAGGCGCTTTAATTTTAATAATTTCCGTATTAGTTATTGATTATAAATTTTATACTGCCTTTTCTTATATCATTTACGTTGCCGCCCTACTTTTACTAATAGTCACCATATTTGCAGGAACGGATGTAAACGGTTCTAAGTCTTGGTTAGACTTAGGTTTTATTCGTGTGCAACCGGCAGAGTTTGCTAAATTCGGAACGGCATTGGTATTGGCAAGATATCTAAGCGAACAACAATTTATCGTGAACAGGCAACAATGGGTTGTGTCTGTTATCCTAATAACCATACCGGCAATATTGATTTTAGCCCAAAAAGAAACCGGAGTCGCTTTAGTTTTTTCTGCATTTATATTAGTTATTTATAGAGAAGGGATGACCTCTCTTATATTATTATTTGGTGTATATGCCGCTATTTTATTTGTATTGACATTGGGTGTGGGGGAGTTTCCTGTGTTGATTGGAGTAGGAGTCATGTATGGTATTATCTTGTTGTACTTTTATCTTAATCGTCGCAGGTTTTATAAGAATGTTTTTCTTCGTCAAATCATAACAACAATTGTGTTCTTCGTTTTGAGTGTTGGGTTTGTAAAAGGGGTTCACTACATGTTTCATCAATTTTTACAAGAGCATCAACGTAATCGTATCATGGTTTTGTTTGATACCGAACGAGATTTAAGAGGTAAGGGATACCATGTTCGTCAATCCAAAGTGGCTATTGGCTCTGGCGATTTATTTGGGAAAGGCTATAAACAAGGAACCCAAACAAAGTTCGATTTTGTTCCGGAACAAAGTACGGATTTTATTTTTTGTACTATTGGAGAAGAACACGGTTGGGTAGGCAGTACTATAGTGATTATTTTATATAGTTTATTTATGATGCGATTGGTCTTTTTAGCTGACCGACAAAAAGATAAATTTTCCAGAGTATACGGCTACAGTGTTGTTTGTATTATACTCTTTCATTTCTTAGTTAATATTGGGATGACGATTGGGTTGTTTCCGGTAATAGGTATTCCATTACCATTTTTTAGTTATGGAGGATCCTCTCTTTGGTCCTTTACCTTGTTGTTATTTGTATTCTTGAAACTAGATGCACAACGGGTGCATGTACTGGCAGGGCACTAAAATTATTTTTGAATAATTGTACGAACTGGATAAGGGATTTCAATTTCGTTTTCTTTAAAACGTAAATGGATAAGCCGAATAAAGGCATCAGTCAATGCAAATTGATCGTTATAATGCCGCATAGGCACTATCGTTATAAGCTCAATACTACTCTCTCCAAAATTTCTAAAACGAACGGTAGGCTGTGTCTTACTTGGCTTACCATAAAAGTTCTCTAGTACCTCTATGGCTGCTTGAACACAAATGGAGTCCACGAGTTCTAAATTACTATGGTAAGCAACGCCAATCGGTATTCGCAAAAATAAGTCTTCTGTAGATAAGTCAAAGTTAGAGATAATAGCAGTAGCTAATTTTTGATTGGGTACTATAATTCGATTGTTGTTGTTCTCTCGTATCATCGTACTACGCCAACTGATGTCTTCAATAATACCCTCTTCACCAGTGTTCAATCGAATATAATGACCGGGTCGTATCCGTTTGCCGGCTATGACACTGATACCCGCAAACAAGTTGCCAAGCGTATCCTGCAAGGCAAGTGCAACTGCTAAAGCTCCCACGCCTAAAGCTGTCAGTATTGGTGTTATAGAAATACCAAACTCATCCAATATCATTAATACAGCTATAGAGAACAGTACGATACGTACAATGTTTTCAATTATAGAGGAAGAGGCATGTTTGTTTTCCTGAAAGGTGAGTTTTCGATACGATGAAACGATGACGTTGGCTAAAACGATGAACCAAACGACTGTCAGCAATACCGTAGAGCACAAGAGACCATAGGAAATGGTCTCTTTACTAAATGGGGAATATGGGAAAGCAAATTTTAATCCGATGAAAAAGGATAGCAAAACGATTTTACCTTGAAAGGAATCAATAAAAACGCCTTGCAATGGAGACTCCCACTGCAAAGCTAATTTTTTTAATCGAGGTAAAAGAAACCGATCCATCCCCCAACCAATGACAATGAAGACAAACCATACCAAAAGGGCATGAAGATAATCATAGCCGGGGATTTCGCTCCAACGCATTATTTCTTTTTATAAGATGAATTTAGAGCATTGACAACTGATGTTGTAATATTCAAACTATCATTGGCGTAAACGATGACGGTGGGCTCTCCTTTTGCATATAAGAAGATATAATCGTATCGTTTCTCTTTGCTTAATCCTTTTAAATAGTCATCGATGGACTTAATGTATCGATTATTATACGCTTCATATTTATCAGCAAACTCCTTTTCTAATTTCTCTCTATAGGCTAACAATTCGTCTCGTTCTGTCATTAATTCTTTTTCTCGAATAGCCCTGGTGTCAGCCGGTAAACTAGCCGCCAACTGTTGGTAGGTTTTCATATTATTTTCCCAAGCCATCATTTTTTTATCTAAGTCTTTTTGACTTTTCTCATTTTCCCGTTTCAGTGTTGCTTCTGCATCCTTGAATAATAAATAATTTTTATCCAATTGTTCTTTATCAATAAATGCTATACCACCATTTTGAGTGATGATGGTGGGAAGAGCATTGGGAGAAATAGTAGAAATTGCGGTACTGTCCTCCACTGTTGCTGAGGTTGTAGAAGAACCGGTTTGTTTATAAAACAAGTATCCGACTGCCGCTATTAAAAGTGCATTGATACCTAAGGATAGATTTAATAGTTTAGTATTCACGTTGAATATAGGTTTTAATAACAGTTAAAATTGAGAATAATTCCCTAAAAATAAAAACGAATGACCTCTTATTATAGTACTAAATGGAAATGGGTACCTTTTCCAATATTCGATTCTACTTGTATTTTCCCACCTATTTTTTCAACGGCAAGACGAACTAGGTACAAACCTAATCCACTGCCTTGAAGATGATCGTGTGCCTGAAAAAACATATCAAAAATCTTTTCTGTTAATTCCGGTTCTATTCCAATTCCATTGTCTTTAAATTCAATGATGGTTCGTTTCTGTGTACTATCAATAGCAATTTCAATATGAGCATTCGATTTGGATGTATCTCTGTATTTAAATGCATTTTCAATTATATTTTGAAAAATAGAGTACATCATATTTTTATCTTGATAAAACTCTTGGTTTTGATTGATATTAACATATATGTTGAAATCGGAAAACCCATCCAAGTGTTGTAATGATTCTTTAATATCTTGAATCATGCTACCAAAATCGATACGGTGCTGTTGAACTCTTGTTTGTTTTAATTTACTAATCTCTAATAAATCATGAACTAATAGATCCAACCGTTGCGTACTTTTTTCGATGTGCTGAATGTATTCTAACGCTTTAGGATCGTAAATATCTATTTTACCCAGACGAGTTAACCCTAAAATTGATTTTAGGGGGCCTTTAATATCATGAGATGCTTTGTAAATAAATAAATCTAATTGTTGATTTTTATATTCCAGTTCTTTTGTTCGTTCTCTTACTTTTTCTTCTAATTCACGGTTTACTTTGTCTTTTAACATTTCTTTTTCTTTAAGCTGAACGATGAGTTCGTTTCGAGCGTCCATTACTTGATTATTCAAATAATACATTCGATCGGCTAAAGAAAGAGTAAATAAAATAATCTGAGCGATGCTTCCCCAGTTGAAGCTATAAAATCCAAATATAGTCCTGGGAATGTAACCGGCCACCATGGCTTTGTTATAGAGAAAACCTAACAACAAACAGGTGAACGCTAACATGAAATAACGAGCCGGTTTGTATTCGTATTTCCAATAGGTATAGGCTCCTACAATAAAAATGATGGCGAAAAGTATGATGTCAATAGGTTGCGTGAGCAGTATGGTGGAAGAATTCAATTCGATTAACCCCATAACAATTCTAAAACCGATTAATAAAACAAAGGTATAGGATAGTTTTTCATGGAATTTCGATAAGTTTAAAAAGGAACGAGTGTAGAGCAATAAGCTAGTCATGACAAACAACATTCCCAGTTTTCTTGTATAGCTATTCCAAATAGGACTATTGCCCCATAAATATTGATAACCTAATCCATCATTACTTAAATGTAATAATGCGAGCGCAAAGCAATATAGAGAAACGTAAAAGTAACTTATTTGACGAAGGTGTAAATAGGTAAATAAGAAGCTTAAGCCTGCCGTCAATACTAATCCATAAAATATCGATAACAAAAAATATTCTTTATTAGAGTAATAGATAAAGTAGGAAGCATCCCGTACCGAACCCAACATACTAACTTCTTGTTGACTATGAATTCGTATATATAAATCCGTTACAGCGCCACTATCTATTTTTATTTGGTGTGCAAAGTTTTTATGCGCTATTTCTCTGCTAAAAAAGGATAAGGTATCTCCTCCTTTAAAATGGTATACTACAGAATCTTGTTGAATAACATAGATATCGTAATCATCAATATGAAAATCGAACAATTCAATAATCCATTGTTTATTGGACGCTACGGCTGATTTAAGAACGACATGCCCCCAATAGTCTTGATTAGGGTTATGAATCCAAAAGTCAATCCCTTTATTGGTATAAAAGTAATTTTGTTTTTGTAAGGATAAAATTGTGGAAAGTGTATCGATTTCTTTATGGTTTGATTTGTAGAGTTCAATGAATTTTTCACCCCATAAAAATTGTTGTTGACGGTATTTCTCCGTCAAAACTAATGTGTCTAAAGCTACCACATTGGACGATGTAAGAGCCAATAAACTGAGGAGAGTAAGCCGTACAAAAGAGAATAGACGGGACATGTTGCACTCGTGTACGTTAAAACTATAAGAAAGTTGGAATCAGGTAGGAATATTACGAAAAGATAATATTCTTATTTACTTTACCTAAATGAGGGCATTGCATTAAATCATGCATCGATGTAAAAGGTACCGGTGTTTTAACATAATGGTACGCTTCGTCCAAAGGGATGGTTAGATTATTGTCCCCCATACTGATGTCTACATCATGCATAGTCATTTGACTAGGATGTTCGTATCCGCAGGCATGTGTAATTTCTAAAATTTCTTTTCGTAAGTTTCGAATATAATTGTTTACGCGGTCTGCTTTTAAAGGAACATCAATACCGGCTTGTAACCATTTATTTTGAGTAGCGACACCCGCCGGACACCGGTTAGTGTGACACACTTGTGCCTGAATACAACCAATGGACATCATGGCTTCGCGAGCTACATTGATTACATCTACCCCCATGGCAAACGCCATTAGAGAATTGGCCGGAAAGCCTAATTTGCCGGAACCTAAAAATACAACTCGATTTGTTAATCCTCTTTCAGCAAATATTTTATAGACACTACTAAAGGCATAAACAAACGGTAAGGAAACATGATCCGCAAACGCTGGTGGCGCAGCACCGGTTCCGCCTTCGCCGCCATCAATCGTGATAAAATCAGGTCCTATGTTTTCCTTTACCATGCGATCGGCTAATTCTTCCCACATTTCTAATCGTCCTACAGCCGATTTGAAACCTACGGGTAGTCCGGTTTCATCTGCCATTTTTTCCATAAAGTCCAACAACTCCGGAACATTCGAAAAGGCACTGTGGTAGGCCGGTGACAAGGCATCTTGTCCCATTGGAATTCCTCGTATAGAAGAAATTTCGGAGGTGATTTTTGCTGCGGGTAACACGCCACCTTTACCGGGTTTTGCTCCTTGCGATAACTTTAAATCTATCGCACGGATAAAGGTAT
The DNA here is from genome assembly GCA_025455005.1 of Cytophagaceae bacterium. Taxonomy (GTDB): domain Bacteria; phylum Bacteroidota; class Bacteroidia; order Cytophagales; family Cytophagaceae; genus JALONH01. The sequence continues at coordinate 106,030 of JALONH010000001.1, forward strand.
TTTCTTGTACCAAATCTTTAAGTTTGGACATAGAAAAATTCCCTTTTTCATCTCGTACGCCAAAGTACCCGGTACCGAAATGGAACATGATGTCCGCACCATTTTTATGATAAAGGGATAAGGCGCCTTCTCCAGTATTTTGGTAACAACCCGACTTCAAGGCTCCTTTGTTTAATGAATCTACTGCTCGAGCAGAAAGCGAACCATAACTCATACCGGAAATGTTCACGACCGAATAAGGACGATAGGGCCGTTTTCGTTGGTTGTACTCTCCCATCACTTTCGCACAGGGTACAGCATCCGGTTCTTTTTTATTGGGGTGACCTTCTTTTACTGCGTAGGAAAATAGAGAAGGTTTGATAAATATAAATCCCGGGCTATGTTGGTCTTGGTCGGTTCCAAAACTTTGGTAATTATTTTGTTTTTTTGATGAAGCATAAATCCAACTACGTTGAGAGCGGTTGAAAGGTAATTCTTCTCTGTTATTGGATACGATATATTGACGTAATTCCGGACCTATTTTTTCCAATAAATATCGAATATGACCTACAACCGGAAAATTGTGTTTGATGGTATGTTTACGATTAAAAAAGATATCTTTAATCGCTAAAATCAGAATACCTACAATGGGGTATACATACCAAGGCAGCGTACTAAAAAAGGCAATAAGAGCTTCCATATCATTTATCTAGTTGAAGGTTTGTACGAAAAAAAACAATACCGGTTTTAATTCCCGGTACTGTTTTGAGGTGTTGGGGTAATATCCGGATTTTCTTCTTCAATGACCTCTTCTGTCTCCTCTGTAGTATCCGGATTGTCATCCGTCGATGGGATTTCGTAATTGTCTTGTGGAGGCGTACGTTTTTGTTCTTCTTGTTTACGTGTTTTCCAAGTACTGGTACCTTTAGGACCTGTGTAAGGTGCAGGAGGTGCTAGTGAGACCGGTTTTTTCTGTTTTGGTGCGGATGGTGCATATTGGAATTTAATCATGAGGGTTCCAAAGCCATCGTTTTTTGTTTCGCCAAACAAATTATCGATACCATCTAATTTATCTGTCATCATAAAGCGATACGCGTATTCCGGACATACTGACATTCTGTTGTTAATGCGAAATTGTAAGCCAAATCCTACCGGAAACGCTGCTGCCAATCTTGGATATTTTATGGCTTCAATTTCCCGACTAATAAGAACCGTTGGTTCATTTATAACGGCGGTACTGTTATAAAGTAACCCGTTAATACCTAAATGAATATAGGGTTTACAAAAGGATGCACTGCCCTCTTTTCTTTTATCCGGAGCTACACGAATCACTTCGTCTATTAAGTAAAAACGACCAAAGGCTCCCCATTCAAAACCCCAACCGGAAAAAGATAAATTTCGAGCGGTATTAAAGTCGTTGGCACTAAAATTTAAATAGGATAATTCCGCCCCTACAACGATATGGGGCCATAGTTTGTAATGAGCGCCGGCACTAATCCCAAAAGAAGAGCCTTGTAAACTAAATGTTTTAACTAAATCACCTCTATAATTCGTCATTCCTACTCCACCATAGTATGTAATCAACCCTCTTTGGTAATAGGTGTCGAAAAAACCGGAATATTCGCGTTTGGGCTTAATTTGTGACCAAGCGCTAAGGGCAGTGATACAACTTAATAAGAATAACAAATAGGCTTTCTGTAACATGAAAGAATTGAAATTTTGGACTTAATTAACTTAAGTCTTGAAATTACGACCAATTTTAAGTCATCGCAAGTTATAGGCTAAGAAAGGCGTTAAAAAAAGAACAAGGAGGAGCCCTGCATCCGATTATTACAGGATTTAAAAAGTGCTCTTATCGGAAAAGGGCAGATAGTCAAAAGCCTCACGGTCTCGTTAATCCGTATAAATAAAAATAAAAGCTTCCATTGGTGTTTTCCCTCAATTCTTTTACTTTTGTAGAAAGCTTTCATTAAGTTTAAACCTTTAAAAAAGTTAACATTAATTAATACTGGTATGATTGGAGTAGTTCTTATGGTCGTAGGTTTTATAGTCGGTAATGCTTGCGGTTATTTATTATCTAAACCCTCAGTGATGAAACCGGATGGTGGAGAAGCAAGTAAGTCGAAACAAACGTTATATGCGACCGTTATTGCGGTTTCTGCAGTATTAATATTAGTAGGTCAGTTCATTTGGTCCGCCCCTCATAGTTACGTTAAGTAATTGAAAATAATCCATTTCGAAACCCTTTCTTTTATCGAAGAAAGGGTTTTTATTTCCTACCGCATCCAGTTTACGGGTATAGAATTCACATTAGTCTATGATTAGTTGCTCCAATATTTCCTTAAAATTCGGTAAACGTACCTTATTTGAAGAGGTTAACATTCGATTTTCAGCCGGTAATTGTTATGGTTTAATCGGCGCGAATGGAGCCGGAAAATCTACCTTTTTGAAAATTATGGCAGGTGAAATAGATCCTACCACAGGTCAGGTAGAAATTACACCGGGAGAGCGGATGGCTGTGTTGAAACAGAATCAATTTGAATTCGACGATTATCCTGTTCTCGAAACGGTTATTATGGGGCATAAAAAACTCTATGCTATCATGAAAGAACGGGAAGCGATTTATGCTAATCCGGATTTTTCAGAAGAGGATGGTATTAAAGCTTCAGAATTAGAATCAGAGTTTGCAGACCTAAACGGATGGAACGCAGATGCTGAAGCCGCTGAATTATTAAGCGGTTTGGGAGTGAAAGAAGAGTTTCATTATAGCATGATGGCTGACGTAGACCCAACGATTAAAGTACGGGTTCTTTTGGCTCAAGCATTATTCGGCAATCCGGATATCTTATTATTGGATGAACCTACCAACAACTTGGATGTAGAATCTGTATTGTGGTTAGAAGAGTTTTTGGCTGAATTTAAAAATACGGTTATTGTAATCTCCCACGATCGACATTTCTTAGATCAGGTGTGTACACACGTTGCCGATTTAGACTTCAATAAAATACAATTGTTTACAGGGAATTATTCCTTTTGGTACGAATCTAGCCAATTGGCCCTAAAACAACGCTCGGATCAAAATAAAAAGATGGAGGATAAGCGAAAAGAATTGCAAGATTTTATTGAACGCTTTTCTGCCAATGCTTCTAAATCAAAACAAGCTACCTCCAGAAAAAAATTATTAGAAAAATTACAGATTGATGAGATAAAACCTTCCAGTCGTCGTTATCCGGGAATTTTGTTCAAGTCGGATAGGGAAGCGGGAGATCAATTGTTAACCATAGAACAACTGACGGCTATTGATGAAGAAGGAAATTATTTTTTCAAAGATGTAACATGTACAATCAACAAAAATGACAAAGTAGCCTTTGTCAGTAAAGAACCATTATCCTTAATGCAATTTTTTGATGTGTTGATGGGGAAAAAAGAAGCTCATGGAGGTCATTATAAATGGGGTGTGACTACCTCTCAATCCTATATTCCAAGAGAGAATGGAGAGTATTTTGATTTAGAATATAATCTAATCGATTGGTTGCGCCAATATTCAAAAGATAAAGATGAAACGTTCATCCGTGGGTTTTTAGGGCGTATGTTATTCACAGGAGAAGAAACATTAAAGTCCTGTAAAGTATTGTCCGGTGGGGAAAAAGTGCGGTGTATGTTATCGAAAATGATGTTGGAATCAGCTAATGTATTAGTAATGGATGACCCTACCAACCATTTGGATTTGGAATCGATTACAGCACTCAACAATGCCATGAAAGAATTCAATGGTACTATTCTATTTTACTCTCACGATTACCAAATCATCAATACTGTTGCCAATCGTATCATTGAAATTGGTCCTAAAGGTTTTGTAGACAAATTAATGACCTACGATGAATACTTGGCGGATGAACGTGTGAAGCAACAACGAGAAGCAATCTATTAAAGATAAGCCATCCATAAAAAAAAAGAGCCAATCTGTCTAGATTGGCTCTTTTTTTACAAGATAAGTTTATTTCACGGTTACAGTACCTTGTCCGATGTAGTTGCCATCTTGGAAAAGTTTTACTGTATAGGTACCTACTTTAAATGTATAAGTTGGAGCTTTTTTATAGTAGAACGAAACGGTTTGATTCGTATTGGTGAAGTCAATAGTTTGCTTTTGCGTAAACGCTGTTTCTTTACCATCGCTCATTTTAAAATAACCACCATCTAATTGTGAATCGAATAGAGGAGAGCCGCTAGGTTCGATAAGTTGAAGATAGATTACTTTTTTATCTTTAGGTGCTACTTTGTTGTCTGCTAGTTTGAAGGTAACTTTTAATTTATCAATGTTTTTTGCTCTGTATTCGTCAGCAATAAGTTCTTTCCCTTTATCGTTGATGGCAGTTACTGTTACCGCTTCTGCACGAAGAATAGAAGCTAACTCATATTTGGAATACAAATCTGCATTCGTACTGCTAAGACGCATGATACTGTCCGCTTTCTCTTTGTTGGCTACAGTCAACCCTTTGTTTTCTTCTCTCAATTGAATGATCTCTTGTTCCATTTGAGCAATAGACGCTTTGTAAGATGCTATTTCTTCATTCAATTTTTTCAGATCGGCCGCGTTGCCTTTTTTAATTTTAGCAATCGTGTTTTGTAAGGAAGCAATACGTTGATTCAAAGAATCATTGCTTTGACCCATTTGAGCATACTGATGTTGTAAGCTCGTAAGTTGAAGAGAAACCTCTTCTAATTCTTTAACCTTAGCGTCTAGGCTGTCCGAAACTTCTCCTAAGTTTTCATTTAAAGATGTAATAGAATCGTTGTTTTCTTTGATGGTACTATCTTTCGACATGTTTCCCCAAATAAGGTAGCCGATAACAGCTAAAAGTGCTAGAATAATAATAACAAAAATTAAGTTATTATTCTTTTGTTTTTGTTCAGACATGAGTGTTTAGGTTTAAAGTAAAATGTTAGTAAAGTAAATCTAATTTAAATTTTAACAAAAGAGCAATTAAATACTTACTTTTTCGACAATAGGAAACATCCAACCTTCCGGGATGTTGGCTAAAGCGTTTTTTAATTGAGCATCCCAATAAGTAGAGATATCGGACATGTCTTTTTTCTCGAATCGATGTTCTACTACTTGTTTGCTGTCTTTATAATAAACCAAGACATCTAAAGGGAAATCAACATCATTAGCCGATACACGGGTTGAATCGAACGATAAAAAACCGGCTTTAAGAGCATTTTGGATGGAAGTTTTATAATTCACCGTTCTATTAAGAATGGGCTTACCATAACCGCTATTTCCTATAATCATAAAGGGAGACGTTTCAGTGAGTTCGATCCAATTGCCTTCCGGATAGAGTAAAAACATTTTGGGTTCATCATCGTCTCGTAATTGACCGCCAACTAAAGTATACAGATTAAAAAACAATCCGGAATCCGCAAGGGCTTGTCGATCCTCCTGCGCCACTCTACGCAGTTGGTCACCCAATGCATTCACAGCTTTATACATTTTATTTAGCGTATGCTGATCTTCGTCTAACGTTTCTTTAAAATACGTTAATGCTTTATCCCGAACGGAACGTAAACCACTGGTCATTAAAAACAAGAGTCCATTTTCACTTTGGTGAACAAACATTTTTTTAGCGGTAGTAGTGTCCGTACCGGAAGTGATGCGTGTGTCGGCTATAGCCAATAAGCCCGTTTCTAATTTAACCCCTAAACAATAGGTCATAAGTATATACAGTAAATAGTTGGTAAAAATACGGATTTTTCAGGGATTCTCCATTCACCCTATTTATTGAATGGTTATAGTTACGTTATGTTCTGTTTTTTGGTCTAAACTATTCGTTTTGATCACTCCTTTTAAAGGAGCACAATCTCTATAATCCACTCCATGTGCCACTTTTATATAATTAATATCTGTTTTACACCGATTGGCAGCATCATAACCTACCCAACCATATCCAGGTATCAATGCTTCTAACCAAGCATGCATGGATTCGTCGTCGTGGTTCCCATGTGGATTATTTAAATAACCGGAAACATATCGAGCCGGAATTCCATTATATCGACACATGGCTAAAAACACATGGGTAAAATCTTGGCACACGCCCCCTTTAATATCTAAAACCTGATCGGCAGTGGTTTGAACGGTTGTGACCCCTTTTTGGTATTGAACTAAATCTTGGATATGGTCCATGAGTTCATGAATAAAAGTAGAAATCGGCATCCCCTTTTCTTTTATCGGGATTAAGGAACGATGCCCATTAGTAATATTGGTATAGGTGGTTTTAGTTAAATACAAGTGATGATCCAATTGAAAATCGGGTTGACTTAACATGTCATCTTCATCCGGCGATGCCGTTAGTTTTGTATGATTACTAATGGCATTTCGTTTACGTACTTTAATCTTTACTGAAAAATCTAAAGCATCAAATTTTTTATCGGTGCGTAATCGGGTAACATCAAATCCGTATACGTTTTTAAACTGAAACGCTTGTTCTTCCAACGAGTTGGAAAATTCAGTGGCGGTTACCACTTGAGAGTCGTCGTTACAAGGCAACACCATGAAATCGAAAATCCCTTCCGTCACTACTTCCGGATAGTGATTTTGAGCTTGATACGTGATTACATACTCATTCATACGAAGTTGAATTTAGGTTAATAGGTCAAGTATTTTTTTTCTAATAAATCAGAAAGTTTATACAATTGATTTAAACATTCATAGTAGAAGGCTAAAGGGTTTTTCGCCACCTCTTCAATTGTAGTAAACGATAGGGTAGCTAACATTTTGTTGGCTTGAAATTCTAAAGAACCTTCTTTAACATTTTTATCATCACTGATAAAATCAATACAATCTTTTATTTGTTGCAAGTTATAAACGATGGATTTTGGACATTGAGCATTCAGGGTTAGAAATGCCAGTGTATAGGTAGCATTTGGGACATCTTTGTAAAATATTTTGCTCATATCATACGTTTCCGTGCTCTTCAAAAGGTTGACAATTTCAAAGAGTTGCAATGTTGAAGCCCAGTGATTATTAGGAATTCGATTTAAGTCCATGAGTTTGGTAACAATCATCCGCATGATTTGAACCGCGCGTTCGATGTGTTGCCCCAAATGAATAATCGACCATGTTTCATCGCGCAACAGAGATTGATCGATATAACCATTTACAATAGAACTGTATTGAAGAATGCGGTGGGTGTATTCATACATTCCTTGTTCAGCAATATCCTCTGCTTGAATCGAATTGGTGTAATGATAATAGGTATTAATGGTTTCCCATAATTCAGTGGAGATGGAATCACGTGCACCACGGGCATTTTCCCGCGCACGGGAGATAGAATATCGTACCGAAATAGGATTTAAATCGTCTAAGCCTATGAATTTTACCACTTGTGTTTCTTCCAATTCATCGTGCTTGTTGACATAATCTGTATATGCTCCGGCCATTTGCAAGACAGATTCTAACACACTTTCCCTTTTGATGCTCAGCGGAGCATCGATACTGGAAAAGTAATGTACTTGAGCATACCGCGTGATGTGTTCGGAGCGTTCTAGATAACGCGCCATCCAAAATAAGTTATTGGCAATTCTTGCTAACATAATAATTTACCTGTATCCTTCTATTCGTGCTCTAATACCCAAGTATCCTTAGAGCCGCCTCCTTGAGAGGAATTAACGATTAAATTTCCTTTTGTAAGTGCAACACGTGTCAAGCCGCCTTCTAATACATAGGTATTATCCTTGCCCATTAAGGCAAATGCGCGCAAGTCGATATGGCGAGGGTCGTAGCTGTTGTCGTTATCGATAAAGGTAGATTGAACAGACAATGACATAATAGGTTGTGCAATGTATTTTCTAGGATTATCTAATATGAGTTTTTTATACTCTTCTATTTCTGCTTTAGTTTTCCTATTTCCTATAAACACTCCATACCCTCCCGATTCGTCTACCGGTTTCACCACCAATTCGTGCATGTGTTCTAAAACGTACTGTAGTTCATCTGCTCGTTCGCAGCGATAGGTAGGCACATTGAGTAAAATGGGGTCTTCGTCCAAGTAGTATTTAATAATTTCCGGAACGTACGTGTAAACGGCTTTGTCGTCTGCCACACCCGTGCCCGGCGCATTAATCAAGGTGACATTTCCGGCTCGGTAAGCACCCATAATTCCCGGTATACCTAATACAGACTCCGGACGAAAGACAAGTGGATCTAAAAAGTCGTCGTCAATTCTTCTATAAATTACATCAACTCGTTTAGGACCGTGTATCGTTTTCATATAGACAAAGTTTTTGTCTACAAACAAATCGCGTCCCTCTACTAAAGTTAATCCCATTACTTGAGCTAAGAAAGAGTGTTCAAAGTACGCCGAGTTATAAATCCCCGGAGTAAGCACAACACAATTGGGTTTGTCAACCCCTTTGGGGGCTACCGATAAAATGGTAGACAAAAGTTTTTCCGGGTATTGAGTGACCGTCTTTACATGGTATTTGCTAAAGGCATGGTGCAACACTTTTTTCATGATGTCCCGATTAGATAAAACATAGGAGACACCGGAAGGACATCGAAGATTGTCTTCCAATACGTAATAACGTCCATCCGAATGTTTAATGATATCTGTACCGGTCACATGAATGTAGACATTGGCCGGTGGTGTCAGGCCGATCATTTCTCGGTTATAAAAGGCAGATGAAAAAATTAAATCTGCCGGTACTACTTTATCTCGAATAATTTTTTTGTCGTGGTATAAATCATATAAAAATAAGTTGATAGCATGGTTTCGTTGTATGATACCTTTTTCAATAATTTCCCACTCTTTAGACGGTATTATTCGGGGCAAAAGATCGAAAGGAAAGATGCGCTCTACACCTTTGGATTTATCCGAATAGACATTAAAGGTTACCCCTTGGTTGAAAAAAGTTATCTTAGCTAATTCATCCCATTGTCGAAATTCTTCCACTTCTACTTCTTGAAACAGGGGAATTAATTTACGGTAGTGGGGACGTAACTTACCATTGGTGTCCCAGATCTCATCAAAAAAACCTTCTCCTAATGGGACATGTTCCACTATCCGCTTCATTAAGGTTTTATCTACTGCCATTAATTTTGTATTTTAATAATGTTATACAAAGTAGTACATTTATTAACAAATTGCAATAATAAAAGGTATTATTTGTTTAAGATGCTGTTTATATTGCATTATTTTAATATTTAGATGTCAAAGACACTACTTTAACTTTATCCTTATTTTAATAATTTGAAATATAAAGTACTTAAATTCAGGAAATTTCCAATTTAAAGTTTAAAAATAGGGTATATATTGATTAATATTAGTGATAAAAGTCATAACAGGCAGAAAAAAGAACTGTATAATGTATAAATAATATAAAAAAATAAAATATAGGTTAAAAAATGAACCATGATAGATCAAAGTATATTATTGGCTAGAGTTGATTGGCTTTACTGCTTATTTTTTGCAAATTACTCACTTGAAACGTTTATCGAAGAGTACAGAATATGGAATATGATGTTTGTGTGTTGGGAGGTGGCCCTGCCGGTTATGCCGCTGCCATGCGCGCCTTAGATTTAAAAAAGAAGGTAATATTAATAGAACGTAATAAAGTAGGAGGTGCCGGTTTATACAACGGGGCACTTTCATCTAAAACGTTTTGGGAACTATCGAAGGATATTCTATCCACCCGTAAACGCTTACAGCACTATTCTCCCGACCAACACATACGAGTAGAATTCAAAGAAATTTTACGACAAGTTCGGGAAGGAATTGCACAACGTCGTTTCCACTTAGAAGGGCAATTAGAAACTTTACAAAATTTAAAAGATAATTCTATTCGTTTTGTAAAAGGTTCTGGAAAAATTCTTTCCTCTCAAGAGGTTGAAATAACCCTCGCAGATAGTACGACGGAGGTCATCCGTACACAAAACATTATCATAGCGACCGGTAGTAGTCCTAGAAAATTAGCCTCTATTCCCATCGACGAACGCATCATTGTTACCAGCGACGGAGTAGAGAGTTTTGATCATTTTCCCAGAAGTATAGTAATCTTAGGAGCTGGTGTGATAGGTTGTGAGTGGGCGACCATTTTTTCAAATTTCGGCTATACGAAAGTCAATATAATTGATAAAGCGGATCGTATTTTACCGTTTGAAGATGATGATATCATTGAAACAGTAGAGGCTAACATGCAACGTCAAGGTATAACCATTCACAAAAATTCTACTTTAGTAAAAATGGATATCGTAGACGGGGAAGTAGAGTATGTTTTGGAATATACAGATGGGAGACGGGAAATCCACCGCGTAGAAAAGGCCTTAGTCTCGATTGGGCGTGTACCTAACTCATCGGGTATTGGTTTAGAAAATGTAGGGCTATCGGTTTTACCTAATGGCCAAATTGCAAATAACGACGGACAAACGAGCGTTTCGAATATATACGTAGTAGGGGACTTGTCTACCGATGTAGCCTTGGTTAATGTAGCGGAATTGGAAGGCCGACATGTTGTTGAAAAAATGTACGGTTTAACACATACACCCCTTGTGTATAATAACGTTTCTACGATCATGTTCGTCCAACCGGAAGTAGCGGGCGTGGGGATGAATGAGAAGCGAGCATTGAAAGAAAAGAAATCGTATAAATGTGTAAAGATTCGATACGATATGATTCCCAGAGCGATTGCCATGCGGAATAATAATGGATTTTTTAAAATATTAGTTACCAATGACGATGCGATGACCATATTGGGCATGCGCGCAGTCGGTGTTCATGCCTCTAGTGCCATTCAAGCGGTTGCTTTATTAATTTCCATGAATAAAGGTGTAGAAGAGTTGGCCGACATGATTCATCCCCATCCATCTATAATCGAAGGAATTCAAGAATGTATTCGGATGTTATTAGGCAAGTCCGTCCTTAAACCGGAAGTGTTTAAAGGAATGTTACAATGTAAATCCTGTGACGAAAACGGCTGTATCAACGAAATCGTTTACCTTCGTTAAGCGTATGTTTCGTGTTCGAGATATTAATATTTTCACCGGAATCGTTCTGTGTGCCATTCTATTTACTCGTATTTCTATGTCAAAGCGACCTGAATTGGAACCCATGACCCGTTCCTTAAATTTTCTCATAGTGGTCACCTTTGTTGTTTTGGGTGGGGTAAACCTATGGGCGTTTAAAAATAGAAAAAAGTAAAATAATATTTTGATATATGGATTATTTGTCTAATTTTACAAAATAATATTTTTAAAATTGCCGTTTAACATTAAAATATTCTGAATTATGAGTTTACGATTAGGCGATATCGCACCGGACTTCACAGCAGAAACGACAGAAGGCCGAATACAATTTCACTCTTGGTTAGGCGAGAGTTGGGGAGTATTATTCTCTCATCCGGCAGATTACACTCCGGTTTGTACGACAGAACTCGGCGTTACGGCTAAGCTCTCCGGTGAGTTTAAAAAAAGAAATGTTAAAGTCATAGCGGTAAGTGTGGATGATTTACCTTCCCACCAAGGTTGGGTGAAAGACATCAATGAAACCCAACAGTGTGAGGTGAACTTTCCTATCATTGCGGATGCAGATAAACAAGTAGCGACACTGTATGATATGATTCATCCTAATGCCAGTGATAAATTTACAGTTCGTTCTGTTTTTGTTATAGGTCCGGATAAAAAAATAAAATTGACCATCACTTACCCGGCGTCAACGGGAAGAAATTTTGATGAGTTACTTCGAGTGATTGACTCTTTACAGTTAACGGCTAATTACAGCGTAGCTACTCCGGCTAATTGGAAAGATGGACAAGACGTAGTGATAGCTCCTGCAATTAAGGACGAAGATATTCCTCAAAAATTCCCTAAAGGTCATACGCGTATTAAGCCCTATTTACGTACTACACCACAACCGAATAAATAAAAAAAAGCGGAAGTGATTCCGCTTTTTTTATCGTTTACTAATTTTATTTCCGGAAATCGTTCGTTGCCGGTCACATTTAAATCGGTGGGTATCATTTCCGGATTTTTGTTCGTGTTTTGTTTTCCTTCCTTTCATACGCTCTCTCCATAAATCAAAACTACTTCGTTTCATATAATGTCGCATCAGTTGTATGACCGTTTGCTCACTGATGTTGAATTGCCGACCAATAGCGTCGAACGGGGTGCGATCTTCCCAGGCCATTTCAATGATTCGATCGATATCGCCATCTGATAAATTATCCCATGCTTTCATATGGGTAAAACAAACGATAGTAAAAATTAGTTTAAAAAACAGAGTTAACTTTTTTCTCTAAGGCTTCGACTTGTAAGTGATCAACAGCAGAAGAGGTAATTTGGCCTTTCAAATTAGGAAGAAGTAGCGTAAAAGTGGTACCTACATTTTTTTCGATTCTACTTCTATCGTTCCGAAAATTTTATTTACAGCTTCTTTTGTAATGTATAATCCTATCCCACTTCCTTTAGACTTCTCGTCTGTTTTAAAAAACATTAAAAATATTTTATCTAAATATTCGCTGTGTATCCCCACACCGTTATCTTGAATGACTAGTTTTAAATGTGTACCATCATACGAAGGTTTGATTTGTAGATATTTGGGTTGGGCTTCTTCCCGCGTGTATTTTAATGCATTGGAAATTAAATTATTCAAAATGATACGGATTCTATTTCGATCGGAATAATACCCATCACATATAATCTCCTCTACTTTTATATCTACACCTGAATTATGTAGTGCATTCATTTGTATGGCATGTTGTATCTCAGCTTGTATATCGATGGGTTCAATGGATAAATCCATTCGATTATTTTTTAAATAATTTAGGATATCAATGATAAAATTATCCAATCGTTTTAAGCTACTTTCTTTTAACGATTCGTAATAACGTAATTTTTCAGGATCGCTCTCTAATCGGGAGACTTCAATTAAACCTAAAGCGGTAGCAATAGGAGCTCTTAGATCATGACTGATACTATACACCAAGTGATCTAACTCTTGATTGGACTTAGTTAAGGAATCGTTCCGCTGCTCTAACCGTTGTTTTGCCAGCATTAATAAACTTTGTGATTTAATGGTGTCTTGTATCATAGACCACATAAAGAATGCAGACATAAACAAGGCACATAACATGTTAATAGGGCCATTCATATCCGTAAACTCCAATGGAGGATTAATATGCAGGAAGACGTCTTCTATTATAAAAGAGGCTAAACAAAAAAACACTACATGTGCTAAGTGAAAAATAAATAAAACTTTCTTTTTAGTATCTAAAATAAAGGGAATCCCCGTTACTAAAGGTAAGTAATATACTTGTGTAAACGATGCAGTGCCCAGTTGAAGTGTTTGAACAAAAAGTAATAAACTCAAACTCAGTATGATTATGTTTGCCGCAATATCCGTTTGGTTTTCTTTGTTTAAATAATAAGCTACAGCGAAAATGACTAAGGTGATACCTATTAATAGGATACTTTCTACTATCCCATAATACAATTCAGGTATAGAGCTTAATAGAATCAATAACACAGCTACCTTAATCAGCTTACTTAATAATCGTTGGCGTTTTTTCTCACCTTCTAAATACGGCTCAACAGAAATCAAGGGCGTAGTTTCCATGTACACTAAAATTGAATCTTAATATAAAAAAAATATTAGTTATTTAAAACCGGTGTAGGTATACTGTTATAGATTTCTTGTAATAGTTGATACGCTTGAGGAATAGATGCAATATCATCAGCAATAAAAAGTAATTTCTTTTGAATTTCTTTTAATCGAACGGTTTTCGGATGTTGTTGTACATATTGTAAAAATGTTCCAAACGTTTCAGACTCATAGTATTTGGTGCGTTCCGAAGGCAAAAACTGACCTTTCAATAATTTATTTTTCAAGGTGATTTTTTCAAATCCTAAAGACTCCGCCATCCATCGTAATCGAACTGTTTGTATTAAATCGACCACTTCGGGAGGGTGTGGCCCAAACCGATCGCTGAGCTCGGCAGCAAATGCTTCCAACTCACTTTCTTTTTTACAATTGTCCAATTGGGAATAAAGGGACAAGCGTTCGGATATATTACTGACATACCGTTCCGGAATAAGAATACTTAAATCTGTCTCGACTACACAATCCGCAACTAATGGTTGTAATGTAGCCGCTTGTAGTTCATGTGCAAAAAGTTCCGCAAACTCCGTTGCTTTTAATTCAGCAATCGCCTCATCTAAAATTTTGTGATACATTTCAAACCCTATATCACTGATGAAACCACTTTGCTCGGCTCCTAATAAATTACCGGCTCCTCTTATATCTAAATCGCGCATCGCTACTTTAAACCCATCTCCTAAATCTGAAAACTCTTCTAATACGCTCAAGCGCTTTCGAGAATCGGTTGTAAGTGACGATGGAGGTGGTATAAACAAATAACAATAGGCTTTTTTATTACTTCTACCTACTCTTCCGCGCATTTGATGCAAATCGGATAAGCCAAACATATGTGCACCATTTATAATTATGGTATTGGCATTGGGTATATCTAGTCCCGACTCGATGATATTCGTCGATACTAACACATCAAATTCATGTTCAACAAATTTTAACATGACTTCTTCCAACTTATCCCCTTCCATTTGTCCGTGTGCTACGTTTACGCGAGCATCCGGTACCAAACGTTTTATTGTAGCAGCAATCGATTCTATATCTTTAATTCGATTATGTACAATAAAGGCTTGTCCTCCCCGCTTCAATTCCAATACTATAGCATCTCGAACAATTTCTTCATTGAACACATGCACTTCAGTTGTTACCGGTTGCCTATTGGGTGGTGGGGTTGCTATAATAGATAAATCTCTAGCCCCCATTAAGGAAAAGTGAAGTGTCCTTGGAATCGGTGTAGCCGTCAAGGTTAAACTATCCACATTTACTTTAAATTCTTTTAATTTATCTTTTACTTTAACACCGAATTTTTGCTCTTCATCTATAATCAACAAGCCTAAATTTTTAAAAGCAACATCTTTATTTATGATACGATGTGTACCAATCAAGATAGACGTTTTCCCTTCGGCTACGCGTTCGAGTGTTTCTTTGATTTGTTTAGTGGTTTTAAATCGATTAATATATTCCACCATCACAGGAAACTTGGATAACCGTTCTTTAAACGTCTTATAATGTTGCATGGCTAAGATGGTGGTAGGAACCAGTACGGCTACTTGTTTTCCATCACACGCCGCTTTGAATGCTGCACGGACCGCTACTTCAGTCTTTCCAAATCCTACATCTCCGCAGACTAAGCGGTCCATGGGGTGTGCTTGTTCCATGTCTTTTTTTACATCAGCAGTGGCTTTGGCTTGATCCGGTGTGTCTTCGTAAATAAAGGAAGATTCTAATTCTACTTGTAAGAACGAGTCCGGACTGAAAGCAAATCCCGGTGCGGCTTTACGTTTCGCATAGAGTTGAATCAAGTCTTTCGCAATATCTTTAACTTGTTTCTTTACTTTACTTTTTTTCGCTTCCCAATCCCCTGAACCTAATTTACTCATGACGGGTGGTTCGCCGTCTTTCCCACTGAAGCGAGTGATTTTGTGTAAATTTTGAACAGAGAGTGTCATCAGGTCGTTATCCCGGAACACCAAGCGTATGTTCTCTTGAACCCGCTCGTTTGTTTCCATCCGCTCTAATCCTGCAAAACGAGCGACACCATAATCGATATGTGTAACATAATCACCCGGCTGTAATGTTTTTAATTCTTTTAACGTGATCCCTTTTGATTTCGAATACCGTTCCTTGCTTTTATAGCGGTGAAACCGTTCGAAGAGTTGATGTTCGGTAAAACAAAGTATACGATGGGTGTGATCAATGAATCCCGAACGAAGAGAAAGTAAAAGTTCATCTACTCGGATATAGGGATCAAGTTCTTCGAGCAACGATCGCAGTCGGGCTATTTGTTGAAACGAATCCGATGCAAGTACTACTTGATACCCTTGGTTTTGACGAAGTTTTAATTCTTCTGCTACGAAAGAAAATTCCTTGTTAAACGATGGTTGTATGGATATGTCTACCGTAATCGTTTCGTTTACGGGTAAATGTGCTAATGCTCCCCATTCTATTCTATGGAAGGGAGTGAGTCGTTCTAAAAAAGAGCTTGCACTATCCACTAAATAATCCGGCGAACGAATAATACCATTTGCTCCAAGTGATTGTACAATGGCATCAAATTGCTGTGTGACTTTGGTAAAGTTATGTTGAAAGAGATCTATCGTAGTAGAGGCATCTTGCATCCATAGTACGGTCGACTCCGGTAAGTAATGTAAAAGGCTATCGCGTTCTTCTTTCCAAAGTTTGGTTTGTGTATTGGGCGTAATGAGTAGAAGCGGCAGGGTATCGATAGATAATTGCGTTTCCGGATGAAAGGTACGAATACTTTCTATTTCATCGCCGAAGAGTTCGATACGGTACGGCAACTCATTGGAGTAAGAATAGATGTCGATGATACCCCCACGGATGGCGTATTGGCCGGCTTCATAGACGAAGTCCGACTTTTCAAAATCGTAACTTTGGAGGAATTCTTCTAAAAACGCACGGTCTAATGTATCGCCTACACGAGCCGGAAAAGTATGTTCAATAAGGGCTCTTTTGTTGATTACCTTTTCAGCCAGAGCTTGGGGGTATGTAACGATATAGGAAGGACGTGTTGTTCCGCCGGATAAAATGTATTGTAATGTTTCGGCGCGTTGAAGGATATTAGCGTTTTCTGTTTCTTCGTATTGGTATGCTTTTTTATAAGAGGCAGGAAACCAAAGTACTTCGGCGTTTTGACCTATGAGTTGTTGTATGTCATATTTGAAATAAGCCGCTTCTTCTTTATCCGGAAGTATAAAAAGATGGCTATTGGAACTTTGAGAGATAAGCGCAGCGGCTATAATGGCATCGCTACTGCCTCTTGTACCTTTTAAGTGAAGGGCATAAGGTTCCCTGCTGCTCCATTTTTGAGGGAGTAGGGACAGTTCCGCTGAGGAGCAGTAGATATCCAACAACGCCGGTACCTTCACAAGTGCAAAAGTACAAAAATGTAGTATATAATAAAGAAAAGTGCCTTTTACGAAGATTCCAGTAAAAGAGTTGTTACCTTTTATAGATTTAAAGTATAAATAAAGAGTCGTTATGAATTCTTTTTAATGGTATTATTGGATAAAATAATAGTATTAAAGGAAGAAAGTAGTGAAATTTTACTATTTTTACTACTTAAACTACTAGTACTGCTCAAATTCTACTGGTAGTTTAATATAACATTCCTGCTGCCCGAATAAAATATTTTTATTAAACATGTCACTCTTTGGAAAGGAGAGTAAAATTATTCTATGAAAAACAATTACTGTTGGAGTAGGTATATTTTCATTACACTTACGGTAAGTATCGGCTTACTAGTGGGAGAGGTATGGGCTCAAGTGCCCCCCAATATTAATTCCGGAAATCCGAATTTCCCTTTTCCACAGTTTTTAAGTTATAACAATAATACACTTCATACACTTTCTCATTTTGACCATCACATGGATGGAGTTCCACACGCTGAGATTGAGCAACGAACTCGAGAGGCTTACCGGATTTTATGTAATAATATGAGTTATTATCCGGGTGTTACTGTAGCGGGTGTACCCTATATCTATCCTACAGCTCCGAACCATTGTACTTGTGTAGAGGGAGATGGTTACTATTTATTAGCTGCTGCCTATATGGGCGATAAACGGACATTTGACGGATATTATATGTGGGCGCACGATAGAGGATTTCATAGAGTCACAAGATTTGTGGATGGCGTTCAAAACTCACCGGGGTATTTATATTCTATTGGATTGTCTGCTGCCGGTAAAAAAGGTGCCGGTACTAATGTATTTGGTGGAGCGATTGGTGCTGGAGCTAATTCAGCTGCAGATGGTGACTTTGATGTAGCCTTAGCATTGTTAGTTGCTTACAGACAATGGGGAGAAAATTCAGGAATAATTCCTCCTGCAACAGGAGTTGAAATTAATTATAGAACTGAGGCGCTCAGATATATAAAAGGATTGGTAGATACCATGCGAAACGTGACTACCAATAATCCACAAAAATGGAATTCAGGTGATATTGGAATGGATGGATATGTAAAGGGTGGAGATACATGGAATGAATTAACGGATTGGGCAAATGTTGGTTATTTAGGGTTACTTCCTGAGTATTTTGGCCCTAGACAACAATACGTAGATTATAATGCGCCTGCCTATTTTAAAATTTTTGGTGATTTTATTCAATCTCAAGAACCTACTAATACCTGGTGTATCAATCAATTTAGAAGAGCGGAAGCTTCTTGTGATTGGGTATCTAAACAAATGGATAATCAAAATCTTTCGGGATTTGCAGGATGGATTAATATGTCGACAGGTTTACCCGTATTTAGTAGCTTCACGGATGGCGAAGATTTTAGAACACCATGGCGAACAACACTAAATCATATGTGGAATGGACCTTCAGAAGTAACTTGGAATCCTATTCTTCATCAATTTTCTAATACTTCAAATACATTTCAATTAGATTTTTCTCATCAAGTGATGTCTTTCTTTAAAGATCCTCAATCTTTTGGAAATACTCCTTACACATTACCAACCTTAAATCTACCCATTTGTGGTCCCTCTACTGTTACCGCTTACCATTCTCCTACAGGTGGAGGACAAACCAAAACAACAACTACTGGAAGTGTTACCACATCCTCTAGTTATTTCCGTTTAAATTGGCCATATGGTTCATTTTCTCCTGCTGCTGTTAATGTACAAGATTTTGATATTATGACCAAAATGTACAGGAAATGTGAAATCACTTGGGATGGTCAAGATATAGGACAACAATACTTAAATTCAAGACCTATCTATTTTCATGAATGGTTTCGATTATTGGGAATGTTAGTCTTAACAGGTAATTATCATGATCCCCAGCAAATGATTCCTACAGCAAATATGAAAATTTATAAAGAAGTAAATAAGACATTTGCTTATGTAGGGGATACACTTCAATATACTATAACCTATCGCAACTACGGTAAACCAACGGCTACTGGGGTAGTAGTTACAGATGTATTACCTGCAGGATTGCAATATATATCCTATACTTCTACAAAGCCCGGGGTAACATTTTCTTCTTCTGGTTCTACTCTTACGTGGTCCATAGGTTCTGTTGTAGGAACGAATAATAACCTGCCGGCTAACTTATCTCTTACTATGGATACCTTACGTGTAAAGGTTCGTGTTTTAGCAGCCGCATCCGGAACCCGTGTTTGTAATCGAGCGGTCATTACGTGTACCAATGGTTCAGGATGGACAAGTAATGAATTCCCAAACCGAGTAACAGAGGTGATGCAACGCAATTGCGTAGACATATTGGGTGAAAGCCCATTAAAGATCACTAAAACGGCGTCTAAAGCGGCTGTTCAAGTAGGAGATTCTATTGCTTACACTATAGTAGTAAAAAATCAATCAGTTGCATTTTTAAATGGAGGAAGACCTGGGGTGATTTTATCTGTAGGGCACCAAGGATTAACCTCTACCAGTGAGTTAAAATTGAATTTTAGATTTTGGCATGGTGCGGATGAAGCATATATCAATACGAAAAACTATCGTATGTCATATTTCCTTCGTGAAGCGGGACCTCCCAATTGGTTAGTTGATATGAATACCTCTGAGGGTTTTGGAACCGTTCCACCAACAATCAATACTCAAGCGTTGGTGCCGGGCACAGGATATAATCATCGTTTCTTTCTAACCTTTCCGGACCAATTAGCCACTGTAACACAACACTTAGCTGAGTATAATACGAATGACGATAAGATTCACAGAGGAGCAACACGTCCTCAGCGTATGGAAGTAAGGGTGTATACTAATCCTACCGGTGTATTTAATTTCACTGATGATTGGAGCGCAGACCCAACGTTACAAGTCGCCTCCGGAGACTTGTATTTTCCTGTTGCAAACGACTGGACGGATCCGAATAATCTCAACCAACCCGTTACTAAAATCCATCCGGAAGCTTGTAATAACGTAGCACGAACCACGGATAAATTCCTAGTAGAAGAGTGGGATGGATATACTTGGAGAAGAATTTATGGAAATTCTCCTGCATCCGGAAGAGAGTTATTAAACATACAAGTACGCGATACACTACCGAATACCGTTACCTTTGGTGGGTTTTTCCCGGGCTACCCTACGGGCACCATCACCGGTGGTAACATACTACAATGGCCTACCGTGCCTCTTTTATTAACTAATGATTCCATCGTATATCGTTTTTGGGTGCGCGTGAAAGACGCTACTTTTTTCAATTGCCCGTCCGGACCTACACCGGATAGAGTCATTAACCATGCCCATGGGCGAGCCAATGGAGAACCGTGGAGACGGGCCACAGCCACTACTATGGTTAGTTGTGATCCCGTATCGGATCCTAATGCTGCAGTCGTGAAAACCAGTGATAAATCTATTTATCAAGTTAACGATAATATTGTATACACCATTACGTATGAAAATAAAAGGGGTGGTATTGTAAATGGACCCGGTCTCATCGCGGATTGGACGGCATTAAATGCCAATGGTAAATTAGGAGTTACCGCAACGACCATCGATTTAAATACTTCTTGGCAAAATAGGCTAATGACCTATCGTTACTCCCATGGCACTAATGGTGTAGTAAGAGGAAGAATGAGTACACCCCAATATGCAGACTATAGTATCTTATTACGTCAATCCGGAAATGATGCAGTAGAAGTTATTTTAAGAAAAGAAAATGCAGGTGTATTAATTACTGTCAACAATTTAAATATTTCTGCTAACTCTAGTACCCAAATTGGGACAAGTCAATTAATAAACTATTCTAATCTACCGGGTGATTATGATTTTGAAATTAGGTTAGTAGGTAATTCCATTGGTATTTCTATTGTTAATCCGGGAGCCCCAATGCCCGGTGTAAGCCACCATATTGTAGTTGGAGTTCCTGTAAGATCAGGTTTTGTTGGAGTTGGCTCTGATATTGGCAATGTTGCTTCCATCTCGAATTGGTTTACCAATATGGATTCACAATTCAACGTTCAAATGACGGATCCTATTCCTACCAACTTAAGTTTTGTCTCAGCTGCTACTGCCTCCTATAATGCTGCTAATTATACCGGTAGTAATGTAGCCGGTGTGGTGACATGGCAAACCATCCCGGGCCCTGTGGCACTGGGCGACCGCATCACATTTACTTGGACCGGCAGAGTGAACACTTGTCCTACTGTTAACATTGTAAACACAGCCATCGCAAAAGTATTCGGCATCACACCGGATCAAACAGGTGTGCATGTAGCCACTTGCAACAATGGTCTACCACTTGACTGGTTGCAGTTTACAGCGTATGCACAAGGTGGGACGCATCGACTTTCATGGGTCACGGCAAACGAAACAGCGGTACAACAATTTGTCGTACAACAGTCAACTGATGGGATTCACTTTACAGACCATTCAGTTCTTCCGGCACGCAATATGGCCTATAACTCGTATACTCGTTCGATCGTGCCTACCACATCCGGAACCTACTATTATCGGATTCGTCAAGTAGATCAAACCGGAGCCGTCAGCTATAGCAGTATACGACCGGTAACCGCATCCAACGATTTTGCTTTGCTTGTTCAACCCGTTCCGTTTGATCATCAAACCACTGTGACCATTCAGTCTCCTGCACAAGAAAATTATACGCTTCGTGTTTGGGATGTAGGAGGTAAAGAAGTACAATCCGCACAAACGTTCGAAGGTTCTCAAATCCTTACGCTGGGAGCGTCTTGGAGCAGCGGCACCTATGTCATTGAAATCACTACCCAAAATCAAGTGATCCATCAAAAAATTATTAAGTATTAATGCATTGTATGAAAATTCGTTTAACACTGGTTTGCATTCTCTCTGTACTTACAATGGTTTTCTCTACCCTTGTAGCACAAACATGGCCTGCAGATACGATTCAAATTAATATCAATAGTGGTAATCCCAAATATCCTTTCCCTCAATTTTTAGAATATAAAGAAGGTAAAACATTAGCTACACACAATCCGATAGGAGTACCACATGCTGAAATGGAGAAATCAATTAGAGAGGCTTATCGGATTATGATGAACAGTACCATTTACACAGGTCAGTCTATAGGAACCGGTGCTAATCAAGTGAGATATATGGCATATAACCCACCTTCTGCACCAGATCCGGGACCGGAACCATTATGTTCAGAAGGAGATGGATATGCATTAATAGCTGCGGCATACTTGGGAGATAAAAAAACCTTTGATGGTCTTTGGTGTCGTTTACATGATAATCGTTTAAATATAGTAACAAGATATATTGATTGCCAAGTAACACGCCCTAATTATCGTTATGGACCTTATATAGCTGGGTGGCAACAATCAGCAACTGCAGCAAATACTAATACTGGAGATGATGTTAATGGTGCTCCGGATGGTGATTTTGATATTGCCTTAGGTTTATTGATTGCATATTATCAGTGGGGTGAATTCATGGGTACTAATGACAATTGTGGTAATCCTATTTCCTATAAAAAAGAGGCAATTAATTTTATCAAAGCATTAGCCGATACGGTCTTTTTTGATGCCAATACAGGTATGAATGTCCCAAATTGGAATCCTAGATTAGATCCTTCCGGTGCTAATGGGTATTATTCAGGTCATATTGGTTTTGATGGGTACATGAAACGTGCGAATACTGTACGAGATGTGACGAATTGGGTTTATACAGTCCCTGGATATACATTTGGAGGCAAAACTATGTATGGAAGAAGTATGGGAGCTTCAGATGATCCTCATACAGACTATATGGCTCCCGCGTACTTTAGGGCTTTTGCTACATTTTTGGAGGGTCAGCAGGTTGGGACAGAGTATGCTTTTGTTATCAATTCAAGAGAGCAGAAGCTTCGAGTGATTGGATTATGAAACAATTGAATGATCAGGGTAAATTGCCTTATGCAGGTCGTCATAGTATCAGTGGTACAGCCGTATCCTTTTTTCAATATAAACCAGGTGAAGATTTTCGTAATCCATGGAGAACTTTAGCGAATTACATGTGGTACGGTCCGGGACAGTATACCTGGAATCCTACAACATACACTTACACGATAGCACCACAAAATTATGAATTATTGAATGCTCAAATATTAACACCATTTTTACGTAATCCGGAGAATTATACTTTGTTAGGTTGTGAAAAAATTGGAAAGGATCCGATTCAAGAAACGACATACAAAGGTACTTATCTTATTCGTAAAGTCCATAATATGGATGGTACGCCTTTTAATTCACCTGAAGAGGAGAGGGGTGTGAATAATGCCAGAGGAGCTTCTATGTGTGCTCCTGTCCTAACAGGTGAAACCGATTTACTTGCTAAATTATATCGTGATGTTGAGCTGCATTGGGATAATAGGGGGGTGCCCAAAGTGCCTACACTTACAGATGCGCAAAGAAACATAAACGGTACGGAATCTTATATGCACGGTTTTTTCCGTCTATTGGGGATGCTAATCGCAACAGGTAATTGGCATTCACCCATTTTTTATGCATCTCCGGTACAAGCAAATATGAAAGTATATAAAGCAGTAAGTAAAACTTATGCTTTTACTGATGATACAATAAAATACACGATAAGTTATAGAAATTACGCTTCCGTAAATGCTACAGGTGTTCGCATACAAGACGTCTTACCTCCGGAATTAGAATTTGTATCGGCTTCTAATGGAGGAACCTATACAGGAGGTATCGTTACTTGGAACTTAGGTACTGTATCGGGATTTAACTCTGCTACCGGCATTATTCCAACTCAAGGTAAAGTGACGATGATTTGTAGAGTCAAATCAAATGTACCTACAGGAGCTAGAGTTTGTAATACGGCTACTATTAGTTGTACTAATGGAACAGGGTGGACAAGTAATGAATATCCCAATAATGTTACCCCTGTTATGGAGCGAAATTGTGTTGATATTGTAGGTCGCGCTTTTGAAATAACAAAAGAAGTGGATAAACCAATAGTGAATCCCAATGATATTGTGGAATTTAAAATAACATTTAAAAACTCTACTGATGCAGGTTGGTTAAATGGGGGAAGGCCTGGTGTGAACGTGACTCATGCATATGGTTATGCGGGGGTGAATTCATTCATGATGTTTTATCGAATTTTTCATGGAGCAGATGAACCCTATATAGATTATGGCAATTATAGGATATCGTATTATTTAAATAACCCTTCTGTGAATGGTTTCTACCCGGCTTACGCAAATGGTTGGGTATTTAAGGTGAATTTTATGGAAGGAGGAGATCCTACGAAAGTAAAATTCGATTTTCAAAAAGTTCCATATGGTTCAGAAACAATTTCAGGTATCAATAGAAAATGGGATCAAAGATTAATATGTAAATTTCCTAACTCTTTAGGAGCTTTATCTCAACATCTATATCAAAAATGGTCGGAATATCCGGATATTCACAAAGGAGCCTACGATCCTTTTAGAACACAATTACAATTAGAATTACCAACCTCCTCTCCTATTGATCCTGTCATCAACGATAGTTGGTCGTACGATGGTATTTCTTCTTTTTTATCCGGCTATAATGATAAATCACCATATTATCCCATTACACCGGATTGGACGGATGTCATTACATATCCTGCCGGAAAATTAGTAGATAGAGTACATCCGGATGTTTGTGAAACAAGACCTAATTATAGCCGAGTTTTAGTAGAGGAGTGGGATGGATATACTTGGAGAAGAGTGTTAGGAAGAGGGCCATTACCCGGAAGAGAGCAATATAATGTAGTAGTTGTAGATACTGTGCCGGCTAATTTAGAGTTTGTTAAGTTTACCGATAATGAAGCTTTAGGAATTATTGCTACATATGATGCTACAAAAAAGATAATCAAATGGCAAATACCTACTTTTTTGGTTGGCTCCATAGGTGATTTAAGATATGAAGCTAAAGCATTAGGAACATGCCCAATGACAGATAAAGATGTACGTAACTGGGCTTGGATTTTTTCAAGTACAGAATCACCACTAGGTGATTACGCCGATGTCAAAATCACTTGTAATGTTGTACCACCTCCTTCATCTAAAACAAGCATTTATAAATCATCTGATAAAAATTCGTATGTAGTAGGGGAAGAAATCACCTATACTCTAGCATATAAACAAACACAAGGTACTCAAGCCGTAGGTAACGTATCTAGTGGTACTAATTGGACTACGGTGTCAGGTACTTCTACCTTTAATGCTACTAATTTAGGGTTATCGAGTAATGCATTTATATATCAACAATATTCTCATGGAACGGATGGAGAATTTGATATATACGTCAATAATACCAATTCAAATGACATCTTTTCAGTAGTGCTAAGGTATGAATCAGGCACACCTAATACGGCATCGTTTGATGGAGTTGGAATTCAAATTCATCCCGGACCTTGGGGTAAAAATTCAGGAGCATTAATTGCTGTGGTGGATGGAAATACTGTAATTTCTAGTACACCCGGGTTTGTTACTTATGCAGATCCAACAGCTGACACGCTAAAAATTCATATATCTTTGAAAGGATCAGAAATGAAGGTATGGTTAAATAAAAATTACCTTACAGATGCTCCTATTCTTACAACTACAGGACTACGAATTCAACCGGGTTACATAGGCATGGTCAACGGTTTGATTACGGCTAATGCATTCCCTTCTTACGCTGGGGGAGTTGGGACAAGTAATTCCATAACCTATTGGAAGTCTAATTTTGATTCAGCATTTGATATTAAGTTAAGTGATTTAATTCCTTCAGGCACATCCTTTATACCATCATCAATAGTTGTAAATTATAATCAATTAGGAAAGTTTACTTCATTACCTAATTTTAACACAAACTCAGTTTTATGGAATCTTTTTGCAAATCCTAAAATGCCTATCCTATATGGGGATTCGGTTAAATATCAGTTTAAAGTAAAGGTGGAGGAATGTTTTTCAGGATATATAACAAATATCTTATATGCGAATCTGTATAGTAATCCTGCTAACAAAACAATAAATGCTACAAATCAAGTAACATGTTCTACAACGTTGCCTGTTTCGTTATTAAGTTATTCGGGTAAAGCAAGTAATACGGGAAATCTACTGAATTGGGTATCACTAAGTGAAAAAGATACATATGGTTATTATATAGAAAAATCTTCGAATGGTATACAGTTTGTTACCATAGAATTTGTTTTAGCAAATAATACGCATGCTATGAATGAATATACATATATAGATCAAAATACCGGAAATGCATTCTATCGATTAAGAATACAAGATATTAATGGAAGCAGTGAAAATAGTAACACTATTTTCCTATCTCAAAACAGTTTGGTTTCTATTTTCCCTTTACCATCTAATAATACCTTCACCGTAAAAGTTCAGTCACCGGAGGTATTCCATTATCAAATCTATTCCTCATCGGGCCAACTGGTAGAAAAAGGCACGGCTAACCAATCCGTAACAGTAGGGAATGAATATGCTCAGGGAGTCTATACCATCCAAGTCATTACCGGTGATGAGGTAGTTGTACGGAAGTTGGTGAAAGAGTAAAGATCCTATTACATTAAAAAAGGGTGTGGTCATGAAATAACTACGCCCTTTTTTAATGCTTTTATAAAGCTTGTAATATATTTTAAATCATAAGGTTATGTTCTGAGGCTGTTTAAAATAATCTTAACTAAATGATTTAGGATGATAAATAGGGCACCTTTACTTCAACTTAGTTCTAATCCCCTTTCTTTATGTTTTTGTTAGTAACAAAAGAAATTATTTGTTACTAACAAAAAATTTGTATTTTTGGATTAAGTTATTCGTAATCAAAGTTCTGTATATGATATTAGAATCGATTCTTTTAGACGTGATAGAAAATCAAACTACTATCATTAAACAAAAAAAGGCCGGAATAAAAAGAGGCCAACTAAAAGATACTCGAGTTATTCATAATTTTGCTATTGTCATATGTGGGGTCCGAAGATGCGGAAAAAGTACATGGATGTATCAATTATTACAACAGGATGCAGCCAACTTTTTATTTTTAAATTTTGAAGATCCAAGATTGGTTGGGTTTGATTTACAAGATTCACAACGCTTGCTTCGTATTATACAATCGAAAGAAGTAAAAACGTTGTATTTCGACGAAATACAAGATTTCACCGAGTGGGAAATATTTGTTAGACAATTATTAGATTTAGAGTATCAAGTGGTGATTACCGGTTCTAATGCTTCCTTACTTAGTACAGAATTAGGAAGTAAGCTTACCGGTAGGCATTTATCTTATGAGTTATTTCCGTTTGATTATTCTGAATTTTTGTTGTTGACCGGTAAGGATCATAATCAAGAGTCTATTGATTTTTACATTAAAAATGGAGGCTTTCCTGAATTTTTAAAAACAAATAACTCCATGATTTTAAATCAACTTCTGGATGACATTATTTACCGTGATATAGCTGTACGATATGGTGTAAGAGATGTATTGTCTTTACGTAAATTGGCTGTTTATCTATTATCCAACATAGGGAAATCTTTTTCAGCAAATAAGTTAAAAGAACTTTTTGGAATCAAAGCTACGAGTACTATTTTAGAATACTTATCGCACTTAGAAAATACTTATATCGTTCAATATCTACCTAAGTTTGATTATTCGCTCCAAGTACAAATACGAAATCCTAAAAAAGTATATGCAATAGATTTGGGTTTATTTTCCTACAATTCTGTTGTATTTACAGAGGAACATGGACGTAGATTAGAAAATCTAGTTTACTTACATTATCGAAAAAAGTTTAAGGAATTATATTATTACCAATCTAAAAAAGAATGTGACTTTGTTGTTTTCGATAATGGAAAAGTGAAAGAAGTAATTCAAGTTTGTTATCAATTGGATGATATAAATTTGAAGAGAGAAACAGAAGGATTGATAGAGGCTATGGACTTTTTTAAGCTGTCAACCGGTAAAATCATTACCTACAACCAAACAGATAGGTATGTGATTTCAGGTAAAGAAATTGAAATTATGACCATACAAGAACTGTTGCTACAAAATTAGATTGAATACCATCCAAATGATTACCGGTGATGAAGTAGTGGTAAGAAAGTTGGTGAAAGAGTAGATTGTATAAAAATTAGATAAAAAGGGGTTTTGATTCTTCAAAGCCCCTTTTTTGATTCTATGATTGCCTTTTTGTATTTTAGTAGTTTAAATGTATCCTTAATATGCAACTTTTAGTTAGGTGGGTATCAATTACAATTTTCTTTTGTAACACATTAAGTACTTTTTCTCAATCAATAACAACGGTTGCGGGTGATGGGAGTTACGGCTCAATTGATGGTCCCGTGTTATCTGCATCTTTTAAATCCCCTAGAGGAATGACAAAGGATGCATTAGGTAATCTTTATGTGGTAGACATGGATGCCCATGTAATTAGAAAAATAACTTCTGATGGTATTGTTAGTACATTTGCAGGGACGGGTGTAGCAGGTGATGCAGTGGGAGCACCTAATGTAGCGCAGTTTAGATATCCATTTGATATAGTAATTGACAATCAAGGTTTTTTTTATGTTACAGACGAAAGTAATAATAAAATAAAAAAAATATCACCAACTGGATTCGTTTCAGATTTCATAGGTAATGGGACTTCAGGTGATATAAATGGTAATGGAATGAATGCCCGTTTAAACAGACCAAGTTCTATCTGTATTGATGCAAACAATAATTTAGTGTTTACAGATACATATAATCATAAAATTAAAAAAGCTACACTTAACGGTGATGTAATAACTATAGCAGGTAATGGTGTTTATGGTACATTAGATGGTCTTTCATTGAATGCCACTTTTCAATATCCGCAAGGAATTGCTATGGATGATGCTGGTAATTTTTATGTTGGATCGGGCTCTTATACAATAAAAAAAATTGGGACTAATGGTATTACTTCTACTTTTGCTGGAAATTATGTTCAGGGTGATGAGGATGGTCAAGGAACTATCGCTCGTTTTAATTCAATTTCTCAAATTAAATTAGGGCCAAATAATTCTTTATTTGTTACAGAATATTCAATTAGTAAAATTAAACAAGTTGATCAATTAGGGAATGTAACAACTATTATTTCTTCTTCTGGATATGGAAGTGAAGATGGTTCTTTCACTTCTTCCAGATTTGCTTTTCCGTCTGGAATATATTTTGACGGATATAGATCATTATTTTTTACTGAAGTAGATTTTAGAAAAATAAGAAAAGCATATTTCCCAATTTCATTACCTTGCCAACTTACCGTTACCAATACTAATGACTCCGGAGTGGGAAGTTTGAGAGATTGTATCGAGTGCGCCAATGTGAAACCAGGGAAGGATACGATAATATTTTTAATTAACGATGTATTAACAAATGTTGGTTTACCTGAAATTACAGAAGCATTAGAAATTAGAGGTAATGTAGATAGTGATGGGTGGCCGATAACAAAAGTTCGTCTCTCTGGAATAAATGGGTGGTTTGGTATTGATGAAGGTTCAACTGATGCGTTTATTATCAATAGTGATTCTGTAATTATCGTCAATTTAAGTATAGATAGCTTTTACAGGCCAATTTGGATAAAGAAAAATAGAACTGCTATAGAAATAAAAAATAACATATTCTCCAATTTTAATCAAATAAGGACAGATACTATCGGTTCGTTATTATTCGAGAACAATAATATCAATGTTCAGAAGAATGGCGATTTGATAGCAGGTTATATTGGACATAATATTTTTTTCGATGGGAGTAAATTGATAATAAGAAATAATCAATTCGGAAATATTGGATATATACTTCTTGGCAATAATGTAATTTTTTTAAATAATCTACTCGGGATTTCCAAGCAGAACAAAAAATTATCCGACTATAGTTTTAGAATAATCGGGGATAATAATATAGTAAAAGGTAATTATTTTGGAAATTCTCGATATGGGATAGAGTTATACTTAACATATCCTAAAAATAATATTATTGATTCAAATACCATTGGAAAAGATAGAGTTGGGAATATTCATCCTGTAGAATACGGTATGTTTATATATGGTGGGCAAAAAAATGTTATTTCAAATAATGTTATTTCAAATTTTACTGAAAGAGCCTTTGAACGAATATGCGACACTTTACCTACAACAAACTTTAAGACTATTTTTATTAAAAATATAATTGTTAATAATATTGATTCATTGAAATTTTACTTGAATGACTTAGGATGTAATTTTTATATTTATAAGCCAAAAATATTAAATTTTACTTCAATTGACACACAAATTACAATTCATGGGAAATCTAAAGCTAATGATACTGTAGAGGTATTTTATGTTAAGAGTGCCTTCATCGAAAGCATTGATGAGTACATAGGAACAACTTATTCTGATCAATATGGAATTGGTCATTTACATTTACAAAGAAACCTCAATATAGTTTTGTTCGGTCTACTTTTACTAAATATGGATTTACTTCTGGTTTTTCAGATGCTTTCCCTATTGATGAGTCTGTTATGACTTGTTTTGTCACAAATGTTAATGATGCTGGTCCTGGTTCTTTTAGAGATGCTATAGATTGCGCAAATACTACTCCCGGTCCGAGCATAATTCGATTTGCCATACCGGGCACTGGACCCTATGTGATAAAGCCGACGACTTCTTATTCTAATATTGGAAATGTAACTGATCAATTAGTTATTCTTGGTAATTCTCAAGCATCTTCTGGAGTAGGTTCCGGCGATCAGACCATTAGCATTTCTGGTGAATTACTAACTCCCAATTTAACAACCTGGTTATTCATCAATACAAAAACTTCTTCCATAAACTTTAATGTAATTCCGGACAATGATATTAAAGCATACGCATCCTCTTTTAGTAATGTACATTTCAATAATGTAAGAGGGATTAGAATAGGTGACCCTTACAATTCATTAATATTCAATAGAGGAAATTTTGAAAATTGTACGTTTGAGAATATGGAGAATGGCCCATCCTTTAATGTAGATGGTGGAGCAGCTGTTAATTTGAAAGTAAATAATTGTTACTTTATTAACGTAGATCAACCTATCTCCGGAGCATTTTATGGAGATTCTGTGTCCATTACGAATAGTTTTTTTGGTAAAGATAAGAATGGTGTCATCACAGGAAATAAAGGTGGAATTACCTTTGGCTTGGTAAATAATATTCGAATTGAAAATAATGAAATATATGTTACTACTGAAAGAGGTTCGGCTATCTATATGTCCGCTTGTCGAAATGTTGAAATAAAAAATAATATTATCGAACAAGTTTCAACCGCATTTACAGCAACGCCATTGATACAGTTGGCTGCCGTTAATAGTAATTCCGGGAACTATAGTAATAAAGTAGTACTTTCTGGTAATACGATTCGAAATGCTCAAAATGAATCTGTTTTACTGGTATCATCCGATAGTATGGAGATTTATGGCAACACAATCATTAATGGTTTACGAAATGGAATTATTTTAAACGGTATTAATCAAGTCCGGCAAATTAAAAATAACACTATTACGAACCATACCTTAAATGGAATACATATAGTAGGAGCTCAAATGATAGATTCTATTATTCAAAATACCATTTCCAATTGTGATCAAGGGCTTTCATTATCCGGAATAAATTATCCCATTAAAATTAATGCTAATACATTCTCTGATTGCAGACAATATGGTCTATACTTGAACGGAAGTGTCCAAAATAGCACTTGTACAAACAATGTACTAACACAAAATACTATAGGTGGGATCTACAATGCGGGTTCAACATCTAATAATTTATTTATAAATAATAGAGTGTTGGATAATGGTACTTATGGAATACTAAACTCTGATGGTTCTCAACTCTCTACTTTTCGGAATAATATTATTCGAAACCATCCTATTGGAATGGAACTTAGAAATAGTAGTTCATCAAATCGTATCGATTCAAATGTTTTTATAAACAACTCAACGGCACTTCAAGTCTATAATGGGTCATCTTCTAACGTCATTTCCAATAACTCTTTTGAACAAGGTACGATACAAATTAAAATGTATAATGGCGCATCTGGAAATCTATTAACTCGTAATACATTTGTACAGGCATTACAAGCCATTGATTTAACCTTAAATGATGTAAACCTAGGGGTAGGTAACAATGCTAAAGATACGGCCTCCATTTCTTCAGCCGTTAAAAATAGCAATAGCCTTATACTATCCGGTACCGGAATCGACAATGATACTATTGAGGTATTTACCAATAATAAAACCAAAGAGAATGCGCTAACTTATGTAGGTAAAACTAGAGTGGTTGGGGGGGGTATGGTCTTTAAATATACTTGGAGGTGCAGGGTATAACCCTTTAGCCAACAATCATTATGTTGTTACTGCTACAGATGTGAATAATAATACGTCACAGTTGAGTAATTATTTTAGTGTTCCAATTCAACTCACCTCTAATCGCTTAAATCTATTGCCTAAAAATGGGGGAATCTGCTTAGGTGAATCTTATACTCTAGATGCCGTAATCGATAGCGTGGGTTATCGCTGGTACAGAGAGACAGTGTCGTCCACACCTATAGCCACCACTAAACAACACTCTATTTCTGTAGGTGGTAACTATATTATCGAAGTAGATGACTCCTTTGGAAATACAGCGAGTGATACCATTAGCGTCATTGCTAATTCAGAACCTCTTACCGCTGATTTTTTAATGCCTTCCACCACAGGTATAGATGATATCACAGTGGTCGTTGATATTAGTTTTGTTCAACCGGACTCCACCGTTTGGAATTGGGGTGGTGCTACCGCTGTCAAAGGAATAGATAATTACACCCTGTCATTTCCTTCTACAGGTTCTTATACCGTACAATTAATATCCTATTTGGGTGCATGTGCTAAGATTAAATCCTCTACCATAACTGTAGTACCGGGTCGTTTGCAAACCTCTGATCCAATAGTGTATCCTTATAATATTAAGTCCGTGGTGTCAGGCCCAAATCCAGTTTTCGATCAACTGGATGTTGAAATTGATATGGCCAATCTAGCAACAGCTGAGCTAATCTTATATAATCAAATGGGTGCTATCCTCCAAACAATTAACTTGAGTACGCCGGCATTAAACCAATCGGCTTCTGTTAACTTTGTAGGCCAGCCGGCAGGAATTTATTATCTGAGAATTACCAGTGGGCCGGATGTGCGTGTTATTAAAGTGGTAAAATAGGTTCAGAGAACAGTAGGACAGATATTCAGAAATCAGAGGTTTGGTACATAGAAGTTCTATTTTCGTCTAGCTGTATTCGGTAAATTAAAAAAGTTAAATTAAATCTAAGTATTCTATAAAGCAGTCCTACACTAGAAACAATTTACCCTCTGAAAATCTGTTCTACTGTTCTCTGAATATCTATTCTAATGTCCTCTGAAAATCTGTACACTGAATAATAGCCAAAACGCTAATCAGCCCTTTTCTGAATATCAGAAATTATTACATTTGTATTTAAGTTTCAATTTTGTGAAAAGTACTTTTCTTATTATTCTTTTCTGTAGTCTTTTTCAAATGGTAAAAGCTCAGGACTTAGAAGCTCTGGTGAAAGCACGAAAGAAACCGGTTAAGGTTTCCGGTGGTGTAGGAACCGATCATGTCTTTTATGAATCAGAAGGGATCTCTGCAAGAAGAAATTTACCCTATCAGTATTATTTTAATGGAAATGTCAATTTTACTTTTTTTAACGAATTACATGTACCTATCTCTTTTTCATATAGTAATCAACATTTAAGCTATTCTCAACCTATCAATCAACAACAGTTTAATCAATTTGGTATGAGCCCCCGATACAAATGGGTAACAGGACATTTTGGTTGGCGTTCTATGACCTTTTCTCCTTATTCACTCAATGGTCATACTTTTCTTGGTGGTGGTCTAGAATTGAAACCCGGTAACTTTCACATTTCGGCTATGTATGGTCGATTACTAAAACCGGTAGAGTTTGATTCCATTCAAGTAGCCTTAGGGAATAAACCATCATTTGAACGATATGCTATGGCAGTCAGTGGAAAATACGAAAAGGACGGTAATACGTATGGATTTAACTTTCTCCGTTCATCGGATAATATAGCTTCGATTGAAAAACCATTAGATAGTATGGGTGTAACACCGGAAGATAATTTTGTTTGGTCTGCATTATTAAAACAAAAAATATCTTCTAAACTAACATTAGAGGGAGAGTATGCTAATAGTGCTATCACTAAAGATACACGTTATCAAGATGAGACTCCAGTAAAATATTTGGGTATCATTACTACTAATTCTACTACCGTTTCTTATCAAGCGTATAAAGCTAAAGCATCCTATCAAATTGGCAAATCTAAAATTGGCGCCGGCTATGAACGTGTTGATCCGGGGTATCGTACACATGGAGCTTATTATTTCAATAATGATTTAGAAAATATCACCGCCTCTTTTTCCACTCAATTATTAAAAGGCAAAATCAATTTTTCGATTGAAGGAGGCACTCAACGTAATAATTTGGATAAGTCTAAAATCAGTACCATGAAAAGATGGGTAGGTAATTCTACACTTGCCTATCAAGTATCGAAGAAGTTAAACATGTCGGTGAACTATTCGAACTTTCAATCTTACACTAACATGCGCTCGCCCCTAGCAGTGATAGTAAGTCCTAATCCCTATCAAAACATTGATACGTTAAATTATGTTCAGGTTTCCCAGAGTGTTGGTTTAATGACTAATTGGAATATGCGTAGTGATGAAAAATTGCAACAGACATTTATTATTAATGCAAATGTTCAAAAAGCAGGAGAGGAACAAGGTAATAAAAGATTACCCACGGGTACTTCTTTATATAACATAAATACATCCTATTCACATGCTTTCGTTCCGATAGGATTAAGCTTTCAGTTTTCTTTTAATATGAATAGTAATGTATTGGCTACCGCAACTGTTTTAGCCTATGGCCCAAGTTTGGGTGCTACGAAACAATTGTTTAAAAAAGCACTTAAGTTAAATCTGACGTATACATGGAATACAACAGAAACAGATCAAGTACGGAATGGTTATATTGGAAATTTAAAATTCACCAATACTTTAACCATTAAGAAAAAACACAATGCTACATTAAGTTTTGTATGGCTTGATCGACAAACGCTAACATTACCCATGTTTCAAGAATATACAATGCGAGTGGGATATAATTATCGATTCTAATTTCAGTTGTTTAGAGAACAGAGTATCAGATAACAGAGTTTCAGAGGTTAGATGTACAGACCTCAGATGATCAGTATGAATTAGTTAATAATGGTGAATAGTCAAAAAGAAGAGTAGAATGTATAGAGTTTATCAAAAGTATAACACCGTATCAAAGCTGTCGTATTACACGTCACTTCACTCTATCCCTTTACCTTCTAAAAATCTATCCACTATATATCTGACCACTGACCCACTGACCTCTGTAAATCTGACCACTTTAAATCTGCTCTCTGAACCTCTGACCTCTATAAGTCTGACCTCTGTAAATCTGCTCTCTGACCCTCTGAACCACTGATTTAACCATGCAGCGCTATTTATACATATTGTGTTTTTTATTGTCGAGCTTAGGTATTCAAGCGCAGATTTTCCCTATTCAAATCACTACGTCTATCCGTGGGCCTTATTCATTAAATCTTTCCGATTATGCTCAACCTACGTATGATCGAATCAGTACGAATATTTTCTGTGCAGATTTAACGAAAGTAGATTATCCGGTTAAACTCCGATTGGTGATTCGCGGACCAGGAGGGATCAACATCTCTACATTACCCGGATATGAAGTAGGGCCTATTTTATTAGATGGTGGTACGACTGTACCCTTAACAGGAGCAGAGCTATCCTCTATGTTCAATCCGGATAAACTTAATTTTTCAGGTATTACAAAAAATCAGTATTTAGCTAACAGAGCACTACCGGAGGGTATTTATCAATTCCATTTTGAAGCACTTGATTTTAATGTCAATGCTGTAGTTTCTAACGTTAATATAGGATTTGCTTCCGCGTGGTTAATATTGAATGATCCACCTATTATTAATAAACCGGTTAATGAAGCTACTGTTCAACCGTTAAATCCTCAGAATATATTCTTTCAATGGACTCCACGTCATACGGGATCTCCTAATGCGGCTACAAGTGTAGAGTATGATATTCAATTAGTAGAAGTGTATCCATTTGATCGTAATGCTAATGATGCGATGCTGAGTGCACCCCCCATCTTTGAAACGACTACCACAGCCACAGCCTACAATTTTGGTATGCAAGATCCTACCTTACTGGAAGGTAAATGGTATGCTTTCCGAATTCGTGCACGGGATGTGAATGGATTAGACTTATTCAAAAATCAAGGATACTCCGAGGTATATAAGTTCTATTATGGACAGCCGTGTTTGGCTGTTTCCGGTTTAAAAACGGAATCATTAAGTCCTACTTCTATCTTAGTTTCATGGAATGAGGATCCTAGTTATACAGAAGCTTTTGTAGAATACAGAAAAGCAAATACACTTACCTGGATGTCGCAACGTGTATTGGGTAATAGTGCAATTATGGAGAACTTAGATCCCGCAGCTACATATACCTTCCGAGTAAAAAGCAAATGTTCAGATATACTTTCAGAGTATGTAGAGTTAGTGTACCCTAATGTAGCTTCGGCTACTGGAAATGTAAATAATGCTAATGGTTCAATATGTGCTATACCTAATCCGGTAAATGTTAACGCAACCGCAATCAATACAAATGGTGGAGTTAACGTTACCTGGAACGGAGGCACTGCATTTAATAAATATATACTTCGTTATCGAGTGCTGAATTCTAATGATTTTTTTATGGAAGTGGAAACAACAACTCCTCAAGCAACTTTAACTTCTATAGATGTGAATCAGCGTTACGAGTATCAAGTCTTTTATACTTGTACCAATGGGACATTCTTATCAAGTGATTTTAACACTTTTAATGTTCTAGTACCGGTAGTATTAAATAATCAAACGCCTACAGGAGACTGTTTTCCTCCGGTGCAGTATTCTCATACTGAAAAATCAACAAG
Source organism: Cytophagaceae bacterium (assembly GCA_025455005.1). Lineage (GTDB taxonomy): Bacteria > Bacteroidota > Bacteroidia > Cytophagales > Cytophagaceae > JALONH01. The sequence continues at coordinate 143,149 of JALONH010000001.1, forward strand.
TGCGGTGGAAGTTTCTTGGGAAAAAGATAAAGAAACAGATTCTTATATTTTCTTATGGAAAACAAAAAATTCAGCATTTTGGGACTCTGTGGCGGTTAATGGCAGATCCTACTTATTAACTTCACTAGACCCTTCGGTAGAGTATATGTACAAGATTGTACCTGTTTGTAAAAATTCGGGATTAAAAGGTATTGCAAGTACCATAGGAAGATTTACTATTGGGAATGTAGTAACCACATCTAATGCATGTCCTACTCCGTTGCTTAATCCTTCTAGAACCGTAAGCCAAGAAGAAGTAGTCGTAGAAGCTGAACCGAATATTGCTTACTCTAATTATTTTATCCAAATACGTTTAGCTGATTCTAATGATCAATGGATGGAAATGAATGTGTCTACTGCTAAGAAACTGATAGGAGGGCTTATAGCGAATACGTTATATGAATATAAAATAGCAGGACTTTGTGGTTCTAATCAATCTGATTTTTCTAGAGTCGATACAGTAAGAACAGCTCCTTATGATTTACCATATGCATGTGGGCAGACCGGTAGAGGAATTATTATTTCTTCTACTACTCCTATTACATCCCTTACCGATGAAGATCCTTTTTCAGCAGCAGACTTTAATTTGAAAGTAAAAAGATTAATCAGCGATAATCCATATAACGGAGAGGCTACGGCACAAGTGCCATATTTAAAACATTCTACGTTTGATTTTGTCATGCAGGATGTATGGATTAATGAAGAAGGCCAAATGTATCGGGGTAAAGTGGTGATGAAAGGTATGACCATCGCGCTCCTAGATCCGGCATTGACAGCCAAAATTAACTCCTTTGTGGGGAAATTAGACGAAGGCTTAAGTAGGGCTAATATGATATTGACTATGGCGGATAGTATTCAAACGGCGTTGAACGATGTGATTAATACTGCCAACCAACCGATTGATTGGGCTAAATATGAAGGCTGGACAGCTGAACAATTATTTGCAGAAGGGAAACGATTAGTTGGTTTAGCACAAACTTTAATGGCAAATGGTACACCACAATCTATCTCGGAAGCGAAGAAAATGTTAATGGAAGGAATTCAATTAATTAAGGCTGCGGCAGCGTTAGGCAGAGAGGTTGTTAGACAAATAGATTTGTTAAAAGACAAACTCGACACCTTAATATATACAACTGTAAAGAATAAGATACGAGTAGACAGTACAACTTTTAGTAATCTGGATATCCAATTAAAAGGATTCTCAAATCAAGCAAATTCAAAAAGCACACTTATTAGGGATAGAAATATATCTAATACAATTTCAGCTAGTCCTAATCTTTATGATGCGAATGATTTTAATTATGATAGCTTATTAAATTCAGAAGAAGTACCTGAAAGTTTGCTACAAGAACTAAGGTCAAATCCAGATTATAATACCTACATGGAAAACATTGAATTGTATAGTAACAATGTTGATTCTACCATTTATTATGAAACAAGAGTATTTAAATTAAAATCACTGATATCGAGAGAGAATTTCAATAATTTATCCGTGTTTGTTAGAGATTTATTGACAGCCGATAATTTAGCTTTGTTAGAAGATATTTTAAATGGTACCATTGCTGAGGAGCACATAGAAAAAATAAATACTTTGATTGAAAATTTCTTAGTTCAATCAGCCATCAATTTGAGATAATATGAAAATACTGATTAATATTATTCGATTCATTTTAATTATCTCTTCGTTTTGTAGTAAGGCGGAGATATTTGAATCTATTCATTCTACCACACCAATTCACGTTACTAGCAGCAAAAAGAAGAACTATTTCAATTATTCTTTACAAAGACTTTCATTAAAACCAATAATTAATTTACGTAATGAGGAAGTTGCTACTTATTTAAATTTCGAGCAGGAAAAGGAATTAGATAAATACATAAAGCAATATGCAAGTGGTTCTATAAAGGACTTAAATAAAGCCATTTTTGATAATCAAAAGGTATTAGACAAAGTAGGTATTGGTACGTTAAACTATATAATAGATTATAGGAATGTATTGTCAACAGAAAGTAAAGATAATATAAATGCTCAATTAAGAAGTTTATATGTAGAAACAGGCAAGTCGTTGTATATTATACTAAGTCCTATTATACCTGAACAGTTAAGTTATGCGGCACAAGCGAGTAGTGAGTTTAGATATAGTTCAAAAAACACTTCCATTTATAATACACAGTTTACATTAGAGCAGCGAAATGAATTTTACAAACGATATACTAGTTATGTAGCGGCTAATTCTAATTTATCTACCACTAGTAACTCAGGAGCATTACTCAACATTCAAAGTGTATTACATTATAATAAAAATGTAAATAAATGGGTTGTTGATTTTTTAGATTATGTTTGTTTTACTAAAAATATAAACCCAGAAGTAGCACAAAGTATAGCCCAAGGAATTCAACAATATAAAAACCAGATAGGGGGAATAACTTTTTCTAATTCTATTAGTGTAATTTCCCAATCATTAATCCAATATGTAGATATAATAGATTGGGAGTTTAGAATTGCATTTGTTACACAAAATGCGAATAACCAGCTTAACAGGTCTATAGGTAAATATCGGGTAGTACTTTCACAGATCTCTGAAGATGATAAGAATGCAATTTTTCAAAAATTAACTACTACTAATAATCCTACTACCTATAATCCTGTCAAGCGAAGTGGATATTTAGTAGATTATGCGAATTTAGATAGCTATATCGAGCGGATTTTTTGGCGATTTTCATTAATGAACGTTCAGACATCAAGTGATATAAAATGTTTTGTATATACCAGTTCCAGTTTAAACAATGAGAGTGGTAAACTAGCGTTTCAACTTATTTCTGAAAAAACGTTAGAAGCAAGTACTATAGGTTTTGGGTACCATTTTGTAAAAGAAGGTGAACAACTTGTTATGTACTGGAATGTTAAACTATCCAATGATTTAAATGGCTTTATTGATGCAGCCTCTTTGGATAGTATGTTCCGTGATATAGGAAGTTTAAATTTTGGTGAAGCAACAGCCTATTATACGAAACATTATTTATTAGAAAAATATACGCAAGCTAAAGTAGCGGTTACCGATGCCTATCAATGGGGATATGAACGTGTGTTCATGTTTTATGAATTTGTTAGAACAGTTATTCATGAGGGTAGAATTCCTGAAACGGTTTATGGAGACAGTGTTATTTTGGCTTCTATCGTAGGACTTTTGAATTGTGTAATTGATGAAATAAAAGGCATATATCAAATTGGTGTTTTCGTCATGGATATAGCACTGTTGCCTACGAAATTATTAAATGAGTGTCTACTATTTTTTTATTACTATAGTATTGACAGTGCTTTTAGAAGTAGGATTGACGCTAACATTTCATTTATTACCAATAACATTCAGCTAATCACTTCTTCTATTATATTGGACGTAGCTGATACTTTTGGTTTTGCACCTTCCATGGGAGTGCCCCCAGATAACATCAATCCGGAAACTAATACAGGAGGTTTTCAATCTTCTTTATTAACGAAGATTAAGAATATAGATGTAGTTGAATTAGATCGCTCTATTACTAATACGTTATCAGTACCATTTATTGCATTTGGGACAGCTTTAGAGAATTGTTATACAAATAGTACGTTGGCTCAGAAAGCCTACTGTTCTGCCTATGGAGTAGGTACTATTGTATTAATTTTTTGTGGTGAAAAAATCTATCAAACGGCAGGAACTCTTGTGACGAAGTTAGGAACGAGTGTATTAGCTAGGTTTACCGTACGCTTAGGTAGCAGTTTCTCAAAGTCTAAAATATCTGCATTACTCGATAATTTTGTAGAGTATGCCCAAGGAGCTATAGCACGAATAAGGGGAAATGTGAGTAAGGTGAAAGCGGGTAGTATATTCGACTTGTCTGTTTTCAAATCCCTTACGGCCCGAATCCCATCGGGAGGTAAACTAACGAATCTAAAAAAATCTGAATTTTTAACATATGGATATAAAGTAAAACCAACAAGTGGTCCTCTAAAGAATCAAATTGATGATATAATTGCTAATGGCGATAACCTTGGTAGAAAGACTGAAGATATTGTAGATAACATCATGAGTCAAAATGGTTACAGCAAGTTGGATGGCAAGTATGGTGGTAACAACGGTTACGATGGTATCTATATAAAAGGAGATATTAATAATCCAACTGAAATTATAATTATAGAAAGTAAGCAGTTTAAATATACTAATGGTGTTGCTGACGATATATTGGAACATAATGGTGTCACATTGAACTCTCCAAGTGCTACAACACCTTTACCTTCACAAATGAGTGATGCGTGGGTGCAATATGTACAAAATAAACTAAGAGCTGAAGGGAAAACAGGTGTAGCGAATATGATACGTGATTTTGATGATAAGATTACGAAGTATGTAGCAGCAGTAGATAAAACAAAAGCAGAAATTAATTTCTTAAAATTAGGGACATATTAAAATGATGACTATTGAAGATTTAATTAAAGAAAATATTGAAGGTAAAAAAAGATTAATGGAGAGAATAATAAATCGTCCTGAATCAATTACAACTGGTGTATTTTTGAATTTATGGTTTTGTGAAGAATCATTCGCCATCAATTATATAAAAGAAAATAATATTTTAGGCTCAAAAAAATCTTTTAATAATTGTGGTTTAATTGATTTTTTTAGAGTTATTAAATTCAATGAACGTTTTTTCGATTACGGTTTACACCACATCAGTTATACAATACTAAGTGACAACGAAGCATTAATCCAACGTTATGCAAAGTTAGGTTACCAACGAGGTATTAATGCGGAGTTGAGTATGGATGAAATGGTTGCTAGTGGGGAATCTCCAATTTGGTGTAATACTATCCAGTCTTTCATAGCAAATGATATTGAAGGAGTTGAAAAGAATCTAAATATGATTGAACTCAAAACATTAAATAGTTTATCTCAAAAGGAAGAAGGTTTAAAACTTGATTATGAATATTACAAAGCTTTGTACGCGGAAGATAAATCCAAAATGGAAGAAGTTTTAGATAAATTTATTAGTCCTAAAATTCATAAAATGAGAAACGATAATCCCATTTTGAGACAATATATTTCTTTACCAGCTTTAGGTTATGCCAAGTTAGCTTGGCGCAAAGGGATAAGGGTAGACATAAATAGTAATCTTATCCCCAAAGAACTTTTACCGGTACAGCCCTTGGATGATTATCAAATACCATATGATTTTTTGAAAAAAATTATATGAAAAGTGAAGATATTTTAATTGGGTGGTCGGCGCTCTTGTGGAGCGCTCAACCACGAAAATTTCTAGGCTTAGGAAACATAAGATAATCGCCAACAACGTAGTAAATATGGACCAAAGATTTAAGAATTCATTTACGCAATATTTTTTGAATCATCATATAAAGATTTTATACCCTTTATATTTTGTAGAAGAAGATGGTTTCATAGCTTCTATTGAATATACATTAGATAAGGACTGTCCAGGAGTCATAAAAATATATAATGATAAATTAGTATTTAATTATTTTCATCATCGATTTGGCATATCATATGGCCCCTCGCCTTGGTCGGTGTTGCCAAGGCTCAGTGAGATGAAAAAAAATAGTAAAATATATTTTGCCTTGGGTCACCGACCAACGTGAGATTGTTTGATGGGCAAGAGCAGGTAAATTAAATAATGGTGATAGCTGAATAATAATTATCGGAGACACGATAGAAAGTATATAGAAAAACGATAGGCATATAAGTCGCTAAAATCCGATAACGACCGCATCCGGAATTGTAAGTGATAAAGCATTCCCTAAATTGATTGTAATAAAATAATTTCAAAAAAGTGGTTCGCCACTTCTATAACCAATGAAACAACTACTTCTTTTTTTTGCTACGCTTTTCTGTACAAGTATAGGATTTCATATACAAGTATATGCAGGTGATCAACATAAAGATAAAACCACAACTACGTTCTCTCAACAGGAGATAAAACGTAAAGGTATTTATTTGTCCGAAATTTTTGATCAGGAAGTAAAGGCTCGTAGGGATATACATATTAAGTATTCCGATGCGATGCGTTTTGTGGACACAGAAGAAATCAAGGATAATGTTCCTGCTTCTACCGCAAAGCCATTCAATATGCCTATTGCCGAAATTCAAAAGAACGTTCAGCGGGCACACAGTGCTTTACATACGGTTACAGAAAATGAAATGTATACCACCTTATTGGAAGGAAAAAATATTACACTTCCCATAGGTATCAAAAAACAAGTTGGTAACAAAAGCATCGTTATTTGTCTTGATAGTATCATTTTCACACCTACGTATGCGTATGGAGTTGTTTACGTTGTTGTAGAGGATACTAAGAATGATAAGACCTTAGCCTTTATGGGTCGAGACATTCGATTTACTAAAGCCGGAGGATTCACCGGTGATGCTCGCCTAGAATTACTAGAAGAATATACGTTGAATTTTGGTTCAACAGCAGATGTTACTTTTTTAGTGGACGAAACACATGAAAATTATGTAGTGTTTGATTGTGATGGTTTCAAGCGTTTGCACGTAGACGCTCGTGTATTTTTATCGGAGAATAAATTTAAACGATCTTTTGTAGGTATTCCTGCTCCCGGTGCGGATATGCGGGTCACGGTTGATTTCCAAGCCGATTTTGTAAGCTTGGATAATTTCATGGTGCAACTGTCAAACGTGCCGGCATTTGAAATTGTTGGGTTGGAAGGTACAGTTTTCTCTGTTCGAACCATTGCGTTTGACTACAGTAGTTTGGTTAATCCCACAGGTATTCAGTTCCCTACCAATTATGACCACCCTGCACTACTCTCCGGTTCACCGGAAGCATGGGAAGGTTTCTATATCGACGGACTAAACATTTTGTTACCGGAAGAAATAAAAGTTAAAAATAACCCCGGTCGAATTACTCTTTACGTTAATAATGCTTTTATAGATAAGTTAGGTTTCACCGGTACCATTGGTGCGGATAATCTATTTACGCTTGATAATGGGGATATGAGCGGATGGAAGTATAGCTTAGATAACATTTCTATCAAATTAGTAAAAAGTAGTTTAACAGAAGCACAGTTCAGTGGTCGATTAGTAGTTCCAATTACAAAATCAGATCAAGAGTTTCGCTATCAAGCGATCATTCAACCGGCCAACCAATATAGCTTTACCGTTGCCTTACAAAATAATATGTCATTCCCACTTTGGGGAGCAGGCAAGGTTGACATCTACCAAGATTCATGGATACAAGTTGCTGTAGTAAATAAAAAATTCAAGCCGAACGCTTCCTTATCCGGAAGAATGACTATAGGTGCTGCTATTAATGGAGCAGAGGGGCAATCGGAAGACTCGAATGAAGATAATAAAGCTTCTCTAGCTAACATCAATTTTATTAAGCTCAGAATTTCAACGGATGCTCCTTATATTTTTCTAGACCCAAATGGTGGGGCTTTTGGAATTGGGACAAGTGGTGCGAAACAAAAGTTAGCTCGATTACCTGTTAATATAAGTGAAATCACATTACAGTCAGGGGTGAATCCTAATCGCTTAGGATTAAAAGTTACTGTGAATGTAAACCTAAGTGGCAACTCTGATCCAAGTAAAGGGTTTGGCGGTTCATGTACGTTCACCATTTGGGCTAAAGTGAATGCACCAGCCAAACCGGAGTATTCATTTTATAAGTTAGAATTAAATCGAATTGAATTAAAGAATATCAAGATTGCGATTTTAACATTAAATGGATTTATAGAGTTCTATCGGGATGATGTAGTATATGGAAGTGGATTCTCCGGTCGAATTGCAGTAGATATTGAGATTGGTGCAGGTACAGTCAAGGGAGATTTGAGAGCCATATTTGGAAAGAAAACTTCTACCACAGATCCGGATGGAATCTACCGATACTGGGCGGTGGACGCGTTAGTAGGATTTCCTGCTGTTCCTATTTTCCCTGGAATAGTATACTTAAATGCCATAGGTGGTGGTGCTAGTAATCGCATGGCGATTCAGCGAACCGCACCGGTTGCAGGAGCTAAATTTGTATCTAATTCAGGTGCAACCTACACTCCGGATGAAAGTAAAGGTTTAGCTGTTAAGTTACTTTTAGGTATACAAGGCCAGTCTAGTAAAATCTATGATGGGCAATTAATTTTTGAAGTTGCCTTTAACTCTAATGGAGGATTAAGTCAAATCGTATTTTCAGGATTTGTTCAAATAGGATCACTGAGTAAAACTAATCCTTTAGATAAAGTAAAAGGTAGTATGGGAGGGTTTATTGATAAAATAAATTCTAAAGCAGATGGAGCTATGCCTGCTAAAGCAACGAGTTCAGAGGTATACGGAGAAATTCAACGTATGGGGGACGGAGGGGCTGTTTTAGCTCAATGGATGATGGTATACGATCGAGATAATAAATCCTTTACATGTAATTTAGATGTTTTTGTAGATGTTTTTGGTATTATAAAAGGGGTTAATCCAAATGGCCACGCCGGTAGAATTGATATATTATTTACCCAAAGAGAATGGCATGTTTTTGTGGGTGTGCCAAGTTATCCGGTTGGCATTTCAGTAATTGATTTTGTGAATATAACGGCCTACTTTATGGTTGGACATAATTTGTACCCACCATTGAAAATGCCGTTCCCCGGAGCACCAAATCCAACTTTCCCGGCAGGAACAGATGGTACAGTTCGATTAGGTAAAGGATTTGGTTTAGGAGCCCGTCTTAATATTTCAATTTCAGGTGGTGGTTCATTTTATTATAAAGCCGGGGTAGATGCCGGTTTTGATATATTAATATGGAATGTAGAAGGTCAATATTGTGGTGGGAAGCCTAAAGGAATGAAAGGTTGGTTTGGTACAGGTCAAGTATTCCTGTATACTTATGGCAGTGCAGGTTTAAATACAGAAGTAAGAGTCCCGTATCCTTGTAATTGGGGTTGGGGTTGTTGTTTTAGAATATTTAGAAAAAGAATTTGTCCATGTCCAACTTTTAGCTGGTGTCATTTAGTCACTAGAATGCATATAAGTGCTACTATTGATGTAGGGATTTATGGTTATGTAGAGGCTCCTAATCCAACCTATGTAGAAGGAGGAATAAGAATTTTAGGTTTTGATATTAAAGTAAAAGGTGGTAAAAGATGTTAGTCCTATCAAAAAATAGTAAAGGTTTATTTTCCTGCTTACTCGTTTTATTAGCGTTTTTTTTAAATAAAGCGAACGCACAAACGAGAAATGCAGTGGAATTATACACTAAACCAATGAAAGACTCGATTATACTAAGATGGCAAATTTATAATAGTCAAATCTGGGAAATTTCATTGAAAAATGGGTTTGATATTTATCGTTCTACGATAGGTTCTGTACCTGTTAAGATTAATGATTCCATAGTAAAGGCTTTGGACCCTAATCAATTTACACTAAGGTATCTTACATTACCTAATTCTATTGACACTTCTAAAATTGATTACAATAAAGAAGGAGATGTCATTCCGGACACATTGGGGTTTTCTTATAAACCGGATTCTATAGCGCAGAAAGCAATGGCGTTGCTTTTTTCCGATGAAGTAGGACTTAACTTTACCTTACCGGATAAAGAATCAAATATGTATTTTGGAGATGATGTGATACCTGTTCGATGGTTATTCCATTCTCTTATATGTTTTAGCTCTAAGGAAGCAGCTATTATTTCTGGGATGTATTTTGTAGATAAAAATGTTAAAGCAAATACAGACTATACCTACTATTTAGTACCCAAAGGAAAAACGGTGAAAGAGGCCGTTGCTATAAAAAGTCAAAATTCATCTGCGGCTTATTCTCTACCTTCACCTAGAGGGATACAAGATCGTACGAATAAGAAAAGAACCACTTTGTCATGGAAAAAAATTGATACTTTAGGTCTTTTCATTCCTTCCTATGAAGTGTATAGATCGGAACAAAAAACTTCCGGTTATATTAAAAACAACTTACAACCTGTATTAGCCTTATATGAAGGTCCATCTATAGCGGACACTACCATTGTAACCTATTCAGATACCACATTAAAAAAAGACAAAACATATTTCTATAAAGTACGAGGTTTGGATGTATTTGGAGATTACACGCCATTCTCGGATGCTTATCAAGTAACAGAAAAAACGCTTTTAACTTACGCACCAATAATCCATGAGTTGTATAAATTTGGAAGTCCGGTTCAAACGAGAGTTAAGTTTACCATTGATACGGTAGAGGTAAAAAATATTTTAGAGTTACAACTTTATAAAAGTACTAAACCGGATACGCTCTACAAACGTGTTCCGGAAAAGTTGAAAGTAACGGCTCGAGAGTATGTAGATAAAGCTCCATCTAAAAACAACTATTATAAATTATTGATGATAGGCAAAGCAGGCGATTCGTTATGGTCAAATGTAGCCTATGTATTGGTACCGGATTCAATTCCGCCAAAAGCGCCTGAGATATACTCTGGAGTTTGTGATTCTTTGGGAATTGTTACCATTAAGTGGCGTCATTCTAATGAATCTGACTTATATGGATATGCTTTGTACTTTGCTAATCAAAAAGAGGATGAATATTCTAGAATTAGAAATGTCATTTCAATTGATACTATCACAAAAGACACTATATCACTCCGTGTATTGAATTCTGCTTTATATTATAAAGTGGTACTCTTTGATGAAAGTTTTAATAACTCAGCATTTTCAAATGCATTCAAGGTTACGAGATACGATACAATTGTTCCCAACAATGCTGTATTTGTTAGCTTTGTAACTGATAAGAAGGGTGTCAATTTAGTTTGGGCTAACAGTTCGAGTGAAGATGTGCTGAAAACTACTTTATATAGAAGATTCAAGGGCGAACTGAGTTGGCATGTACTGAAAGTATTCGCTCAAGATACCGTTAAATACAAAAAATTTATTGATACTGCAGTAGTCAAAGGACAATGGTATGAATACAAATTACAAACTACTGATGATGATGGATTAGTGTCCAATAACGAATCTACATTAACGGTTAGGTCGTTTGATGATGGAATTCGTCCCGGTGTAGAATACATTCAAGTAAAATCAAGTACAAAAAAACGAATAGTAAAACTTACATGGACAAATACCGCTTCCGGTGTTAAGAATATTCAGATATATAGGGGTGATGAAAAAACAAAACCTATTATCTTAAAAGCACTTAAAGCAGGTTCTATTAATTTTTATGATAAAGATTTAGCTCCCGGAAAGACTTACACCTATTGGATTAAAGTAGAGTATGTAGATGGTGGTGAATCACTTTTCTCAAGACCTATAGTAGTTAAAATGAAATAATAACATGAAAAGCAATTTAAAATATTTTATCGTTGTAATAATAGCTATAGGATTACTCCTTTATTTTGATATCATCAAATTTGAAAAAAGTAAACCTACACTTACAGAAGATAGTACATATCTATACCCCGTTTCTTCTATTCGTTCCATTCGTCATAAAATGTTTATCGATTCGGTTAAAACGGGAGATATTGTTTTTTATAATGGATTAAGGGATGAACAGAAAATGGTTCCGGAACATGTTCTGGAAGCTCAGAGAAAGTTGTGGGGAGCCGGTTTAGTGATTCGAAGAGAAGATGATGTATATATAGCTGTGATAGATCAAATTGTTCAAATGGTTCCCCTGCGGAATTGGTTAAGAAGGATGGAATCAGTTGAAGGACTAGTAGTAAAAAGAATTAAAGATGATACTATTTTTGAACAAGACAGTTTACGAAACGCCTTTATTGAATTTATCGCTACCCATGCTGTGGTGAATACCAGCGGATATACAGGACAAAGACAAACTGTAAAATCGAAAATGATAAAAGACGAAGTTTTGTTATGGTCGGATAAAAATTGGTATGAGGCTGAAATGATATGGAAAGTATATGAACGAGTAGTAGGAGTTCAACTATGTCCTACTAAAAAGATGAAAGATATTAAATGGTTAAAAATAGAAATTGTAAGAAGTTTTAGTAGAAATCATCTTTTCTTTAAAGATTATGAAAATGAAACTATAGTTGATGCTCAAGATATATATCATAGTGTTGAGTTAAAAAAAGTATATGATACTAATGGCATACAAGAATACGATATTATACCACCCGGTGTGAAAACAGAGATGGAAAAGTTAAAATAAATTCAAATATAGTATTGTTTTCTTATTTTTATATTTATTAAAGTATATTCTAAAGTTTTATATTTAATTATTTCCATAACCTAAATTTAAGATGTATGTATTCTAAAAAGATTAGTTTTGTTTTTTTATTTACCTTATTATCTATCCTTTGTTATGCTCAAGGAAGAAAAGGAGATATGTTCGTTTGGGCCAAAAGATTAACACAAACCTTTGATTCGAAAGCACCCAATAACACCTTTCGACTACTACTGAATGGGCCTATCAACAATAGTGCTACCATCAATTATAGTAATCAAGAGGAAGGGAAAGCGTGTCAGAAAAAAGTGGAGGCTGAACCGTATATTTTAGTTGACATTACCACTAGCGATGTTACTGTACGCTTAGACGAATTAGGAAATCCAGTCGTCTTACTAGGTGTTTTCTTAATGGTAGATTATGAGGCTAGTGTTCTAATAAAGGACTATACAGGTAAAATTATTTCTAGTAGAAAAATATTTGAGAAAGGTCAAAAAAATACGGCAATTCAGTTAACCACCGCTCAAGCAATAAATTTAAAATTAAATAAAAATGAATTACAAGATTTAGTAAATTCTAAGAAACAAATATTTTTTAATGAAACTGTACTAAGCAGTTATATTATTCTCTCTAGACACGCTTGTGGAGCATTTGTAGCAGACTCCCTTTATATCTATAGTGGTAAAGGTAAAGCCTACGATTATTCAAAACTAGATGCAACAATGGAAGCGGTTGTAGCGTTAGGAAAACAGGTGAATACTAAAAAAATTGATACTGTATTACTAAAGAAAACCGTGCTTGAAGCTATAGAACTTTGGACAGCAGAATGTGCTACTTATGAACAGGGTAACCCGGAAGCAAGAATCAATACTAAATTATTTAGAGCTCTTCAATATAATATTGCAGTAGGTTATTTTTTGATTAGAGATATGAGCAAAGCATATGAATATGCTATCCTAGCACGATATGATTCAGAGGAAAAAGATGCTAAAATAAAAGTAACAGATAACTTTGAATCTCGGGTAGAAGATTTAATCAAATTAATTGAAATTAATTTTTAGTATATTCAATAGGTCACTATTTTCGATAGAATTTAATAGTGACCTATTCTCTAGATTTAATTTCAGATCAAATTATACTCATGTTTTTTTGCTTATTTAGCAGCCAGCAGTACTTTTATAAATTGTGTTTAGGATACAAAGGAGGATTAAAAATTTACTTTTTTTTATTATAAACCAAACTGCTTCGTTTACTCCTATTAGACTTATTCCTATTCCATTATCTGCTTTACCTATTCTTCTTTCTCAATCCTATCTTTTCCGTCTAATTCGTATATTATTACAACGTATTTCTTTTTATTTGTAATCTTATATTATAATAATGCGTGTAATAGATTATACAGCCTACAGAAAGTATGGGGGTTTTTGTATCCTTCATGGAATCGTATTTCTCTGTTTGATCCTTTTATCATCTCCTTCAACTGCCTATTTGTCTGATTCCTTCGAATATATTCAGGCTGCTCAAAACCTTTTCCACCACGGAACTTGGTATGCAGGTGATCTTCAACAACCGATACAACCGCTTTTGGAAGCTCTTCGTCCTCCTGTATTTCCTATTATTTTATTTCCTTCTTTTGTATTATTCCACTCTCTACCCGTGTATTGGGTATTACAATTTATCTTTTCTTGCACCGGACTTTATTTTTTATGGAAAATAGCCCATCGCTTAGGCTTCTCTGCCCATATTCAATCGTTATTGATGTTGCTCTATTGCATACTCCCTACTCAATACCTGTATATGTATTTTGTCATGAGTGAGGTATGGTTTCAATGTTTATGGCTTGTATTTTTTTATATCATAACCCTACCAACCCCCTTTTCTACTAAAAGAATGTACCTTATTTCGTTGGTAGCAGCTGCTTGTATTGCCACTAAACCCATCGCGTTACTTGTTATACCCATTGGTTTAGGATATGTTCTTTATATCCATCGACGGGAAGGAATAAAAATAGTTCAGGTGTTATTTTTCCCATTACTGGTTTATTTTTTTGTATCCTATACGCATTATACGAAAACAAAAGTATTCGAATTCTCCTCTATCGCGGGACATAATTTGGTTAATTACAATGGTTATTACTTTATGTTGTCTGAAAAGGGAAAAGCGTATACTGATTCTGCCGTCTCTGCTAATCGAGAAGCCGTCGCTACATTGTCTTACCCGGAATCCAGACAATATCTGCAGTCCCGTACGATTCAATATATATTGGATGCACCCTTTTCTTATGCGTTGTTTCATCTGAAAGGTATGGGAACCTTTTTTGTGGATCCCGGCAGGTTTGATGCAGCGCAGTTGGTAGGTGAAACCACTAATACAGGTTTTTTAGAAGCCCTTAGTGCAGGCAAAGAATCAATCTTAAAACAAATTCAACGTATATCATATCCAATAGCAGCTAGTATGTTGGTCACCTTAACGATTAAATTATTTCTAGCTTTATCTATGGTGTATAGTTTGTTTATCAAAGCATCTTATAGGCATAGACCATTTTTACTTTTGATGGGCATAGTACTTTGCTCAGCCCTATTAACGGGACCTTTAGGGGCCTCTCGCTTCTGGTTACCTTTTATGCCTTTTTGTCTTTTATGGTCAGCATATGGATGGACGCATGTCCTTTCCGGACGAGCAATATAAACACCCACCATTTTCAACTCTTTATTTTTATATAACAATACGAGCTTTAGGTCTACTTAATACCGTTTCAATAGTCTTATCCTACTCTTCAAGACTGTTTACATAAGGGTTATACTAAAAGTGCTTTAGATTGTATAGGAGTAAGGAGTTTTATAAAAGATTTTCAATTTAAAAACTAAACATCCGGTTTGGTTTTATTACAACTACATGGAAATACTAATTCTTCGCTTTTCTCGTTACCATTAAAAAATAAATATACTATGAATCTCCTTCGACATCTTTTCTTACTTTTCATCTTCAGTAGTTTGTCTTATCTCCAAGCACAACCACCGGCTGTCTTTCAAAAATCAATTACCGTAACGGGTACAGCAGAAATGGAAATTGTACCCGATGAAATTTATTTTAGAGTAGTATTAAAAGAATATCTTAAAGATAAAACAACTATTCAAATCGATAAGTTAGAAAAGGACTTGATCCAAGCGGTAACCGCTGTAGGTATTCCTAAAGAAGATTTTATGGTAGAGTCGGTATACGGTGACCGTTGGAGAAGAAATAAGTATAAGAACAACGAGTTGTATCATTCGAAATCTTACATTATAAAAGTAAAAACACCCGGTATAATGGATGAAATTTTGGACAAAGTTCAAACCGAGTCGGTCTATAGCGTGAGTATTCGAAATTTTACACATTCTAAAATGGAAACCTTTAAAAAGGAATTAAAGATAAAGGCTATGCAAGCGGCAAAAGAGAAGGCGGCCTATATGTTACAAGCCGTCGATGAAAAACTAGGCGTGCTGCTTGAAGTAACGGAGAACGATAATAATCCTATCCCTGTTCCGTTTCCTCAAATGCGCCAACAGTGGGCCAATGTTGCATATGATAGCATACAAGAAGCACCGGAAGAATATGGAGAGGTGGGTTTTCAAAAAATCAAAATACAGTTTACGGTTACCACCCGTTTTGCGATAGTGTAACAAGTGATTAGGCCTTATAACATCCAATTTATAAGGCCTAATCCTTCTTTTTGGCCTTATTATGGTATTATTCCATTAAAATATTGTGCTATGTAAGTATTTTTTATATATTTAAGTGCTCAAATTTTTTCTCTCTGCCCATATACAATGCTCAACAACCTATGTTAAATGTAGATTATGGGATATATATTTATTGTATTAAGAATAAGCTGCTCTATCGCTTTTGCTTTTCTTTTATTTAGCGTAGCCTCTGCTCAGACACCTATTATAGTCAATCAGTATGCAGCTGTTACCGCATTCCCTTCTTGTGATGCTTGTATTAGTCCATGTTCCAGAGCTGTGGTGGATGATGCGTCTATATTTTCAATAGGGGATGAAGCATTGTTAATTCAAATGAAAGGAGCGGATATTGTTTGGACTGATACCCCACAATTTGGTACCATAACAAGTTATGGTAGTGCCGGTTTTCATGAGTTGCTCACTATTGCTTCAATTAATTTACCTCTCAATGAAGTTACGTTTAGCACTCCAATAGCCGGAAATTATGTAGTAGCCGGTAGGGTCCAATTGGTTCGGAAGTTTAGAGTAGTCGGTAATTATACGGTACCGATAGGCGGTGTAACGTGTGCTCCTTGGGATGGAGAAAAGGGCGGTGTATTGTTTATGGAAGTAACAGGAACGTTAAGTTTAACCGGAGATATTGATGTAACCGGAAAAGGATTTAGAGGGGCAGTAAATTTAAATTCAAATAATGACATTACGAGATGTGGAACAGGAGGTCCGGCAGGAAATGACTTCGCAAATGGTATTTATGCTTTTGATGCCCAGCATGTACAATGGTCCGGAAGAAAAGGAGAAGGAATAGCTGAGTTTAGAAGCCC
This sequence comes from Cytophagaceae bacterium, assembly GCA_025455005.1. GTDB lineage: Bacteria > Bacteroidota > Bacteroidia > Cytophagales > Cytophagaceae > JALONH01. Next base: position 159,883 of record JALONH010000001.1, read on the forward strand.
GCAATTTGATTTAGGTAGAGCACCTTTAGCAAACGGTGGTGGTGGAGGACTAAATCATAACTCCGGTGGTGGTGGCGGTGCTAATATGGGCGCGGGAGGGATGGGGGGAAACCCCTACGGGAACTACTCTGCAGCTATATGTGGTGTTGTAACAAATGGTATGGGGGGGTATGTATTAGACCGTATGGGTGGTCTCCGCATGTTTATGGGTGGTGGCGGTGGTTCCGGTCAAGAAAATAATAATAGAGGAAATTCGGGTGGAGATGGTGGAGGTATAATTTTATTACGTGCCAATCAAATTCAAGGAAATAATAGACGCATCATTTCAGATGGATTTATAGGATTTAATTATGCAGGCGTCGAAGGGGGCTTAGGTGGAAATGATGGTGGCGGTGGTGGTGGCGCCGGAGGTTCTATAAAAATAGAATGTGCTAATTTTGGATTAACGGCTCTTACCATTCAAGCACGTGGTGGAAATGGTGGAAGTTTAGATGCGATAGACCATGGTCCCGGCGGTGGCGGTGGTGGTGGATTAATTTGTTTCAGTGCAGCATCGATTACAAATCCATTGGTGTCGGTAGTGTCTACGGGTGGGAATTCCGGCTTGTTAAACGATGGAACTGCAAATGGAGCGCAGCCTGGTCAAGTCGGCATTACAGCATATAGTTGTTCTAGTATTTCGGTTAATCCTCCCCGGACCTTATCTATATCTATTGGGCCGGATTTAGTTTTATGTAATCCGGCGGAAGGAACTCTGACTACTAGCTTAGCGCCGAGTGGGTATACTTTTACTTGGTTTCGGAATGGGAGTGTACAGGTGGGGGCTACCGGACCTAGTTTAATCGTTAATCAAAATGGTACGTATGTCGTGCGGGTCGTCAATGCACTTTGTTCCGCTCAGGATACGGCTATTGTAACTCGAACCGGAACGGAGATTCCCCAAAATCAAACATTTTGTGATGATCCTACTCCTGTACCCGTTACGTTACAAGTAGGCAATCCAACGGTAGGGGCTAATTACGGTTGGTTTAGGCAACCCAACGGACCGTTACTTTCTATAGGCACTTCCTATACCATACCTAATCTAAATCGAGATACGGTGTTGTATGTGATCGATACCAATAAAGTACGTGTAACCATAGGTCCTACCCCGGTAGGCGGAAGTCAAGTCTATTATCAAGGTAATGCATCTTCCCAAGATATTACAATTGCAGAACACCATAGAACGTTTCAGGTTACGGCACCAATAGTACTGCGATCTGTTCAAGTTAGAGCGGCACTAAATATTGGAGGATGTGGGTGGAATAATACCTTTACTCGTCCCGTTACCATTACATTATTTCAAAATGGTGCACCCACAACACAGACCCGAACCGCCACAATAGGTTGTGATGTTCTCTCTACTGTTCCTTTAATGTTTACCATACCACCCGGTACAAATTATGAATTAAGAATTGTAGGGCTTACGCCGGGACAATTTTATTTAAATGCACAATCTTCCGGTTTTTCTATACCGTCTATTCTATCTATATCTCCAAATTATGCTCAATCCGGTTCTTTTTATAACTGGTTCATAGAGTATGGAAACCCCTGTGCTCCTATTCCGGTGTATGCTACTCGTAATTGTCCTTTACCGGTTCAGTTTATACATACATCAGCCGAACTATTAGGCGCCGATTGGAATATACAATGGACAGTAGTAGATGAAAAAGATATACAGTACTACGTAGTAGAGAGTAGTAGTGATGGCATTTCGTTTACCTCTATAGGTCAAATACCGGCTACCCGTAGGCATCAATACCAATGGAATGGGGCTATACCGGCGGACCAGGGGTACTTCCGTATTCGCGCAGTAGAAGAAACAAATCCAATACACACTTATTCCGCAATTCATCCATTAAATAAACCTACTAATCCATGTTTAACGGTGTATCCCAATCCTATTCAATCTTCGTCGAAAATGGTTTTGATGTCTGATATACAACAAACAATAGAAATAGAACTATTTTCTTCTTTAGGCATACGTGTTAAAAAATGGAATTGGCCGGTGGAGCCGGGATTGAATTCTAAAATCGTTGACGTAGAAGATTTGTCATCGGGAATCTATTTTATTCAATATAAAAATGAACATGAAAAAAGTTGTAAGCTCAAATTGATATATACTAAATAGCAAGCATTAACCATTTGGATTGGGATAGTACGATGAAGATAAACCGACAACGATATCATAGAGGTAAGAATGGAATAGAAAGTGTAATCGGCTTACATTACTTTCCGTACGAGCCATTGCGCCAATCGAGGTTTAGAAGAAAAAATAGAAACGATTGTTAACAACCAAGGGAACCGTATCAGTAGATTCATTTGACGAGTACTGGCACGTAATTCCGGACCTAGTTTTTTATAGACGTCATGATCATAGGCTTTTAAAAAGGAGGCATCAAATCGATTGGATTCAAAGGATTTTATAATTTGTTCGCCTGCTAGAATACCACTCCACATGGCTTTGTCGATACCATGCCCAATAAAAGGGTCAATCAGAGAAGCCGCATCGCCACACAATAATACCCCTTCATCTGACAATGGAATCGAGTCTAATCCCAAAGGCAAAGCACATCCTTTAATTTCTGTTATAGGGTGAGCGTTCTTAAATTTAGGAGCAATAATCGGATGTGTAGTGATTAAGTCTTGCAGTAAGGTTCTTAAAGGCTTGGCTTCTGTGTTTTTTGAATGTTGAATATAGCCGCATCCTACATTGTATATATTATTACCTAAAGGGAATATCCATACATATCCCGGGTATATCGATTTTGAAAAAAAAACATCATTACCCTCCTGGGAAGTACAGGCTACATTTTTATAATAGGCCCTAACAGCTATAGCCGGCTGTTTCTTTTCGTTTTTATGATAAGGCAGAAATCGTTTAACGATAGAATAGGCACCATCGCAACCAATAACCATTTTAGACGTCAACACCTTATCTGTTGTAGAAAGTAAAACTTGAAAGCCATTTGATATTCGTTCTATTCGTTGTACTCGGGTTGAGGGATGAAAATCTGTTAAGGTTTGTTTTTTTACTAGATCGACTAAATAATTATCCCATTCTGTTCTAGTACAATTTATAGCAGGTAATACCCATTGAATCGTTAAGGAGTTCTTATTATCGGTATAAAAGTGTACATACTGAATGGATTGGGATTTATCTTGATGAAAAAGTTCTTTACTCCATTCCGGGTTTAAATAGTCTAATGCTTTAAAGGTTTTACCCGGTATGGCATCTCCACAAATTTTATCTCTGGGAAAGGATGCTTGATCAATCAGAGCGACCCGAAGCCCTGATTTTTGTAAGGCTAATGCACAGGCACTTCCCGCAGGACCCGCACCCACTATGACTACATCATAATTCATATGTACAAGATAGTCAAATTCAGATGATTTAGACATGTCCATACCGTACCCATACCTGTAGGATACAATCGACTTCAATTTTATATAAACTATTGAATTGGGAGTCAACATTGCTTCGTTTAATACCTAACCGGTAGTCATTCCTTTCTTGACGTGTAAGATATAGACTTCTTAGTCTAGTATTCAGGTAAACAGCTTAGGGTTTTTCCATCCTTATTTATACTACATGGATTTAAGTTAGATAATTACATTTTACTTTATCTTTTTTGTATCTTACTACCTTTATGTTCTTCAACCTTATCTAGATGTTTGCTATCATTGCTTCTTTCCTTAAGATGGGCATTACCGCCAATCTATCTTCGTTAGAGGCCAAACGGATTGTATTAACTAACTTTACGGCTATGTTATGCATTATCATTTGCGCAGCATTAGGACCCTACTATCATTTATTTAGTTATTCAGAGCTTACCTGGATGTTTTTTTATTTTGGTTTGTATTATATCGGTGTTTTAACTATTTCATTTTTAAGTTTTACTACCTTAGCAAAGCCATTATTATTTTTTGGTATTTTGGTTCATACTTTTTTATTGAGTTTACTCTCCGGTATGGTTCAAGAAGCTAAAGAATTATATATCCCCATACTCATCATTCCATTTATGATTTACCACAAACATGAACGTTGGCTACTTGTGTTATCTATTGCCATTGCGTTAATCATAGTTGTTATGGTGTATCAACATCATATGTTTCCTTTATTTTTTAAAAAATATTCGGATGATTCCTACCAAGGAATCAGCTATACCCTTAATATTATTTGTATTTCGTGTATGTTGATTCAATGTTTTTTATTTACACAATTAACAGAAGAAGGGGAAGATTTATTACAACAAGTCAATACAAAACTACAACAATCGGAGTCGGAGTTGCAAGGAATGAATAGCTTAAAAGACCAACTGTTACGAATCATAGCGCATGATGTACGCAGTCCGATTTCTTCTACACAAGGCGTAGTAACGTTATTAAAAAATAATCAATTAGAAAAAGAAGATATAACGTTTCTAGCCGAAAAGATTTTCCAGTCGGCACAGCATACACAATCCATGTTAGAAGATGTTATGACTTGGTCCAATAGTCAACTCGAAGTTATTCAACCTCAATCCGAATCCTTTATCCTTAAAGAATGGCTACAGGAAGTAGTGTCTTCGCTTGAATATAAGTGGAAAGAAAAACAACTAACAATTATTTTTTTGTTATCGGATATTAGTATCAACACCGATAAGCGCTTACTTGAAATCGTGTTGCGTAACCTCTTGACCAATGCGATTAAATATAGTTTTGTAGGAGGAGAAATTATATTGCATGCCTATAGCAAAGCTAACCATTACGTATTAGAAGTTACCGATCATGGTGTTGGTATGACAGCGGAAAAAGTACGTAACGTATTTGATGCCACACCCAATAAAAGTACACTAGGAACTCAACATGAAAAGGGTACGGGTGTAGGTTTATTGATTTGTAAAAATCTACTGGATAAGTTGAATATCCGCTACGAAGTGGAAAGCCAAGCCAAGGTAGCTACTACCTTCCGACTGTTTATTCAGAAATAATTAAAATTGTTCTAACACACGAATTCTTTTTTCAATCGAAGGGTGAGTCGAAAACCACTCTGGTAAATCCACTCCTCCTATCGACATTCGGGGCATATGAATAAATAAAGAAGTGACGTCTTTTTGTTTTACCGCTTCTATTTCAGAATCACCGCTTATTTTCTTTAATGCAGAAGCTAATGCCCAGGGGCGTTTCGTCATTTCTGCAGCACCGGCATCTGCCATGTATTCTCTTTTTCTAGAAATACCTAATCGAATCAATTGTGCTAAGGCGTATGCGACGACAGCAATTAATATTGAGGTTAAGATGAGATAGATTCCGTTTTTTCGATTGGTAAAATAAAGACGACGTGCAATCACTTGAGCTATGAAAGAGAATATGCCTACAAAAATGATTGATATAATCAGTAAGCGGACGTCTTTGTTGATGATATGTGCCAATTCGTGTGCCAGTACGCCTTCTAATTCTTCATCGTTGAGAAGGTCTAACATCCCTCGAGATACTGTAATTGTGTAATCTTCCGGTCGAACACCACTGGCAAAGGCGTTGAGCGAATGGTCTTCAATAACTTGTAAAGCGGGCATGCTTATTCCTTGGCTAATACAAAGATTCTCTAACAGATTGTATACCCTAGGATTTTCTTTACGCTCCAATTTGCGCGCTCCGGTGGCCCAACGCATCATACCGGTATTGAACTTATACGCTATCGCTAGCCAAATAAGGGAAAGCAATAAAAAAATTAAGGCGCCCATACCGCTTTGTGTGAGAGCGCCTCCTACAAAAATTAATAAAACAGGAAACCCAATCAAAAGCAAAATACTATGTAAGGTATTGCGTTTGATTTGGGTTTGTATACCCACGTAGGCCATTGCCAATTAAAACTTTATTTGTGGAGGTTGTTCATTCATTTCCGCTCTACGCTCATTGCCCAATGAATACAACGGTTCTTTGCTAAAGTTATACCGTTTTGCAATTAGGTTATTCGGAAATACTTCAACCGCATTATTATATTCTGTTGTAGCTGAGTTAAAAAAACGACGAGCGGCAGCCAATTTATTTTCTATATCCGACACTTCATTCTGTAGTTGCAAGAAATTCTGATTTGCTTTTAGGTCAGGGTAGGCTTCCACTGTGATGCGTAAGCCGCTTAGCGCTTGTGTCAACTGATTATCGGCTACAATCTTATCTGAAATGGTTCCGGCAGATTGTACTGAATTACGTGCTTGAATAACGCGGTCTAAAGTTTCTTTTTCATGATTGGCATAGCCTTTAACCGTCTCCACCAAGGCCGGAATTAAATCGTTTCGTTGTCGTAATTGCACATCTATATCGGCAAACGATTGTTCTCTTCGATTACGTAAGGACACTAAAGAGTTGTACGCACTGATTAACCAAAATACAATGAGCACGATAATTCCTATGAATAGTATAAATCCAAGCATAAAAGTTTAGTATTTAGTATTTAGTATTTAGTATTTAGTATTTAGTATTTAGTATTTAGTATTACTTTTTCTTTAAAGAAGAGTACTATAGAAACGGTATATGTATACATACAGTATCATTAATCAATATAAAGCTTTTCTATAAGCCCGGCATATTTTTGAGCGATTATTTTTCGTTTTAGCTTCATAGTAGGCGTCAATTCTCCTCCGTCGATACTCCACAAAGCAGGCAACAATGCAAATTTTTTCACTTTTTCATACTGGGCAAAATGCTCATTTAACTCATCTATTTCCCGTTGAAATTTTTGAATAATCGATTCGTGTTGGATCATTTCGGCATCTGTCGTATAAGGAATACCTTTGATGGCACACCAACTCCGCACACTATCAAACGAAGGCACAATCAGAGCACCGGGAAATTTTTGACCTTCCCCTACAATCATTATTTGTTCTACGTATCTGGATTCTTTAAATTTATTTTCAAGTAATTGTGGTGCTACATATTTTCCACCGCTGGTTTTGAACATTTCTTTTTTGCGGTCGGTAATTTTTAAATACTTTCCTTCTATAAACGTTCCGATATCGCCGGTGTGAAACCAACCGTCAGCATCAATCACTTCAGCTGTTAAATCCGGTCGTTTATAATACCCTTTCATGATGTGTGGTCCACGCGTTAAGATTTCACCATCTGCTGCAAGGCTAACTTCTACACCTTCTATCAATGGTCCTACGGTACCGATTCGGTTTTCCTTCGCATCCACCCGATTTACCGATATTACAGGAGATGTTTCCGTTAATCCGTATCCTTCCATTACCGGTATTTGTGCCGCCCAAAATACTTTAGCTAACCTGGGTTGTAAGGCAGCGCTCCCGGATACCACTGCTCGTATATTTCCTCCTAAAGCTTCTCTCCATTTACTGAAGATGAGTTTATTGGCAAGGGCCAGTTGGCTATTGTACCAAAATCCTTGGTCTTTATTGATTTCATATTTTAAACCTAATTGTAAAGCCCAAAAGAATAAGGCCTTTTTAGTACCGGTAAGTTCAGAGCCTTTCGCTACTATTTTATCGTATACTTTTTCTAATAACCTCGGAACTGTAGTAAAGATGTGAGGTTTCACTTCTTTTAAATTGTCCGCTATCGTTTCTAAACTTTCAGCATAATAAATGGAAACACCCACCGACATATACAAGTAAACCAACATTCGTTCGTATATATGGCACATGGGTAAAAAGCTTAGCGCTCGATGGGCTTCATTAACCGGCATCAACGGTGTACAGGCTTTGTAATTACTAATGATGTTATCGTGTGTTAGCATTACTCCCTTTGGTTTCCCTGTAGTACCGGATGTATAAATGAGGGTAAGGAGATCCGTTCCCTTTACCTCTTCTTTTAATGTATCTAAAGAGGCATCGGAAGTGCCTTCTCCTATTGATGTTAATACATCCCAAGAACGCACTCCATCAACAGGTAAAAAACTAAAAATTTCTTTTACACAAGGAGCCTGTTTTACCGCTTCGGCCGCTTTTAAATAGATGTCTTTGTCATAAACAAAAACGTATTGAACTTCGGCGTCATTAAAAATATAGGCATAATCTTCTGTCGTTATCGTAGGATAAATCGGGACACTCACGGCACCGATTTGTTGTAATCCAAAATCAATAAAATTGAAGTGTGGTCGATTAGGTGAAATAATAGCTACTTTAGCATCTCTTTTTAGCCCTAAAGCTATAAATCCTTTGCTGACTTGGTTTACCGTAGTTTGTACGTCTGCCGTCGAAAAGGTCTCCCAAGTCCCGTTATTTTTCCATGCTAAGGCATCTTTCTTAGGATATTTTGCTTGTTGGTAAGCAAGTAAATCGAAAAGTCTGGTTACTTCTATCATAAATAAACCCCCATATTTTTTTAAATATACGAAATTTTGTAGAAGTGGGTTATGGACGTATAGTAGTTGTTAGGGCCAAAGGATGTCCCTTCAGCCAAGAAGACACTGCGGGGCTATTTTTATCCATAGCCCCTAAAACAAAGCGTTGAGACAGGGGTAGTACGATGGACTGGTCAATGCTTTCGCTACACGCCACTCCGGGGGTTATGTAACTCGAATGGATAAAAGTCATAGAATTACCCACGATACTGATCCAGCCTACGTGATTGTCTAAACCCACTACATAGAGCCCGTCCGGAAGAGCAGAGAGGTGTTTTTTAAAGTTTTCAAAACCGGTTATGGTAAGCGCTTCACCACATATACTGGTAACGATAGCGTGGCTATACAGTTGAGCCAGTTTATACCGGTTAACCTTCACCCCACTATGTTGCAAAGTGGTAGAGACAAGATACCCACACGCTATAGTGCCCTGACGGGGAAGCGCCGTATACCCATTATAATCCCATGGTGTGCCGTACCAAAATGGACATATATTGTCTCGTATCGCATGATGCAAATACACCGCCGCAAAAGCTAGAAGACTATCTTTTGCAAACCCTTGATCATATAACGCTTGACAATGAAACTGTTTAAGATGGGTATTTAATCGAAGTCGTTCGTATTGTTGGTAGAATGCTTTTGAATCTACTGCAATGGGTTGTTGTAGCAAAGGAATCGTATCGGACTTTATAGACTCAGATACAGTAGTCGATTCGACAGGCTCTGTAGGCGATAAAAATATACAACTCCAGAGAAACAAAGAAAGTACCAGCATTTGATACATAAGCCTTTTTTAAGGCATAATGCAGAAGTACAAAAAAGATACAGTTGACCGTATAAAGAATTAATAAAATTTACGCTCTACAATTTCAAAAAATTCTTCTACTTCAGCGCTTCGCATGTGCCAAAGGTATTTGACAGAGTATTTTTCAGTCAGAAATTGTTTGGCTGCGTCAAATGTACTGTAGTGCTCCATTTGATTTAATGCTTCATTATACTCTTGTGCTTTTCCATCAAACAACGTATTAATGAATAAAAATTTCATATTTAATGGAATAGACGTTTTTAAATCTTCAATTTTCGTTTTGGTAAATTTTTCAGCAAGTGTTCCGGAACTGCCTTTCGCTTCTTTTAGGGTATCCAAAACGGTGGCTTGTGTTTTTTCAAACGCAGCGTTTAACGTTGTTTTAGGCGTGTTTTCCGCTTTTGTTTTTTCTTCTTTTGGAACATCGGTAGGAATCACGATGCGTTCCACTTTCGCTTGTTGAGGTGTTGGAATTGGAATGTTAAGTTTAAGTAAACGGTTGAATTTTTCGACCGTTGGGTCTGAATATTGAACAACTGGTGCTTTAGGGGCGAAAAGTTTATATGCCGCGATGGCTTCAGTCCCGGTCCATTCCGTTTTTATACTTAATTGATCTACCCAATGGGCAAAATCATCTTTATAAAGTTTATAAAACTTTTCTTTTTCTTTAACATCTTCGGTCAAAACTAAATTTGTTTTCCCAAATTCTTGTTCAATATATTCAGCAGGATGAAGTAAATACGTGAGAGTGTCTACTACTGATTTTTGAACAAGAGGACGAAAGAACTCTTTTTTAACACTAATGTACTTCGATAGTTTATTGACAAACGTCTTAAGGGCTTGTGCCACTTCCGGATGTTCATAATCGAAATAAGGCGAGCGAATTCGTTGCATTTCTTCTTTCCAACGATCATAAAGATGAAGCAACAAAAACAAGTTAAGTTGTTCTATTTCGGTAAATCGAAGGATGCCTTCCCCTCCAATGGTATTTTTATCGGCAAAATAGTCGTTACACAACTTTTCGGACAAAGCTACACTGTAGGATTGAATCACTTGTTTGTCTAATACTATTTGGCTCATATGAGGGAGGAGAACTTTTGACTTTAAAATTACAATCAAATACTGATATATAAAAACAAGATAATTTAATTCGGGATAAAATTCTTAATTTACGTCATTGATGGGTCAAAAGGAATGTTAGAATGCCTTATGTACACGAAATTGACTCCTTTGACGTTTTCTATAACTATGAACTATTGCGTTTGTATCAGTCTTCTTTGTTGTTTCTTATATGGGAATATAAGGGCTCAAAGTCCTATTCCGGTGGGTACTTGGAGAGATCACCTACCTTTAAACTATAACAATATTGCTATTACCTCCAATGCAGAACAAGTCATCATGGCATCTCCTAACGGTGCTACAATCTATCGTTTCAGCGATGGTACATTGGAGCCATTTTCCAGAATCGATGGACTATCAGCCGTCGACATTACCGATGTTCAATATAATGATGCGGGAGATTTAGCCATTGTAACTTACAAAAGCGGTGGTATTGATTTCATAAAAGACAATACTATCCTTCCTTTAGATGCGATACTAAGAGCCGGAATTACCGGCTCCAAGACGATTAATCATATAGCTATTTTTGGTCAAGAGGCCTTTTTAAGTACGGATTTTGGAGTAGTCGTTTTAAATTTGAATCGGTTAGAAGTAAAAGAAACCTGGCGCAACTTAAGTGCAGACGGTTCGCAAAACAGGGTGTACCAAACGTGTCTCACCGGCGATCGGGATTCTGTTTTCTTAGCCACCGAAGCGGGAGTATTAGCTGCACGGTATACCCCAGGAGTAAATTTATTGGACTATGCCAATTGGTTTTTACATGGGGCAGCCCAATCTATACCAATAGGAGCGGCTTATGTCATAGGTGCTCATAATGGTGTGATCTATACAGCTTTTAAAGACAACGATATTTTTTATTGGAACGGACTTAATTGGACCGGTATGGGAGCCGCCCTGTTTGATGGTTGGCCGGTTGTTACAATGGTCCCAACCAATTCCGGCTTACGTTTGTGTATGCAATTTCGTGTGTACACGATCACTTCCCCTTCTCAGTTTTCCTTTATCAATAGTTCAGAATGGATTAAAGTAAACGATGTTACCCAAGATCGCACGGGAAATCTATGGATGGCTGATAGTGAAAAGGGATTAATTCGAATCATGGGTACAACTACCACTTTTTACCCACAGTCGACTCCACTTACAGCGGCTTGTTTTAAATTAACCTATAGCAATCAAACGATATTAGTAAATACGGGTGGGTATAACGGTTCCTTCTTTCAAAATTTTTCTTATAAAGGGTTTTATACCTATGATTACACAAATGGTTGGAAATACAATGTTCCCCAATTGTTAGGAGAGGCCGGTGATAATGTGTGTGCATTTTATCCTACGAATTCGGACTCTATTTATATCGGAACATGGAGCAATGGTTTGTTCAGTTGGCATAGAACAAATGGAGGGTTCGTTTCTACTCGAGCAGCCAGTTCCTTTTTGGAAACGGATTTTATTGGAGGTCTCGATATGGATAAAAACGGGACCCTCTGGATCGGTTGTTCTAAAGGAGGATTAGGAGTGCCATCTGTTTTTTCAAAAAAAGGAAATACGATTCAAGCCTATGCGCTATCTCAAAATCAAGGCAGGTATATTATCGATTTAAAAATAGATCCTCAGTCGAATAAATGGATGCGGTATGGTAATCCCGGAATCCCAAGAGGTTTGATGGTTTTTAATGAAAACGGTATGCAACAACGCTATTTTAGTAGTGCAACCGGCGTTCCGGGAAACGTGGTAACTTGTGTGGAAGTAGATCGAAAAGGGGATATTTGGATTGGAACAGACGAAGGTTTGGCAGGATTCAGTGACCCAACTAACGTCTTTTCTACCGGTACATTTTATACGCCTATTTTTAATGGTTTTCCCATACTGTTTGACAAACAAATAACTTGTATTAAAGCCGATGGTGGTAATAGAAAATGGGTTGGGACTACGGATGGTTTATGGTTGTTCAATGATGATTTTACAGAAGCTATTGCCTTTTATTCCATGGACAATGCTCCTTTACCAAGCAATTTCATTGTAGACATTGCTATTCATGAAATTACCGGTGAAGTCTTTATCGGAACGGATAAAGGAATTATTTCGTATCGCTCGGATGCGAACGCAAGTGAAGAGGCTTTATCTTCGATTAAAATTTATCCTAATCCCGTACTTCCGGGTTACCAAGGGCTAATAACAGTTGAAGGCCTGACAGATAATGCTATCGTAAAATTTACCGATATGCAAGGGAAACTAGTGTATGAAACACGATCAAACGGTGGTATGGCAACCTGGAATAGGATTACCTATAAAGGAAATCAGCCTGTTCCGGGAGTATATTTGATTTTTGTAGCGGATGCAGAAGGGAATGAAGGTATAGTAGGTAAGGTGGCTATAATTGAATAAGATGAAATACAAAACCAAAGCCATAGTATTCAGTTATATTAAATACAGTGACACCTCTATTATTGCACGTATTTATACAGAAGTGTTTGGTTTACAATCCTACATTATACCCGGTGTACGTAAATCATCTAACGGTACTAAAATGGCATTGTTTCAGCCGCTCACGTTGTTAGATTTAGTGGTTTACCATAAAGAACAATCCAGTTTACAGCGTATCGCAGAAATGCGCTGTGCAGAACCGTATCACCACATTCCTTTTGATATTTATAAAAGCAGTATTGCACTCTTTCTAACAGAGATGATGCAAAAATCAATTAAAGAAGAAGTATCGAATCGCTCTTTATTTGAATTTTTATATCATTCCTTGCACGCATTAGATGAAGTAAGTTCCGAAGCGGCAAAAAATTTTCATGTTATGTTTTTAATTCGATTAGCCGCTTATATTGGATTTTATCCGGCTTCTTTAGAGGAACTGTGGAAAACAGCAGCAGTCCCCGCTGCTGCTACCCAATCGTATATCCAAGCTTGTATAGAAAATAATTATTTTCAATCAGTGCATTCTACGAACACCATTCGTAGAGAGACAATACAATTGTTACTTCATTTTTACAGAACCCATATCGATGGGTTCGGGGAGAGTAACGCTTTACCTATCTTACAAGAAGTATTATCTTAAACACCGCTGTTCTTACGAACCTCAATGGTACGTTTCACAGTATTGTAAGGCCCGGGTAAAACATTGCCGGCTACATCAATCAGTTCTAATTGGATGGTATTGCTACCTTCCGGTAAATTTTTAATCAGGTAAGCTTTCCATTGGTCGAGTATAAAAAGTGTATCGTTTATAGTCGCCCGTACTTTGTTTCCAGTTGGAGATAAGGTAGTGTTGACTAAAAAGAAATCCAATAATATAGATTCTGTGTCTTTACCTTTGTATTCTCCTTTTGGACGACTATAGAATAAATGGGGTTGAGTTAAGTCTACTTTATCTCCGGTTTTTTTCCCTACATCAAATTGACAGAGTTGATAAGCACCATAATGTTTTAAGCTTTCGTGGTAAGAGCGGCTCAAAAACGATAAGGCAACATAGTGCCCGTCTTTCAACGATTCTTTAAAGGAAGTTTCATATTTGGCTAGATAGGGTTCATTGTTTAAGATAAGGTGTATGTGTTGGCCTTTATCTGAATTGGCACAATGTTGAGCACAACTGCCTTCTGTTGTAGGTGCAGTGAGCGTATAGTTTTTTAAGGTATACGAAAAGGCAATGTCACTACCACTGGTAAATACTTGGTTATCCAATGGCTGATTGAGATCTAGTTGTGCATCGGCAAATTCCGGTGAATCCTCTAAGGGAATCAACTCAATTGCGCCTAAGGCGGTGGAGTCATTCAAGATTACATCAGTTGTATCACTCGGAGTACCTTGGAATTCTTTCGGTTGACTGTCGCACGATGTCCAGGCAAGAAGACTCATACAGATAAAGATGGGAAGCCAAAGTATTTTCATAGTATTATATCGTTTTAATGGTCAAGGGTAATTGTGTTAATTATTCATAAGCTAATCGTCTTCTATTTAATGGCCAACGTTCGTATAGAACCAGTTCAATCGGTTTCCACATGCTCACCCATCCCACGATATAAAGCGCTTCTTTTGTGAGAAATTTCGGATAATTCATCTCCGTTAGCTTTTCAAAATAATAATTGAAGGAAAGAGCCGTAAGCATAATAGCAACACCTTTAAGAGCAGCGTTCAGACTTTGTTTTTTCATAAATTTTAAATCACGTTCAAGACGAAAAAGATTTCGTTTTTGAACCTCTTTAAAAAAAGAAGCTAACTCAGTAGTTTCAATATTATTGCTTTCAGAACAGTGTAGGACGATTTCATAATCCTTCTGAACACCTTCACTGATCATGGTGTGTATGATTTCATGAACCCATTGTTCCGGAGTCGATTCTTCCAAGAATTGATCTAATTGACGGTGTTGGAGATCCGGTTCGTAATATAAATGTATAGGTATCATGTTATAAAAATATATAAACGATATTAAAAACAATCTACTAAATATTTGGTCCTAAAAAAAGTAGCCGGAGCTACTTAAGAATAAGATAATACATTGAAGGTGTCTTGTATCCATGTTCGCAATAACAATATTATTTTTTTACTGTCGGGAATACGAACCCGTTCATGCAAAATTTTGTCGGCGGGCAAACGTTCAATTTTTGAAAATAAATTTCTATAATAAATATATGCTAGATACACTCCTAAGCGACTTCCTTTCGGTAAATTCTTGATGCCATCAAACGCCTTGTCAAAATCGAGTCGAATATCCGCTTCAATTTTTCGTTTTTCATCTGCATTAAAACGATGAAAATCAACGCCCGGGAAATACACCCGACTACGGTCATCAAAATCACTGCGGATGTCACGAAGAAAGTTTACTTTTTGAAAGGCAGCCCCTAAATGTTTTGCAGCCGGTTTTAAACTTTGGTATTGCATCGCATTTCCTTCGCAAAACACTCTTAAGCACATAAGGCCTACTACTTCAGCTGATCCATAGATATATTGCTCGTACTTTAACCGATCATAACTTTGAGGAATCAGATCCATCTCCATACTGTATAAAAAGGCATCAATTAACTCTCTTTCTATGTGATAAGTATTGACGGCAAGTTGAAAAGCATGTAATACGGGATTTAAACTTATTTTTTCTTCAATCGCTTGATAGGTATCTTTTTTAAATCGTTGCAATAAGTCCGCCTTGTTATGCCCATGGAAGGTATCTACAATTTCATCAGCATACCGAACAAATCCATAAATAGCATAAACCGGCATACGAAACTTTGGAGCCAGTGTCCGTATCCCTAAGCTAAACGACGTACTGTAGTGGTGTGTAATTAAACGACTACACTGTAGGGCGGTTGTATCAAAAAGTGTTTCCATGATCTTGTTCTATTCTTTCTGTAACTAATCGAGAGCTGATAACTACTATAGGCAAACCGGTACCCGGTATGGTAGAAGCTCCTACGTAGTATAAATTTGAAAATTCTTCGTCTTTATTTTTTGGTCGGAAAGCACCAATCTGTTTCATACCGTGCGCTAATCCTAAGCCACTTCCTTTGTACAAATTGAATTTATCCTTCCAATCCCCCGGGTGTAAGATCGTTTTAGATAAAATATTGTTTTTAATATCATAGCCTACACGTTTGCCTAAATCATCGATGATCGTATCGGCCAAGGTTTCAGCATCAGACCAGTCTTGTTTGTACCGCATGTCCGGAACAGGACATAAAATAAATAAGTTTTCACAATTTGGTGGTGCACAGTCCGGATTAGATTTAGAACTGGCATTTACGTAGTAATAAGGTTTTTCGGGAGATACAGACGTTTTAAATATTGTATCGGCGTAGTCTTTAAAATTTGAACCTAAAAAATAGTTGTGGTGATGCAAATCCGGAATTTTTCCATCAACACCCAAGTAAATGGTGAACGGTGATAAAGTCCAATGTAATTGGTCTAACTTTTCTTCTCTAAACTCCGGTCGTTTTAACACTTCTCCTCTAAAACCGGCTGCATCGGAATTACATACATAAATATCCGCATTCCACAGTTGTCCTTTTTGGTCTATAAATCCTTTGATTTTTCCTCCTTCCATTTTGTAGGAAACGATCTCAGTGTTATAATGAAGGGTAACATTTTTTTCTTTTAATAAAGTCAACATGGCTTCTGTTATGCGGTACATTCCACCTTTTACATTCCAGTAGCCATCATGCTCTATTTCGGTATAGTTCAACAACGAATAAACGGCCGGTGTATCAAAAGGTGTAGAACCTAAAAAGAAAGCCACTAAGGAGAAAATCACCTTTACATCTTCAGACTCAAAATGTTTATCTAATTCTGTCCACATCGATCGAACAAGCTTCGGTGCATGTTTCAATGGGACTGTGGTTAGCGTTAATAAATACTGAAGGATGGAATCGAAATTTCGTTTAACTATTTTGTATTCGGTATCATGAAAAATAGACTTGGCGGAAAGTAAATACCGACGCACTTTTGCCTCCATATTAGGTTCGATGGCTTTGAATTCTTCTGCCATTCGAGCTAAATTTTTATACATGACGTACGGTTTGTCACGATGAGCAAAATGTACTGTATACAAAGGGTCGAGTTCGTTGAAATGTAAAGGATTTTGAACGCCACAAGCATCAAAAAGTTCCTTGAATTCATAACTCATACTAAAAAAAGAGGGACCCATATCAAAAGTAAATCCATCCTTTTTAATTTCATTCAAACGGCCGCCGGCTTGGTGGTATTTTTCAATGATTTCAACTTGATACCCTTTACTGGCTAATCGTAATGCAGTAGATAAACCGCCTAAACCTGCCCCAATGATTATAACCTTCTTTGCTGCCATGAACTAAAATAGATAGAGAATAGAATAACATTTGTTTAACAAAATATACATAAAAATGTTTAGATGCCCCCAAATGTTTAAACAAAATTAAACTAAAAATGATGTATATCACTTAATTATATAAAAAAATATCGGACCGTGTTTATTCTACTTTACGGACTAAATAGGCATCTAACACGAAACGCTCTTTTCGTTTTTTATCATAATATTCCGTACGCAGCACCAATACATCTTCTGTTAATTTGATGATGTACACACCATGTCGACTGATGGGTTCAGGACACCCTTCCAAGCAGCGTAGTTTTTTTTCATCCCAAGTGATCGTTAACACTGAAGGCGCAGATAGATGCCACTTCCCTCCATTCGATGTAGGACAAGTATAATCATTGGCATCCAAAAAACACATTTTAAGGTCTTCCGTCTCATACGTATGATCTTTATACAGATACACATGTCCGGTAGTATGTATAATAGTGTCTACGTTTTTGGATTTTTGAAGTGGAGTATACAAATGATAATAATGCAACTTCCAATTACCGGTTAATAAAGTAGTATCTATTTTTCCTCCATAACTGAAAAAACAGACCAAAGAAAAAGAAGCTATAAAAAAGAATAGACGAATCATGATAGTATACAACGGAATAAGATTCGTATAAGTTACCGGATTTACAATAAGAGAACAAAAAAAGGTGGATAAGACCACCTCTTTTTATAGTAAATTCTACGTTTGGTATTAACCCCGGATGTTTTTTACAAAGCTTGGAATATCTCGGTGTATGTTATCGGATTGACGGATCATTTTAATAAATGCGGATCCGATAATGGCCCCTTGTGCAAACGAACAAGCATGAGCAAAGGTCGTGTGATCTTTAATATTAAACCCTATTAACCTTGGATTAACTAAGCCGGAAGCTTGTATTCGTTGAAAATATTGGTCTACTGCTTGTGTTGATTTGCTTTCATTCCCTGTAGTGCTATTGGTCGAAACCATGTAAATAAACCCGGTGCTTAATCGATCGATGGTCGCTAAACGTTTTTCGGAAGTGTTGGGAGTTATTAATCCTATAAAGGAGAGATTGTTTTCTTCAAATAATTTTTTGTAATGCCGTTCGTATTCCTCCATGGGTAAATCCGGAAGGATAACACCGTCAATTCCTATAGCACTGCTGTCCCGAACAAACGCCTCTATTCCATATTGTAATACCGGATTGATATACCCCATTAACAGTATAGGGACAGATACTTCTTTTCGGATATCTTTTAATTGGTCTAAAAGTTTTTTTACCGTCATACCGTTGTCCAATGCTACCATATTACTTTCTTGGATAATAGGTCCATCCGCTACGGGATCGGAGTACGGCATACCGATTTCTATTAGATCTACGCCTGCCGCAGCAAGGGATTTAATAATGGGTACGGTATCCTCTAAATGAGGGAATCCGGCAGTAAAATATATATTAAGGATATTTTCTTTCTTATTTTCGAACAGTTGAATGATACGGTTCGATAGTACAACGCTTGTAGACATAGTCTTTAGTCTTTGATGTATTCGTCTTTAAACTGAATATAGGTTTGTAAGTCTTTGTCGCCTCGTCCTGAAACATTGATTACGACAATATCAGTTGGCTCAAATCGAATATTATCTAATACCGCAAAAGCATGGGCAGTTTCTAAAGCCGGAATGATGCCTTCGGTACGACTGATCATAAAGGCGGCTTTAAAGGCTTCTTCATCCGTAACACTATAAAATTTACCTCGACCGCTATCAAATAAATGAGCATGCATAGGTCCAATTCCGGGATAATCTAAACCGGCAGAGATGGAGTGTGGTTCTACCACTTGGCCGTCATCCGTTTGCATTAAGAGTGTTTTGCTGCCATGTAATACGCCGGGTTTCCCTAAATACGTAGTAGCAGCGGAATAGCCGGAGTGAACACCTTTGCCGGCGGCTTCTACGGCTATCAATTGGACATTCGGATTATCTAAGTAATGGTAAAAAGCTCCGGCTGCATTACTTCCCCCGCCAACACAAGCAATCACATAATCCGGGTCTGGGGAGCCTACTTTTTCCATCAGTTGCATTTGAATTTCTTCTGAAATGACAGATTGTAATTTCGCTACTAAATCCGGGTAGGGATGAGGCCCTACAACGGAACCTATGATGTAATGGGTATCCACGGGATTATTGATCCAATCTCGTAATGCCTCGTTGGTAGCGTCCTTCAGCGTTCTACTTCCTGTTTTAGCCGGACGTACTTCTGCTCCCATCATGCGCATCCGTTCCACATTTAATTTTTGACGCGCCATATCCACTTCGCCCATGTATACTATACATTCCAGTCCCATCAACGCACAGGCTGTGGCCGTAGCTACACCATGCTGACCCGCACCGGTTTCTGCGATAATTCGTTTTTTATTCAGCCGTTTGGCCAAAATTATTTGACCTATGGTGTTATTGATTTTATGTGCTCCTGTATGGCAAAGATCTTCGCGTTTTAAATAAATAGAGGTATTGTATTTATCCGATAAACGTTGTGCAAAGAAAAGTGGCGTAGGTCGTCCTACATAGTCGCGTAACAATTGATGGAATTCTTCTTGAAACGTTTCTTCAAAAATAATATCCATGTATTGTTGTCGTAACTCTTCCACATTCGGGAATAACATTTCGGGAACATAAGCACCACCGAAGGTGCCATAATAACCGTTGGAGTCTACTTGATAGGACATATTGATGAGGGTGTATTAAACTACGTTAACCGATATAATGACGTAAACCGTTGAATTGTTTACGATGTTGATTGAATGTTTGAACTAAGGCTACATCCTTACGACCGGGCTCAACTTCGAATTTACTATTTATATCAAAGCCGTACAAGCCCGGTAAAGTCAAACCGGAAACGGATGACCATATAGACGAGTCAATTCCGCCACTTAAGAAATAGGGAGTGGATAATGCATAGGATTCTAATAATCGATGGGGAAAGGTCTGTCCGCTTCCTCCATATCCCTTTGTTAAAGTATCAAACAAAAAGAAATCGACACTGCCTTCGTATGCTTTTACTCTATCCCAATCAATGGAATCGCCTACGGGGATAGCTTTTAACACTTGCACTCCGGTGGTTTTAAAATAGGCACATACTTCCGGAGATTCTTCTCCATGAAGTTGTACTGCTTTTAAGCCATAAGCATCAATAATGGTATCGATTTCGCTGATGGATTCATTCACAAATACACCTGTTTTAATGCTGCTTTCAGGAAGTTGGCGAACAAATGCACCGGATAATGCAGCTCCGCAGTAGCGTTTAGACGGTTTATAAAATATAAAACCAAGGTATTCCGGTTGCATTGCTGCAATGGCTTCCGTATTGTCTTCATATTTCATTCCACACACTTTTAAACGAAGCATAATCAGAATCTTAAAGAGTTTGAATCATTTGTTGTAAAGCTTTTCCCGGGTGTTCTTGTTTCATAAAAGACTCACCAATTAAGAAACCTTGAAAGCCATTGGATTTAAGTAAACGTATCGTAGCGGCATCATCAATGCCACTTTCTGATATTTTTATAAAAGAGTCCGGAATATGTTTTCCTACTTCTATAGACGTTTGAATGGACACGTCAAATGTTTTAAGGTTTCTATTATTCACCCCCACCACATCGATAGTTGGAAATAGATTGCCGACTAATTCTTCAGCATCGTGTACTTCTAATAACACTTCTAAGCCTAAATGGTGCGCATAAGTAGATAATTCTTTTATTTCGCCTGAATCCAAACAGGCTGCAATCAATAAAATAGCGTCAGCGCCCATCGCCTTAGCCTCTTCTATTTGGTAAGTGTCGATCATGAAATCCTTACGTAAGATAGGTATTTGGAGTAAAGGTCGGACTTGAATGATATCTTCCGGAGTGCCGCCAAAAAACGGCTGATCGGTAAGAATCGAACAAGCACTTGCTCCGGCTTCTTGATAACCCGTCACGACCTCTGCCACCTTAACCTTTCCATTGATAATGCCTTTAGAAGGAGACTGACGTTTGTGTTCTGCGATAATTCCACTAAGTGCCGGATGGGTTAAATGTTCCCGCAAGGATAATGTTTCTCTTTTGTATAAAGGTTGAGTTCGTAAATCTTGAATGCTCGTATGTGACTTACGTTCGGCCACTTCCATCCGTTTTTGTGCTATTATAGTATCGAGTATGTTCATAGTTGCGTTAACGAAACAAAGGTTTTAAATGAGTGTAATGCTTTACCGCTTTCAAGGGATGCTTTGGCCATAGCGAGCGCTTCTTCCCATGTTCCTCCTTTGACACACCGAATAGCAACTGCTGCATTTGCCTGCACAACATCTTTTTGTGCAAGGGTTCCCTTACCTTCTAATACAGACATAAAGATGTCGGCTGCTTGGGCTATTGTATCTCCTCCCCACAATTCTTTTTCTGTATAAGTGGGACAACCGATATCTGTTGGATGGTAAATGTGTTCTAATTTATTTCCCGTTAATTTAAATGGACCTGTAAGGGACACTTCATCATACCCATCTAAGCTATGGGCAATCACAAATGAACTTTGCAACGATTGATGCAAATAAGTATACAAACGTTGCAAATCGGTATTGTAAGTACCTAAAACATGGTGCGTGGGGTTGGCCGGATTTACTAGTGGTCCCAATATATTAAAAAGGGTTTTGATACCTAATTCTTTTCGAACAGGTCCTACATTTTTTAACGCCGGATGAAACAAGGGAGCATGCAACATACAAAAGTTAGCTTGTTCTACTTGTCGGGTTAAGGCATCCGGATGAGAGGTAAATCGAACGCCTAAATATTCTAATACGTTAGAAGAACCACTAATCGATGATACACCATAATTCCCGTGTTTGGTGACGGCAATTCCGGCTCCGGATACAACAAAACAAGCTAAAGTTGATATGTTAAACGTATTTTTCCCATCACCACCGGTACCTACGATGTCTACAGTATTATAAGCGGTTAAGTCGACCGAAAGACACATCTCCAATAAGGCTTGACGAAAGCCAATAAGTTCTTCGATTCGGATGGGACGCATTCGATAAATGGTAATAAATGCCGATATTTGAGATGCATTTATTTCACCACGACCTATTCGACTTAAAACAGTATACGCTTCTTCAGTCGATAGGGTATAGCCCTCCAATAATATCTGCAACTGTTCTTTCATAAGATTAATGAGCGGTAGGTTGTAACCAGTTGGCAACTATTTTTTCTCCTTGTTCCGTTAAGATAGACTCCGGATGAAATTGTACACCACGAACATCATATTGACGGTGGCGAAGCGCCATGATGGCTCCTTTATCATCTACAGCAGTTACTTCTAAGGTGTCCGGGAAGTTCTCTGCTTTGACTGCCCATGAATGATATCTACCGGTTGTAAACGTAGTAGGCATACCATTAAATAGAATATCAGTGGTCGTAATATGGGTAGGAGTAGCGATTCCATGGTATACTTTATCCAAGTTGATTAAGGTACCACCGAATACTTCACCAATAGCTTGATGCCCTAAACAAACTCCAAAAATAGATTTTGAAGGTGCATAGGTTCGAATGACGTCGCATAATATACCGGCTTCAGAAGGAATACCCGGACCGGGTGATAATAGAATTTTATCGTACGCTCCCACAGCGTCTAGGCTTATTTTGTCATTTCGATAAATATCTACCGTAAAACCTAAGGCACGAATAATGTGAACTAAATTATAGGTGAACGAATCGTAATTGTCTAAAACTAGTATAGTAGGGTTCATGAGCTTTGGCATTAAATGGTAGAGGCTAATTCAATCGCTTTTTTGAGCGCCGCAAGTTTATTATTTACTTCTTGTAATTCGTTTTCTATGATGGACAAATCCACGACACCGGCACCGGCTTGATAGAACAGCACATTGTCTTTACTTAATATGGTTCGAATCATGATGGCATGATTGAAATCTCCGTTTAAGCCTATATACCCAATCGCCCCTCCGTAATATCCTCTGTTCCCATGTTCGTTGCGGTTAATAATTTGCATAGCCATATGTTTTGGCGCACCGGATAAAGTGCCCGCCGGAAACGTATCCGCTACAATATCCATGAAATGGTCTTGATTAGGTAAATGACCGGAAACTTTGGATACTAGATGAATGACGTGCGAATAATACTGAACCTCTTTAAACGTCTCTACCTGTACCTCATGGCAATGACGACTTAAATCATTCCGAGCTAAATCCACTAGCATCACATGTTCGGAATTTTCTTTGGGATCGTTCAGTAATTGTTTGGCCAAATCATAATCTTGTATGTCATTTCCAGTACGGCGAAATGTTCCGGCAATAGGATAAATGGTCGCTTTATTTTGTTTGACTACAATTTGAGCTTCCGGTGAAGAACCAAAAAGCCGGAAACTTCCGTAATCAAAATAGAATAAGTAGGGAGACGGATTTACAGAACGCAAACTACGGTATACATTAAAGTCATCTCCTCTATATTGACGAGAGAAGCGTCGGGATAAAACAATTTGAAATACATCGCCTCTTCTACAATGCTCTTTTCCTTTTTGCAACACATTTAAAAATTCTTCATCGGTAAAGTTTGATTCTTCCCGATCTTGAAGCGTAAAGGCATATTGAGCATAGGATTTATTTTTGAGTAGAGCTATAATACGATCTATAGTGAACGTATTCGTCGAAGGGCTGTCGTTAGGGTAATTATCAATAATGGTTAATTCATTATTAAAATGATTAAAGACTAAAATGAATCGATAGATATGATATTGGAGATCCGGAATTTTTCGGTAATCGGTAGTAAAACTATCAATATGAATATCTTCAAAGTACCGGATGGCATCGTATGCCGTATATCCGAACAATCCACTTTGAATGAACGGAAGCGGACCGGTAGGTATATCAAACTGACGAACAAACGAGGCGATAGCTTCCGGAACTCGAATAGCATCAACAGAGGTTTCCGTTCGGGATTCGTCCGGATAATATTGAGATAATATACCGTTCTCCACTTTAATACCGGCTATGGGTAAACAACAGATATAAGAATAAATGTCTTCTGTTCCGTGATAATCCGAACTTTCCAATAATATCGATTGCGGGAATTTATCCCGTAGTTGTAAGTAAATACTGACCGGAGTGTCTGTATCAGCGAGTATTTGTCGATACGTAGGGGTAAAAGAATATTTTTTCATAATAGAAATACAAGTATAATGAAAAAGGCCTGCCGTGAACAGCAAGCCTTTGTTAAATGATATATAGGTACCTAGCAATAGCGTTCACGAATGAAATTTATTTCACGCGCCACCAAAGTTGATATGTACCTATAAGTATTTTCATAATTGCAAATTTAAAAGGGAAAATTAAAAAAACAAATATATATCTTTGTGAATACACGTTTACTGAACACAATGGAAATAGTTAATGGCATTTGTCAACTGCAGGGAATCTCGTTTAATCAACTGGCAGAATCTTTCGGAACACCTTTATATATATATAATAGTGCTACGATAATTGCTCAATATGATCGCTTGAAAAATGCATTTTCTAAAGTTCCGGTGCGAATTAAATATGCTGCTAAAGCCTTAACCAATCAAGCCATATTAGAACTTTTGCAACGGAGAGGAGCCGGAGTAGATGTTGTATCTATTCAGGAGGTACAATTGGCATTGAAAGCGGGATTTCTTCCTTCGGATATAATGTTTACACCTAATTGTGTCGAGTTTTCTGAAATCGAGACTGCGGTAGCGTTGGGAGTACAAATCAATATTGACAATTTGCCCTTTCTAGAGCGTTTTGGGCAACAATATGGAAATAGTGTTCCATGTTGTGTTCGAGTGAATCCTCATATTGACGCCGGTGGGAACGTAAAAATCATGACAGGACATAAAGGATCCAAGTTTGGAATCTCCATCGAACAAATCGGATCGGTATATGATATCGTAGATCAATATTCTATTTGGGTTAATGGGGTACATGTTCACAGTGGCTCTGATTTTAAAGATGCTGACGCATTTGTACGAGCAGCTGAGGTAGTATATTCTATTGCCATGCAATTTACGGAACTACGTTTTTTAGATTTTGGAAGTGGATTTAAAGTAGCGTATAAAGCGGGCGATTATGTGACGGATATTGAAGAATTAGGCCGTAAGATGAGTGATTCGTTTAATGCGTTTGTTGTTAATTATGGAAAGCCCTTGGACATTTGGTTTGAACCGGGAAAATTTTTAGTAAGTGAATCCGGCTATTTATTAGTTCAATGTACCGTAATTAAAGAAACGCCGGCTTGTACTTTCATCGGTGTTAATTCCGGATTGAATCATTTAATTCGACCCATGATGTACGGCGCGCATCATGACATTGTAAATGTAAGTAGCCCAACTGCACCCCTTAAAGAATATCATGTAGTGGGCTATATCTGCGAAACGGATACCTTTGGACAGGGATTAACAATTGCAGAAACAGCAATAGGCGATTTATTAGTGATGAAAAATGCAGGTGCGTATGGATTTAGCATGAGTTCGAATTATAATTCACGATTTAGACCGGCGGAAGTGTTAATTCATAATGGAAAGGCACATTTGATTCGTCAACGTGAAACCATGGATGACCTATTACGCCATCAAGTAGCGGTTTCTTGGGATACACTTTAAAAAAAGTATTTTTTTTTAAAATCGATTTTTTTTTAGAAAAGAATAGACGAATAGATAATCTTTAACGCCATCCTTCGTTTTTTTAAAATGATGGATGGCGTTTAAAGAGCTCTCTAAAGTCCTTTGTTCATAAGCCTTTCAGCGTGATGAACAAAATTAAGAAGAGCACTCATCCGAATTATTTAAAAAAATAGAAATACAATATAACCTTTTTGAGTACCCATCGTAAAGGGTAATAAATCATGATAAAAAAAATTATGATATTTGGAAGTTTAAAAATTATTATATATAATTGTTTATAATTTTAAGTCAAGTATTTTTTATCTAGTATTTATTTAATTACAAAAAAGGAGGATTACACTCATGGCAAAAGCTAAAGCTTCCGCTAAGAAACCTGCAGCTAAGAAAGTTGCAAAGAAAGCTGTTAAGAAAGCTGCTAAAAAAGTAGCTAAGAAAGCAGCAGTAAAAAAAGTAGCTAAAAAAGCGACTAAAAAAGTAGCTAAAAAAGCAGTTAAAAAAGCTGCTAAAAAAGCGACTAAAAAAGTAGCTAAGAAAGTTGCTAAAAAAGCGGCTAAGAAAGCATAATTGATTTCTTAGAAAAAACAAAAACCCCGAAGTATAGTGCTTCGGGGTTTTTTTATACCTAAAATAGTAGAAAACCTTCTTAATCCCCCATTATCTCGGAACATGAAAGCAATTTTGGCACATATGAGATTTCCCTTTTCCTTTTTTCTAATGCCCATGTATAGTTGGGCACTTTATTTAGTTAGGGATTGGGATTACAATCGATTTGATGCAACGTTCCTTTTTTTGATCTTACACCTTTTAGTTTATCCTTCGAGTAATGCATTTAATAGTTCACAAGATAAAGATTTGGGAAGTATCGGTGGATTGAAAAATCCTCCACCTGTACCGGCATCATTGACTACGATTACATGGATAATAGATATTACGGCTATTTTGCTTTCTTATATTTTCCTTTCCGCATTCGTTGCCATCGGAATATTTGGCTACATTCTAGCCTCCAGAGCATATAGTCACCGCTCCATTCGTTGGAAGAAAAATCCTATTTCCGGGTTTTTAACCGTATTTATTTTTCAAGGTGCGTATATTGTGGCACTCGTAGTTTATTCTTTAGTTCCCAATGTTCATGACTTGTCTATCGATATTTGGATACCCATTTTGGCAGCTTCCTTTTTAATCGGAGCTATTTATCCGCTCACTCAAATATACCAATTCGAGTCAGACAAAGCAGACGGTGTCACTACCTTGTCCATGCGCTTAGGTTATAAGGGAACGTTTATTTGGACTATTCTTTGTTTTACCATCGCCTCTCTTGCCATTGCGTATAGTGGAATATCGAATGGAAAAACAATGGATGTGATGGTATTCCAACTTTTTGGGCTTCCTGTGGTTATATACTTTATATACTGGATGCGATTGGTATGGATAGATACTATACATGCTTCCTTTCATCATACTATGCGCTTTAATCTTATCGCATCGTTTTGTTTAAACAGTTGCTTTCTTTATTTAGCTTTCGTCTAAAATAAATGCCTGCTCATATTAATCATATTGCATCCGTTTTACCTCCCTATTCTTACAGTCAAGAGGCCATTCGGAATTATTTATTAAAACACAGCAAAAAAGCATTTCCTATACAAATGTTGTTCAATGAAAGTATCATTCAACAACGGTATTCTGTTTTATCCGATTTGTACTTGCCGGAACCCATAGGCTTGTACACTTTAGAAGCTCGGATGGCTATATATAAAAAGGAAGCACCAGCATTAGCTATTCAAGCCATTCAAAAATTACCAATCGACCTTGCTGATATTACGCACATCATTACGGTTTCTTGTACCGGATTATACGCACCGGGATTGGATATTGATATTCAACAACAACTGCAACTTGCTCCCGGTATACAACGACACGCCATAAACTATATGGGTTGTTATGCCAGTTTTCATGGACTACGATTGGCCCATTTAATACTAAATGAGCAACCTCAAGCAAAGGTGGTACTCGTGAGTGTAGAGTTGTGTTCTCTCCATTTGCAGCACAACACGGATGTAGAGTCTTTAGCAGCCTATACCTTATTCGGTGATGGTGCAGCTGCTGTATTATTAAGCGCTACACCGATAGGACCTGTTATTCAAAACTACCATTCCTATTTACTACCGGATACTGCCTCCTTAATGCAATGGAACGTTACATCTACTGCATTTGAGATGGTCTTGCATAAATCCATACCACATCATATTACTACTCATTTACCGGAAGTATTAAAAGACGCATATGAAAAAGGAATACAACCACCGGATACGTTTGTAGTTCATCCCGGCGGAAAAGAAATTTTAAATGCCTTTGCTCAAGCCATTCCGGAAAGTCAATCGGACCTTGAGATTAGTAAAGCTATTTTAAAACGATTGGGTAATATGTCGTCGGTTACCATATTATTTGTTTTAGAGTCTTATCAAGTTCAGGGTTGGAAAGGTTCGTATTTGGCTTGTGGCTTTGGTCCCGGACTTACCGTAGAACTCTTATCTTTACAAGCATGAAGTTGAACCACCGGAGTAGTCAAAAAGAATTGTTGGATGAACCGAATATACCTACGGCGGCCCTTCATCAAAATTTGAAAGAATTAGATACCATTAACGCTCTTTTAGGTGGCGACAGCATCAACCAAAAAGCGTTACTGAAATTTAAATTACCTACCACTTCTAACATCACGATTCTGGATGTAGGATGTGGGAGTGGGGGAAGTTTAGTTCGTATGGCGGAGTTTGCCAGAACGAAAGGTTTTTCGTTTCGACTCATAGGCGTAGATATAACAACCGACTGTATCACCTATGCGCAGCGGCGCTGTGTTGCCTATCCGGAGATATCCTTTATTACTTGTGATTATCAAAATATAGCAGAATACTTACAGGAACCACCCGATATCATTTTTTCTTCATTATTTACGCATCACTTATCGGATGTAGAATTAGTTTCGTTTTTGCAATGGATGGAAAAAACGGCCCGAATCGGCTACTTCATTAATGATCTACACCGACACGTAGTAGCGTATTATAGTATACGAGTACTTACAAAACTGTTTTCTTCTTCGTATCTTGTACAAAACGATGCCCCGATTTCTGTTTCCAGAGGTTTTCGAATAGCAGATTGGAAAACCTATATTCAAGCAGCTGCAATACCGGCTCCTACCATTAAGTGGCAATGGGCATTTCGGTGGTTGGTCTTTCGAAAAAAAATATGAGTACTGTCCTTGTATATGATATTGTGATAGTAGGAGGAGGACTATCCGGTTTAGCTCTTTCGATTGAAATGGCACGAAAAAACTATAAGGTGGCACTTCTGGAAAAACAGTCGTATCCCTTACACCGAGTGTGTGGTGAATATATTTCACATGAGGCATGGCCTTACCTCAGGTTCTTGGGTATTCATCCGGAACAAGAATCCTTACCTGTCATACAAGAACTTATCATATCTGACACGACAGGTAAACTCTTACGACACTCCATGAAAAATAAAGGAGGAATAGGCGTAAGTCGGTATTGGTTAGATAATCGATTGGTTGACATCGCACGATATTCCGGAGTAGACGTCATCGATCAAACCAATGTAGATCGAATTCATGCAACACCTACACAGTATAGAATAGAAACCAATACAGGTTTTACTTATTTGGCTAAAGCAGCCGTAGCCTGTTATGGGAAACGCAGCTCTTTGGATAAATATCTAAATCGCACATGGTTCATGGAACGTAGCGATTTTATTGGTGTCAAATACCACATTCAATACGATTATCCAAAAGATCAAATACATCTTTACAATTTTGAAGACGGTTATTGTGGTATGTCGCATATTGAACAAAACAAATCGTGTTTGTGTTACCTTACCACTGCTAATACTTTAAAAAAATATGGTTCCATAGAAACCATGGAAGACGAGCATTTATCTCAAAACCCTTGGTTGCGTAAAATATTTTTACAAGCTGATTTTTATAGGCACAAACCGTTAAGTATTTCTCAAGTTTCGTTTATTCCTAAAGATATTGTAACACAAGAAGTACCTATGTTAGGTGATGCAGCCGGTTTGATAACACCGCTTTGTGGAAATGGGATGAGTATAGCCCTGCAATCTGCGAAAATGATGGCGGTACATCTAAGTTTATTTATGGAAGGAAAATATTCTCGAACCGATTGGCTAACGAAATATGAAAGAGAATGGAAATCTACCTTTGCCTTTCGATTGTGGGCAGGTAGACAGATACAACAACTTTTTGGTAAGCCATCCCGGACGAATCCTGCTATTGCTTTTTTACAAAAAACGCCTTGGTTAACAAGCGCACTCGTTCGAGCAACACACGGTAAACCTTTTTAGATATGTTAACCAAAAAGGAAGTACATCAACAGGCTTTGACTTTTGTTATCGAAAAAAAAGATCAACTAAAAAAAGAGTGGGCGTCTATTCAAGAAGCGGCAAATTTAGAGACCAAAAGCAGTGCAGGGGATAAATATGAAACAGCACGTGCTATGGCTCAAATTGAGATTGACCGATTACGTCAACAAGTAGTACGTATGGAATTTTTTGAAAATTCATTACGCCAATTGTCTACGGATCCGTCGGATCGAGCATTACCCGGCGCTTTAATATTAACTGATACATCCAGAATATATTGGAGTGTACCATTAGGGAAAATCAAGTTAGGTGACACACACTATTTTTTATTATCTGCAGATGCCCCCTTAGCAAAAGCTTTACAGGGTAGGGAAAAAGGGGATAAAGTCGAATTTTTAGGAACAACTCATACTATACTAGAAGTCCTATAGATAAAGTGATGTGGTACACGTGTAGGCTATAATTTATTCTTCCTCTTTATTTAACAATATAGAAAGCAAGGTATAAGCACCTGTTGTTACAAATTTTTCTTTCTTAATACTTTCCGATAACAGCACTTCTGTCCATTCGGCAGAGGATAAGCCTATATCAATTGGTATGGCTTCATATGTAGTATAGTCTTTCGTAGATTTTTTTTCTATAAAAACATAGTTTTTTCCATTTGCTTGTACAACGGCAGATGAAGGTAACGCAAGCACACGTGCTGACGTTACGATAATTTTTCCTTGTACATACATATTCGGTAATAAATTAGGATCCTCTTTAGTTAAATGACCATGGATTCGAACTGTTCGGTCATTTTGTATGGTTCGTTGAATCAAATAAACTGTGGCGGTATACGATTTGGTTTCGTCATTCATTAATTTAAATTCTATCGCTTGTCCTTCTTTTAATTTGTTTAAATCTTTTTCATAAGCGAAGAGTTCTACATGCAAATGAGAGGTATTGACAATGTCACATAAAACATCCTGAGGAGAAACATACTTTCCAATATTAACTTCGAGTCGACTTACAAAGCCGTTTTCAGGTGAAATAATAGTTGCGGTAGAAGTGAGTTTGTCTGTTTGAATATTGGCAGCTTGAATACCTACGAGTGAGAGTCGAGCAGAAATATCTGATAATTGAGCTTGAGCGGATATATAATTCGCTTGAGCTTCTTGAAAGGCTTGTGCGGCCCCTATGTTTTGCTGGTATAAGGCTTCTTGTCGTTTGTATTCTAATTCTAGATAGGTTAGTTTACTTTTCGTTTCTAAATAACTTCTTTGAAGTACTAGAAATTCGGGATTTTCTATAACAAATAATACCTCACCTTTTTTTACTTTTTTACCCGGAAGTAAGTCTGTCTTTTTTATATAACCTCCTAACAAGGCACTTATGGTTATTAAATTTTGCGGGGGCACATCTAATTGACCACTTGCTTGAATACTTCCTTGAAGTGTTTTAAGTTGTACTGTATCCACTGTTATCGAAGCAGACATACGTTGAGCTTCTGTTAAAAGAATTTCATTTGCTTTAATATCTCTTGTTTCTTGTTCTTCTTTAGGAGCAGAACAAGTAGTCAATAGAAAACCGAATATCCCTATAGTATAGATGAAGTAGTTCATATTATTTCTTTTTATCGATAAGCGTGTATAAGATGGGTAATACAAATAATGTGAGGAGTGTTGCCGTCACTAATCCACCCATCACAACAGATGCTAAAGGTTTTTGCACTTCCGCTCCTGCATTTTCTGATAATGCCATGGGTAGAAATCCAAGTGAAGCCACTAATGCGGTCATTAAGACAGGACGAAGTCTTACGATACAGCCTTCGAGAACAATGCTATGTGAATCGGCATCCGGTTTCAAGGTACGAAGTCGATTAAATTCACCCATTAACACGATTCCATTTAAGACAGCCACGCCGAACAAAGCGATAAACCCAATACCGGCTGAAATACTAAAGGGCATGTCTCGCCACCACAAAATCCATATACCACCTAATGAAGCGAGGGGTATGGCAGTGAATATTACTATACTTTGTTTTACCGAGTGGAATGTAAAGTAAAGTAAAAGTAAAATTAACCCAAGTGCTATGGGTACGGCAATTTGTAATCGTGCTTTAGCCTCTAATAAATTTTCAAATTGTCCTCCGTAGGAGATCGAATAGCCGGGTGGTAACCAGATGTTTTTATTTACTACGGCTTGAATATCCTGTACGACACTTTCTACGTCTCTCCCTCGTACGTTGAATGCCACTATCATTCGACGTTTAGTTTGGTCTCGTTGTATTTGATTGGGTCCATACTGTAGTCGTATGTCAGCGACTTGTACCAGCGGTATCAGTCCATGACCTTCCGTTGGAATATATAAATTTTTTAAATGTTCTATATCTTTCCGAGCAGAGGAATCTAACCGAACGACTAAGTCGAACCGGCGTTCGCCTTCATATATTTTTCCCGCTATTTCACCGGCAAAAGCCGTTCGAACTAAGGTGTTAGCTTCTTCGATACTTATTCCAAAACGAGCTAGTGCCGGACGCTTATATTCTACTACTAACTGGGGTAGACCTAATATTTTTTCTTCATACAAATCTTTAACCCCTTCAATAGAACCGGCTTGAAGTGCTATTTGATGACCTATAGAAGAAAGTTCTTCTAATTGGTCTCCATATATTTTAATGGCTACATCTTGTTTAGCGCCCGTCATCAATTCATTAAAACGCATTTGAATGGGTTGTTGAAAACTGAATAGAACACCCGGTATATTTTTTTCCAGCTCGTCTTGCATATCATTTGCCAATGTTTCTTTAGAAAAGGCGTTCCATTGAGATTTATCTTTTAAAATAACCATTAAGTCACATGCCTCCATAGGCATAGGATCAGTAGGAATTTCTGCCGTACCAATTTTACCTATCACTTCTTTTACTTCAGGAAAGGAAGCGTGTAGCACTTGTGCTGCTTTTTTAGTAACGGCTATTGTTTGTTCCATCGAACTACCGGGTAATAAACGAACTTCGACTGCAAAATCTCCTTCATCCAATGCAGGTATAAACTCTCCTCCCAATTGTAGGAATACCATAAACGAACCCAAACTAAAAAGAAGTACTGCTACTAAAATACTTTTTTTATACAACAGAGCTTTTTGCAAGAGCGGTTGATAGAACCGTTGACACCTTCCCATTATTCTATCCGAAAAATTCTTTTTGGCCGTTGTTGCATTGGTTAATAAAAGGGCACTCATCATAGGTACATAGGTTAACGATAATAGAAATGCCCCAACAATCGCAAATATAACCGTCTGTGCCATCGGTTGAAACATCTTTCCTTCGATTCCGGTCAATGCCAAAATAGGTAGGTAGACGATTAAAATAATCAATTCGCCGAAAGACGCTGTTTTCCGAATGCCCGATGCTGCTTGATATACAGCCGTGTTCATCGATTCGGCGGATAGTACCTGTCCTCTATAGAGTTGTAAGGCATGTAACGTGGCTTCAACTATAATAACAGCACCATCCACTATAAGTCCAAAATCAATAGCACCCAATGACATTAAATTACCTGACACACCAAAGTAGTGCATCATCGATAGGGCAAACAACATAGCGAGTGGGATAACCGAAGCAACGATAATCCCGGCACGAATATTACCTAGCAGTATGACCAATACAAAAATGACAATTAAGGCACCTTCTACAAGATTAGATTGAACAGTATGAATCGCTTTAGAAACTAAAGAGCTTCGGTCTAAAAACACCTCTACTTCAATTCCTTCCGGCAATGTTTTTTTGATACTCGCCATTTTGGTTTTAACGGCTTCGATTACTTTGGCAGAGTTCTCCCCTTTTAACATTAATACTATAGCACCTACCACTTCTCCTTCGTCGTTATAAGTCATGGCGCCATATCGAATAGCATGACCAAACCGAACATCACTCACATCGGATATCAATATAGGATTCCCCTGAGGGGTTTGTTTGACTACCATCGAACCGATAGATTCCAGTGAGGTAGCAAGGCCTTCGGTTCGTATCATCCATACGTTGGGTTGTTTATCGATATAGGCCCCACCGGTATTTTGATTATTACGTTCAACGGCATCAAACACTTCCCGAATCGTAACACCCATACTACGCAATCGTTCCGGTTGAATCGCAATTTCATATTGTTTTACATGACCACCAAAGCTAGAAACATCCGCAACTCCGGGAGTACCGAGGATTTGACGGCGTACAATCCAATCCTGTAAAGTACGTAAATCGGTAGAGCTATATTTTCTTTCATATCCTTTTTTAGGACGAAGAATGTATTGATAAATTTCACTTAACCCGGTAGATACCGGAGCTAACTCCGGAGTGCCAATTCCGGGAGGAATATCCTGTTGAACTTG
Organism: Cytophagaceae bacterium; assembly: GCA_025455005.1. Classification (GTDB taxonomy): domain Bacteria; phylum Bacteroidota; class Bacteroidia; order Cytophagales; family Cytophagaceae; genus JALONH01. Next base: position 194,417 of record JALONH010000001.1, read on the forward strand.
CAGTAGTCGTTCGCTTACTTGTTGGCGTGCCCAATAGACATCTGTAGCATCTGTAAAGACGATGGTAATAACAGATAGACCAAATCTTGAAATCGATCGAATTTCAGTTTGTCCCGGAATATTGGCCAATCGCAGTTCGATAGGAAAGGTAATGAGTCGTTCCACATCCGGAGCTGCTAAGGTAGGACTGTATGTAATAATTTGAACTTGATTATTTGTAATATCCGGAACAGCATCGATCGGCAGTTTGCTTAATGACCAAATACCCCAGAAGAAGAGAGCCAAGGTGCCAACAGCTACAATGATTTTATTGTGTATAGAGAAATAAATGATACGATCCAGCATAAGCCAGTAGAATTAATAAACCATAAGATTAAAGAAAAGAAAATAAGATATGATTATCCTATACGTGGTGGTTGCCAAAAGCCGATAATGTTGCTTTGGGTTTTGGGCGTAATAAAAAATGAAAAATAAGAAGGACGTATAACTACGTCCAATACATATCCGATAGTGAAGGGTGAAGGTAATATACCGATACAAACAATGGAGGATGACCAACTTTTAAACGGTAATTGGGTATGCTCTTTATGAGAAGTAGAATCAGAATAATGGTCTACTAAAAAATCCCAAAATGACATAGATGTATGTTCTTTATAGTGAGAAAGTAATGCAGGTACTTTAAAAACCTCATTTGTAAGAGGTAAAATAAGCGTAATTAAGAATATAACCATCCACTTTTTCACATAACTAAAATAAGGAAATAGTTTAAAATAAGAAACTTAATTAAAGTTTTAATTTATAAGGTTACTTTTCTTTTGTTTTATTGTATTGTAAGTATAAACGCATTAAAACCATGAAAAAGATTGTATTTATTCTTACGTACCCCCTATTTCAAATCGTTTCTGTGTTGAGCTTAATGGTGCAACAATAGGTACTTAGTCCTCTAGTATTGAATTCTTGTGCCAAATAAAAATTTACTACCCCAATAACTATTACCTATTAAGGAACTTTTCACTACACCACTCTGTGCCGTTGCATGGATAAATTGATTATTACCTAAATAAATTCCGGAATGGGTAATAAAGTATGCGGATGCGTAAGAAGCATAAAAAAATACCATATCTCCCCGTACTAAACTATCGGGATGACCCACTACTTTTCCATACCTGCTTTGTTGGTGTGACTGATGGGGTAATTCAATTCCGCACGATTTATGACTGACCATTACCAATCCGGAACAATCTATTCCTTTTTTAGTTGTTCCGCCCATACAATGGCGAACGCCTAAATAGGATTCAGCTGTTTGTATCACCTTCTCTCTAGAATAGGATGTGGTATCTACCGTTTTTTCGACGCCTTCTTTTTCTAATTGAAGTAGACGCGCTTTGATGGTTGCATCTTGCATTCGATCAAATACTGCTTGAAATACACTCGGAACCTTTAAAGAAGTAACTACAAAGGAAGTACAAATAAAGATTAAAAAGACGTAACGGGCCATATTCAATTGGTTGGTTTTCGTTTGACTCCGCGCACTGCTACTGCTGTCCAAGGATCGTCCGGCCACGCGTGTTTAGGGTATCTGTTTTTTAACTCTTTTTTAACGTCAGAATACGTCGTATTCCAAAAATTTTTCAAGTCTTGCGTTACTTGCACCGGCTTGTATCCCGGAGATAATAAGTGCATCAACACTTTTACTTTTCCTTGATTCACGGTTGGAGTATCAGCCATCCCAAACACTTCTTGTAACCGAACGGATAAGACCGGTGCGCTACCATCCTGTTGATACTCTATTCGTATGCTTGATCCACTGGGCACATCAATATGAGTGGGTGCATCAGCTGCTAACTTTTGTTGCATCTCCCACGATAAGGTATTCATTAAAATGTCGTGTAAAGGCAATTTCAGGATGTCTTCTATCCGTTTAATAGAAGTTAAATAAAGTGAGAGCCAGTCTTCTACGGTTTCAAGTAAATGCTCTGTTGTTACATCCGGCCATGGATAATCTTCTTGCCAGCGTTTCAAGGAAAGAATACGGGCTTGCCATTGAAGCACGGTATCATCCCATTGTAGCCAACGTTTACCATCCGTTTGTAAAAGTGATAAAAAGACAGCTTGTCGTTTCGCTTCGCTCACGTTCGATAACGCTTGCGCTTTTACCAACAGGTGTCCTATACGCCACTCCTTTTGTGCTACTATTTTTTCTTTTTGTACATCCCAATGTACCGTCTCTTTTTCTTCTACATAATGGGTCATGGACTCGGGATCAAATGGCGCTGCCAGATACACTCTACCTTCTCCCACTCCTGCATCCATTGCTGCAATGACGATCCATTCTTCTGTTGCTAAAGTATCTTGATCCGGCAATACCGCGGTTCTTCCAAAGGCTAGTTTGTATCGGGACGACACATCCATTCGCTTTGCCATTCGTTCCGGAAAGGCCATGGCCAGTAGGTTACCTACATCATCCGGATGAAAGGTATAGCGTCCATTATCGGACGACCATTGCGAACGTGTTTTTTCAAATCGTTGAAAGGTAGTGTTATCCAAAACTCCTCTTGATTGAGATCGTTGTTGTTGAAGTAAAAGAAGTCGTTCGACTATACTAACCGATCGGATTTGTTTGAACGGATCCCTTTCGTCTAATACAGTCACCAGATCTGCGGCTAAAGGGAGTTGGGATCGTTTTTTGGCTTCTATTAAAATATTGGCTAACCGTGGATGGGTTGATACTTGAGCTAATTGCTTTCCTTTATCGGTAACTTTTCCAGCTTCATCCAAGGCGCCTAAACGTTTTAAGACGTCTTTTGCTTGATTCCAATTACCTATTGGAGGAGGCGTAATCCAAGATAATTGTTGAACGTTCGGAATGCCCCAAAGTGCTAATTCTAATACTAAAGGACATAAATCCGCTTCTACTATTTCCGGGGTCCGGTTGGGTAGTAATTGGTGTTGTACCGCCGGAGGCCATAATCGGTAGGCTATTCCGGGGCCCAATCGACCGGCTCTACCTGCTCGCTGTATAGCTGCATCCAAGGTAACACGTTCGGTAACTAAACGACTTAATCCGGCATTGGGATCAAATCGAGTAACACGACTAAATCCTGTATCCAAAACTACTTTTATACCTTCTATTGTTAAGCTGGTTTCTGCAATTGAGGTAGCCAATACGATTTTTCTTTTCCCATACGGATTCGGTCGTAAGGCGGCTTCTTGTTCCTTTAAGCTTAACTCTCCATATAAAGGGGTTATGGCAAAATCGGTCAAGTCATGTGATAAGGACTCTGATACCAATAGAATATCGCGAATCGTTGGTAAAAAAACCAAGATATCTCCTTCGGGCACTTCGTTTAAAATTTGTCGAAGTGCTTTTCTGGTTTGATCCGAAAAGGATAAAGATTTATCCGGAGGGATATAATGGCAGGTGATAGGATACATTTTACCTTCACTACGCACAACAGGAGCATCTTGCAAAAGCGAAGAAAGGGTTGTCGTATCCAACGTGGCCGACATAACGACCATTTTTAAGTCGTCACGTAACAATTGTTGTATTTCTCGTCCAAGAGCAAGTGCTACATCACCGTGAAGGGAGCGTTCATGAAACTCATCTAAAAGTAGAATTCCATAAGCATCCAAACTATTGTCTTGTTGCATCATTCGAGTTAGGACACCTTCCGTTACTACTTCGATTTTAGTAGCACTAGATATTTTAGTTTCCTGTCGAATTCTATAACCTACAGTTTCACCCACAGCTTCTTCTAGATTAGCTGCCAATCGAGCAGCTACCGACTTTGCCGCTACACGTCTTGGTTCTAATAAGAGGATTTTCTTTTGCGATAGTATAGGATGATGAAGTAAGGCTAAAGGAACTACCGTACTTTTACCTGCACCGGGAGGTGCTTCTAAAAGTGTAATCGGATGTTGTTGTATGGTTCTCAACAACTCTTCTAACACATCATCGATAGGGTATCCGTAACGTTTCATTAGCAAAAGAAGGTTGTAAATATACTACTATATTCGGAATACAATATCGTATAGCGTATCGGAAAACCGAACAAGTTTAACGTTAGGTATACCGCTCGATTAGGTATAAAGCGCCTCTATCAAGGAATAAAAACCTAATATGTATTCATTAAATAACATTGAATTCGACTTACTACCACGTTTTAAAATCCTATGAGAGTCTGCCATTTAATTCGTACCTTTGTACTAGTATATGAATTCTAGAACCGAACATAAGGCAGGTTTTGTTAGCATCGTTGGAAAACCGAACGTAGGTAAGTCTACATTGATGAACCAATTGGTCGGGGAACGTTTGTCGATTATTACGCCAAAAGCTCAAACTACGCGCCATAGAGTCATGGGTATTTTGAGTGGACCGGATTACCAAATTATCTATTCGGATACACCGGGTATTATAGAGCCTAAATATGAGTTGCAAAAGTCTATGATGAGTTTTGTCGACTTCTCATTAGAAGATGCGGATATGGTTGTTTGGGTGGTCGATTTGACGGATGATACAGAGGCAGAAAAAGTAATCGAGCGATTGCAAAAAGTATCGGTACCGGTTCTGATTGTGTTAAATAAAATGGATACCAGCGACCAAGCAGCGGTAGTAGCAGCTATGGAAAAATGGAAAGGGTTGTTTCCGAAAGCGGATGCTGTGGTCCCTGTTTCAGCAACGGAACAATACAACACACAAGCAGTAATGGATTGGGTATTGGATAAATTACCGGTTCATCCGGCGTATTACGATAAAGAAGAGTTAACCGATCGACCGGAACGCTTTTTTGCTTCAGAGATGATACGCGAAAAAATATTTGAACTCTATAGTCAAGAAATTCCTTATAGCACGGAAGTGGCCATAGAAAGCTTTAAAGAAGAGACGGCTATCATTCGGATACAAGCCGTCATATATGTAGAACGGGATAGTCAAAAAGGAATCATTATAGGCAAAGGAGGGGAGTCTCTAAAAAAGGTAGCTACTTGGGCTAGGAAATCTATGGAAGCCTTTTTTGGTAAAAAAGTTTTTCTGGAAACCTTTGTTAAAGTTGAAAAAGACTGGCGCAGCAAAGAACGTTCGTTGAAACAGTTTGGTTATAAATTAGATTAAAATTAAGTATGAATAATATAGTTGCCATTGTGGGCAGACCCAATGTGGGCAAATCCACTTTCTTCAATCGATTGGTGGGCGAACGACAAGCCATCATGGATGATCAGAGTGGGGTGACGCGCGATAGGCACTATGGCCATTCTGAGTGGTGTGGTAAATATTTTACGGTCATTGATACCGGCGGTTATGTAACCGGTTCAGACGATACATTTGAGGCGGAGATTAGACGACAAGTGGACTTAGCCATTCAAGAAGCTACCGTTATTTTATTTTTAGTGGATGCAGCCGCCGGATTGCATTTTTTGGATGAAGAGTTTGCCAATAAAATTCGACATACAAAAAAACCTATACTGTTGGTCGTCAATAAAGCCGATAACAACCATCGTTTACAAATGGCCGGAGAGTTTTATGCTTTGGGTTTGGGTGAAATTTATCCAATCTCCTCCCAAAACGGAACCGGTACGGGTGAACTGTTGGACGAAGTTATTCGACATTTCGATGATCCGGGAGTGGAGGATCCGGATGCCGGAATCCCTAAAATTTCAATTTTGGGACGGCCAAATGTAGGTAAATCTTCTTTTGTAAATGCACTTTTAGGAACACAAAGAAGTATAGTAACGGATATAGCCGGAACGACTCGAGATGCCATCAACGCTCGGTATAATTCTTATGGTCAAGAATTTATAATTGTAGATACTGCCGGTATACGTAAAAAATCAAAAATATCAGAAGACGTGGAGTTTTACTCTACTTTACGTTCCATAAAAGCGTTAGAAGAGTCGGATGTGTGTGTGGTTTTGTTGGATGCGGAGCGGGGTTTAGAATCTCAAGACATGAACATCATTTGGAATGCGCATAATAATAAAAAGGGATTAGTCATTTTGGTCAATAAATGGGATTTAATAGAAAAGGACCACAAAACAGCTAAAGCGTTTGAAGATAGGATACGGGAAGGATTGAAGCCCATTCATTATCCACCTATTATGTTTATATCTGTGTTAAATAAAGTTCGTCTCTTCCAAGCCGTAGAGGTTATCATGAAAGTGTACGAGAACCGAACTAAGAAAATTGCAACTTCTCATTTGAATGATACTATATTGCCGTATATAGAACATTATCCTCCGCCCATTCATAAAGGAAAGCAGGTTAAAATAAAATATTGTACACAATTACCGACTAGGACCCCAACATTTGCGTTTTTCTGCAATTTACCGCAATATGTAAGCGAATCGTATACACGTTACTTGGAAAACAAGATACGGGAGCACTATGATTTTGCCGGCGTACCTATCCAGGTGGTCTATAGAAAAAAGTAAAATTAAATTGAGGTTAGGGCGCCTAAACGAATAACATCTTAAAAAAGTTCTAAAAAATTGCCCAAGATTCTTTTGAATATTGAAATATTAATTAATTTTGTGGGTATTAAAGTTAAACTTAATTAAAACTATGAGAAAAGTATTTGCGTTATTAGCTGTTGCTGCTGTTATGTCTGTAGCATCTTGCGGTGGTTCTAAAACTGAAGGTACTGGTGATTCAGCTGCTGTTGATACAGCTGCAGCTTTAGTTCCAGTTGACACAACTCCTGCTATCGTTGATTCAGCTGCTGCTATCGTTGATTCAGCTGCTTCAGTGGTTAAGTAATTTACACCAACCAAGCATTAAAAAGACCTCCGCAATGAGGTCTTTTTTTTTGGTACATCCCAGTCTTTTTATATGAAACGAATGTCGGTACCGGATGCGCTTACTCGCCATGTCCCCCAGACAGCAGCAGCATATTGTATAGAGTTGTGGCAGTTGGGAAAGTTTTCCTTACGAATAACGAAAGACCGACAAACGAAATTAGGCGATTACACATTTGATCCTAAAAACGGACAACACACCATTAGTGTCAATCAAGGGTTGAATCGGTATGCATTTTTAATTACCTATTTACATGAAGTAGCACATCTGGTAACCCAATTACGATTTGGAGTTTCAGTAAAACCACATGGAATAGAGTGGCAATCGGCTTTTAAAGAAATCGTTTTTCCTGTAGCCACTACGGATGTTTTTCCTGAAGAAATACTTAGAGCGTTGTTTCGGCATATGAAAACACCGGCAGCCAGTTCCTGTAGTGATCTTCAATTACAAAAGGTGTTACATGCTTATGATTCCGATGCTGCGGATTTCGTTTTCGTTGAAGAATTAATGGTAAATCAACAGTTCCAAATAAAAAAAGATATCTATCGCGTGATAGAAAAAAGTCTTAAAAAATCTATTTGTATACAAGAGTCAAACCAAAAGAAGTATTATGTTCCGCATGTTATGCGTGTAAAAAAAGTGAAACCCTAAATTATTAATTATGAAATTGAAAAGCGTTTTTGTAGTACTTATTACATTTTTGTTTAATTATAGTTTTGCCCAAAAAGATAAAGTCGGAATGGGAGTAGAGTATAATACAAGACCTATTTCATCCGAAAAACAAAACGGAATCTTGATTACACCTACCTATATTTTAGAAGGAGATTATTCTGTACAACTTTCTTTGATCCATCGACATTTGATAGGTATAGGACTAACGAAAGACGGGCCATTACGAAAGGAAGAGCTACTTCCAAGAAATGATAATGACGACCCTTATTTGGGCTTAGCAACTACTCAACCTATGGTTGGGTTTAGTTTTTTGTATCATTATAGAAAGTTTTTTGCACATGAATATGAGACGATGGGATGGTACGGTGGCACTTTATTACGAGTAAGAAAATATGTAACGGAGATTACATCCTTTGATGAAAAACCTTTAAATGAAACAATAAGAGATAAAAGTACATGGATTAATTTTGGATATCAAATTGGTTATTTAAAAACGTTTAATTCAAAGTGGATTATTGATATATATGGAGGGCTTGGTTGTCGATTAGAATTTAATAAAGAACATTATGTTGATTTTAATAATTATAGTTATTTAGGGGCCACTACCCCCACTTTTTATGAAACTAGAGATAATGCTGTTCGATTTATACTGAACACAGGCATACGCTTAGGATATGCCTTTTAAATGTAAGAGTGATAAATATTGTTAAAGGCAGCTATAGAGACAGATTCTTAAACTTCTTTATAGCTCCTTTAGTATTTTCGAATTGTTAAAATGTATTAGTGATAATAGTTACGATAACGTACTATGCCTACTGATTTATTTGAATATGAGGGTATACCTATTTCAAATCATTTAATTGCAGTGCATATACTTTTCCTTATACCATTTACTAGTTGTATTCTCAGCTTATGTATAAAGTGAATAAGTACATGATTTAAACTTTTAAAAATGTTGAATACAAATATTTTTTCACGACGGGAGTCAAGATCACTTCAAATACATATCCCATCATAAAGCTTATGACATTAGACATTACACAACCTATAAAAAATAAAAGATAAGGAGAATAAACATTTCCCCAATGTGTAACAATAAAATCAAGAGTGGAATAATGTATTAAATATAAAGTGAACGAATAATTAGCATTCAAACGAATGAGTTGTTCTACTTTCGGATGGAATCGTATATCTTTTACAATATCAATAGACAGGAAAAGTATACAAGCCAGGAGCAATGCAAAAATTGGATCGTACGCTGTCATTTTTATATAAGCTCGACCTAGAGCGAAACATACTAAAAGTACAATCAAAAGTAGTTTGCCTATTTTAGTAAATGTTGCCATAGGAAATGTCTTAGACAATATCCAAACGCCGGCACCCATAAGCCAGAAAGCAGTTAACCCATTTCCTCGGCCGGACACTAGATGGTATAAAGGAGCAATGCTTAGTGCAAATAGAAGTAGTAGGCTAAAAATAGAAATCGATTTTTTCTTCATAATAACGAACACGATATATCCGAACCAAATATAAATCCACCATTCAATAGCGAGTGTCCAAAATGTTCTAGCAGAGCCAAAAGAAGTAAAATCTAAAATGTTAATAGATTTCATAAATGGAAAATCTTGTAATTGGAAAAGATTTCCTAAAAACGAGGAAAAAGTAAATGCAGTCGTATACTTATAGTTTTCCGGTGCTAATGCAATACTAACACTATCTATAACAACAACAAATAACAGGGCCGGTACATAAGCGGTATAGATTCTTGAAAAGCGATCGATTAAATACGATGTATAAGAATAGTCTATTCGAGTTTCAATATTTTAAATATAGAAAAGGAAATTAAAAAACCGGAGAGGATAAAAATACAACGACGGCCATATTTTGGATCCAGGGGAAGTTGGGCTCATGTAAAAAGGATGCGATACCAAAAAAACTAATTCCATGACCAATTACAACCGCTTGAGCGCTAAACCTCTTAATACATCTAAGAATATCGAACTTCCTTTAGGTAGTGTAACCGGTGACATGTAGTATGTAAAGCTTCGTAATTAAATTTATTTTTAAATGGAATAAACTTACATAGTGTAAATTTATAAATGCGTAAGAATACGATATAATACTACTCTTATAAATGAATGACCAGTTCGGGTTTATCTTTACGAGATGAATTCACCGTTAAAGCGTAATAGAGGCAACAGAATAGATAGATTGAGGTAATACGTTACTTTGGAAATACTACTTGCCATAGTTTTCGATAACAGCACGAACCGAACCATATTTTTCTAACAGCGTTTTAGCAGTATTTTCTTCCACTTGTAATTCATCCATAATCATACGTACACCACGGTCGACCAACTTCAAATTGCTCAATTGCATATCTACCATTTTATTTCCTTTTACTAATTTGGTTATTGTTAAATTGATAAGTGAACTTAGGAACTAAAACTGTTTTTAATTTTTGGTCAGGGTATAATTCTTTTTTATAAATGGCGCTGGTACTATTTGTTCCGACCATTACTCTGCGGGCTATCATGAATGGATAGGCCATAACTTCTTGATTTATGCCTAATCGATTTAAATTATCTTTATGGTCATTGTATAGGACAATATATTTTGAATTATAGTATATATAACCGATTGAAACGTAATTATAATAAATAGCATCTGAAGGGTGAGCCAAATATCCAATATTTTGATATTTAGTATATTTGATTTGTTCAATCATTACTCCGGATTCGTTCATTTCAACCGTTACAATGTTATTGAAACTAGAAATATAACCCATAAGACTTTTATTAGTAGACACGGTAGAGGGATGATTGGATGATGATGTTTCAAAACTCTGTTCTATTAACATGGAAATAAAATTTTTACTATTTAATTTTACATCATGTAGTTTATAATTATAAATTTCATTTCTATTAAGGAATAAGTTTTCATCAAAAGTTCTAGCATCGAATTGATTTAAAAATTCTTTTGAAAAATCTGTATTTACTGAATAAATAAGTTTTTTCTCTGTTAAATTTAGTTTCGTACAAAAGGATCCTGCAGCAAAATGTGACTTTTTATATGAATATAGACCTACTACATACAAATGAGTCTCATCTGCATCCAATAACATATCAAAATCACTTATAATAAATTGATCATCTAAAATTTCGAATTCAGATATTTTTTGCTCATTTACATTATAGTAACATAATACATGTTTTTCTTCTAAATTTTTATTTTGCTCATTATCATTTGATTTTATTTCATATGAATATGAAAAAAATAAATTCCCTTTTGAATCTAATTTTCCTAACGTAATAGAAGTCGTTTCAAAAGGCTTATTTATAGTTGTCGTAAACTCCGACTTTTTGATTAAATCATTGGAGAATAAAGCCCAAAATAACTTCGTAACAGGCTGGTTTTTTTGAGCCAAACCGATATTTACAATAAAAGTAGATGTATCACTTGATTTTATTTTAGAGTAATAAATTTCATCAGGAGAGTTGATATTTTTAAAAGTCATTAATTCTTTAAAAGGGGTAGAAAATTTACAGTCTTTTCCGATTAATCGACCATAAAGAGTACTCGTTTTTAGCTTTTTATCGTAATTACTATACAAACAAACAATACCGGTAGAAGTATACCAGTAATTTTCTAGTGATCCAGATTCTTTATAATATGTCGTTGGTATATTTTGTGAGGTAATGACTTCTAAAGAAGGACTTACCTTTTCTAAAGTTAATGTAAAATCTTTATTTAATTTTGATACATAAAAACCGGACTCATCATGTCCAACAACGTAGGGCATATAAAGATTGTTTGAATACTTTAAAGTTGGCCCCATAAATGGAGTAACATTCTGTGAGAAACCATTCGTGATAGAATAAATAGAAACGAATAGAAATAAAAGTATTTTTTTCATAGCATTAAAAGTTAAACAATTGGATTACTTGTAAATATAAAAATAGTTTTTAAAATTACCTTTGTTCTAAATAAATATTGATGTTATGGCTAAAATCCACCTTTGTTGTCTTTTCTTTTTAATTAATTCCTCTTGTTTACTTTTTGGTCAAACTAATGTAAATGAGGGAATAGAATATTCAGGTTTTAAACAGAAGTATGATAAAAATATATTCAATATAAATGCACTAGGAGTTTTTGTTGGTGATTATAAACTATTTTACGAGAGATTATTAATCAAACATTTATCATGTGTAGTTGGAGCTGGTGTTACGTATGAAAATTATTTGTATAAATGGAATGTAATTGAAACTAAATATGATAGAACAAATTTAAATTTTCCAAGTTATCAATTAGGATTTTCAGCATCCGCAGGATTTAAGTTTTATTTTAATTCTGTTGAATTAAAAGATTCGTACATAGGTGTACTTTATAATTATCTGAACTATAATTATTCATTTGATCAGGGCTATTTTGGAAATATTAATCCTCCCATTAATGCGTATGAAAGATATAGATCTGTATTCTTAAATTATGGATACATTTGGGATATTACCGGATGGTTTTGTTTAGAATTTGCAACCGGCTTGGGAATTACGTATAAAGAAGTCTTGGATGTTAATTATAGTACCTATACCTATCGTTACGGATATAAAGTTCCTAACAGTGAAGAAATAGTAGTTGAATATAATGAAGGAATTTCCCTGTTGCCAAGAATTGGATTACAACTTGGAATTACTTTTTAACACTACTTGCCATGGTTTTCGATGGCAGCACGAACAGAACCATGTTTTTCTAACAGCGTTTTAGCAGTGTTTTCTTCCACTTGTAATTCATCCATAATCATACGTACACCACGGTCGACCAACTTCAAATTGCTCAATTGCATATCTACCATTTTATTTCCTTTTACTTGCTACCCGTTACAAATTCCGGTCCTACGATAACTTCAATGGGAAATTCGCAAGCGGCTGCTACGGCACTTTCCGGATTACAAACAATGCAACCGGTTGTTATACCCTCAGCACGTGCTCGTTCTAAACCTCCAATAACATAGGGTGTACGACCGGAGGCGGCTATTCCGATTAACGTATCTTGAGAGTTGATTTGATAATGTTCTAAATCTTTCCACGCTTGTTCTTTATCATCTTCTGCAAATTCTACTGCTTTACGTATTGCAGTATCTCCACCAGCTATGATTCCCACGACCATCCCTTGAGGAACACCATAAGTAGGCGGGCATTCAGAGGCATCAACAATACCTAAACGTCCACTCGTGCCGGCTCCAATATAAAATAAGCGGCCTCCGGTTTTCATTTTAGGTATCACTACTGCAAGTAAACGTTCAATTTGAGGAAGGGCTTTTTCAACCGCTAATGGAACTGTTTTGTCTTCGGCATTGATGTGGTGCAACAAAGTCGCAACGGACATATTTTCTAAGCCCTCATATGAGGAGGAGGATTCTGTAACCGAACTCATATACGATGATTTAGATGGTACTCTTGTAAACCCGGTAGCGGATCGTTAGTGATAACATCCACTTGAACTCCTTTAGATTGTGCCACTTCTTGGAGATAGGGTTGTAGATGTAAAGCTACGGAACCAATAAATCGTACCGGCACTTTTGTGTGCTGTGTATATTGACAAATACAACGCTCAAATAACAATCGAAAGTTTTCAAGGATGAGTTGTTGTATGTAATCATTTGTTTGATGTAAAATGGCAAATGGTGCCAATGAGGCTAAATAGCGATTCGGAAAAGGTTTACGATAAATTTTATCCATGATATCCGCTCGTCGATCCGGAGTGAACACTTCAAAACGCTCGCGCATTTCTTTCGGCATCACTTCTCGTAAATAATCCCGAATTAGCATCTTGCCCAAATATCCGCCGCTACCTTCATCTCCCATATACAAACCAAGTGAATTAATATTACGCTCTATTTTCTCTCCATTATAATAACACGTATTGGAACCGGTTCCACTAATGCAAGCTATCCCTTTTTCTTTACCAAATAAAGAACGGGCTGCTGCTATCAAATCGTTATCCACTTGAATTTTCGATTGAGGAAAAATGGGTTGAATCGCTTTTTGTACAATGGCTTGTTGTGCCGGTAACTCACACCCGGCACCATAAAAATAAACCGCATCCATTTGCCGTACATCCGGCATATTAGGAACTAATTCTTTTAATAAATGCTCTGTTATATCATCTGCAGTTTGATAATAGGGATTAATTCCAAGGGTACGAATTTGTATACCTTCTTTTTCTCCGGTAAATAACCAATTCGTTTTAGTTGAACCACTGTCGACAATAGCGATCATTTTAAGTATTAAGTATTTTTTAATAATTGTAGATTTTTTGTCATAAGACTATGTTCTAGTATTTAAAGACTAAATCAATTTACCTATGGCTTTAAATTTATCAAACACATGTTCGGTATGGGGCGCCGTATTCATTTCTTCCGTTAAATCTTGTCCGGCCCAGTGTTCATAATGTTTTCCATTGCGCCACAACTTAGAAACTGTCACATCATAAATCAAACCTTGATAGGCACACCAGATTTCCGGTTTGTCTTGTCCATTGCGTAAAGCTAACTGCGCTTTGGTGTATTCAGGTAAAGACATTATCAAATCAGTTTAGCGTGTGTATTAATCCATCGATAGGGAAGCTCACCTTTATTTGCTGTTACATAATCCGTATAGGCACACGGCACGATCGAATTACGTGCGAGTTGTTTTTTGTAACTCGGGTAGGGTACTTCCATCCACCATTTTTCTGTACTTAAATGTTTATAGAATGTGAGTTGATGGGGTTCTCCGGGAAGAGGAACGATATACCGCATGAAATGTTTGCTATCAAATGATTCTTCCGGTTTACGGTGATAATACCCTTCTATAAAATACCAAATCATGGTGGCTACAACAGATGCCGTAATACCTCTTTCATCGTATTCGGGATTATACTCATAAATACCTAAGGAGGTCAACTTCGTATTAATACCGGCATACCAACACAATTGGCAGGCTTCTTCACCACTTAAACCAAACGGTTGAGCGGCAGCATTCCCCGGTGCATCGGATGCTCGGATCGCTGTAATATCAAAACTCATCATATCCGCACTACGAATCACCGGTTCCATCTCGCTTATGTTCTCCTTTAATTGACCGATTCGATAACTTTCAAAATACAACTTTTCCAAAACATTAATGGTTTCGCTGTCAGTCAGAAAACTTTGATAGGCCAAATGACTATAGTTAAATAAGTAATTAGGCTCATGCACTAACATTCGATGTGTATGGTGCTTGCTCATATCATCTGTAGCGGCTTGCATATCCATAAAACTATCAACCGTCAGCACAGAAATAAATTGTTCTGAGCCTTGATATGCCCAGAATTGTGCTAAGTCTATATCATGCGATCCTCCTAGTAAAACAGGCACAACGTTTATCTGTAAAAGATATTCCACTACTTCTTTGATGCGCAGGTAACTCTCTTCGGTAGTAACACCTTGCCGAATATTTCCTAAGTCCGCAATGCGATAACTTCCTGTCCCTTTTTTTAAACGATATAGTTTTTTTCGGACAGCATCGGCTGCTTTTTCTACCCCTTTATTCGTAAGCGTACCACCGGATTCGGATATTCCAATAATCGCTATATCGATATCGTGTATTTCCGGAAAGGTTTGAGTATACGTACTGATAGAGTGAAAGAAAAGAAAGGGGTCGAGTAGCTCAGACGCCGTTAATTCTGTTGAAACAGGATCGAAAAAGATTCTTACATTCATATATAAAAGCTATGCTCAGCAAAGATATTCAAAAGCAGGCAATCCACACTATATCAACGAAACCATTCTTTCCACGTCCCCTTATAATAATTATACTTAAGTGTGCCGGGCAATGCTTTCCAAAAATACTTATTCAAATGCGTCGCAAAACTGGGTTGCATATAACAATTGATGGCGCACCCCTCACATTCCGGTAAAGTACCTTCTAAGGCCACCCATTGCTGGACTTCCGCGCTTTTATACAACGTTTCTAAATTTCCTTGGATAGGAAATTGTTTTGTTCCCAAGTGGTAACAGGGCACCGACAATTCATTCTCCGGAGTTATGACAATGGTAGTAGACGCCGCTTTGCAAACAGGGTGTTCTCGGTGATTACCGCCATCTAAGCGTAATTCAATAAAAGCATCGTTAAGGTAGATATACGGTTTTTTCCCCCATTGTCTAAGTTGTTGTAGTCGTGGACCGTCTAAATTTTTTCCGGTATCGACTTCATTGTATTCAAATGCCGGATTCAAAAGAAGCAGTAACTTTCGAGGTAACGTGATGTTATGATAAATCTTTTCGATTTGAGACAAGTTGGATTCAAACACTGTACACAATACATCCGGCCGCTCTCCAATGCTCAGGGCTACATCCAAGGATTCTAATACAAAATCAAAACAGGCGACACCCCGCATTTGATCATGGGTTGCTTTATCGGCAGCATCCAAAGAAAAATGTAACATATCAATTAAACCTTTCAGTTCTTTTGCACGCTTGGGGTAAAGTAAACCATTACTCGTAACCGTAGTGATCATCCCATGAGATTTAGCGATGTAAAGGAGTTCGGGAAGTTGTCGGTGCAATAAAGGTTCACCACCCGTGAAATCTATTATTTTAACACCAAGCCGTTTTAGGTGGCGAATATTTTCGTTTACTTGATCAGGTGTAACGTAAGGGGAGGGTTTTTCCCAAATATCACAAAAATGACAGGTAGCATTGCACCGGTAGGTAACATAGTAATTGCATAAAACCGGATGGGAGACCAAGCGCATGAGACAATCGGAAGTATCGAAAGATACACATAAAGCGAGAAAAAAAGGCTATAAATAGTGGAAATAGGCTTTAAAAGGCACATTTTGAATACTTGGGGCGGCAATTGTGGAATAGATTCATCGAAAAAAGAATGGATTTTAGTATATTTACTCCTTATTCTTTTATTACAAAACTGTTTACGAACGTATCTAAAGTAAAATAAGTATGGTTGACAATGTAAAAAGTGCTACCCTAACGGGAGTTATCACCGGGGACAAAGTACAGGAAGTATTTAAAGCAGCGAAAAAAGCAAACGTAGCCTTTCCTGCTGTTAACGTAATCAATACCAGTACCGTGAATGCGGTTATGGAAGCTGCAAAAGCAGTCAATTCTCCGGTATTTATTCAATTCTCTAATGGTGGTGCACAATTTTATGCCGGAAAAGGTTTATCTAATGCCGGTGAAAAAGCAGCGATAGCCGGTGGTATTTCCGGTGCACAACACGTTCATTTGCTAGCAGAACAATATGGTGTTGGTGTGTTTTTGCATACTGACCATGCCGCCAAAAAATTATTACCTTGGATAGATGGTTTATTAGATGCCGGTGAGAAATTTTATAAAACACATGGCAAACCATTGTACTCTTCCCACATGTTGGATTTATCCGAAGAACCCTTACATGAGAATATTGAAATTTGTAAGAAGTACTTAGAGCGCATGAGCAAACTAGGTATGACCTTAGAAATAGAATTAGGTGTAACAGGAGGAGAAGAAGATGGGGTAGATAATACAGGAGTTGATAATAGTAAATTATATACACAACCGGAAGAAGTGTCATACGCCTACGAAGAGTTGATGAAAGTTAGTGATAAATTCACCATTGCGGCTGCCTTCGGAAATGTACATGGTGTTTACAAATCCGGAAGTGTTAAATTATCTCCGAAAATTTTGAAAAATTCTCAAGACTTCGTTATTAAAAAATACAACTTACAAGATAGCGAACCATTGAACTTTGTATTCCACGGAGGTTCAGGGTCGACTCAAGAAGAAATCAGAGAAGCGATTTCATATGGTGTTATCAAAATGAATATCGATACCGATTTACAATGGGCATTCTGGGAAGGGGTATTGAATAATTATAAAGCAAACGAAGCGTATCTTCAAGGTCAGATTGGAAATCCAAAAGGAGAAGACCAACCAAACAAAAAGTACTACGACCCACGTGTATGGTTACGCAAAGGCGAAGATACTTTTGTAGCACGCCTGAAAAAAGCATTCGAAGATTTGAATGCTATCAATGCGAACGAAAAAATGTGGAACTAGTTTTTAGTTTTTAAAATACTTTCTATATTTGAGGCAGTAGTTTTTTTCTACTGCCTTTTTTTGTTTCATTTTTATCCAAAAGTTCTATGTTAAAGAAATGTTTACATCGTGTATTAACTTTATTGTTTAGCTTTTACTTAGTTTATTATGTAAAAGCTCAGAATTGTAATGTTCCCCTTTCTTTGTCTACTGTTGATTTGCCAAAGGTATCCAATAAATTGTCTATAGTTTTGCCGGAGTACGTAAATCAAATTCCATTTTCAAATTACACAAGGGTTATTTCTCAAGACTATGATGAATATGGGACAACAGTTAAAGCTTCGCTTTACAAAGGGGAAAACTTCGAAAAAGTGTTTGCCCTAACACATGGAAATACTATAAGTGAGAATGTAGAAATTACCTATCAACCCCTGTTTAATGCAAGCTTACTATCCTCCACTTTAGATATTGATATTATCAATGAGTCCGGTCAAAGTATTTTGAATTCTACAAACCAACCCATTTTATTTTTAACCAACAATGATATTATCAATTCTCCTAAAACAGTGAATGCTAATACGGTTTACACTATTAAATTACCTTATTTATCTCCTAATGCACGCATAGTTTTTATAGAAAAAATTACAGTAACTGGATGCATTCCAACTGAAGGAACCACACATGCTATTCAACTTAAAATATGTGATGTATTTATTAATCAAACGTCATCAACTATAGGGGGGAAGATTGAAACCAAACTGGTCAATAAGATTGATAAAACGAAATCAAATCTATTGGTTTTTGAAGGTACACATTCAAATGATTATTGTTTAAAAAATGATATATATAAACAAACCAGACAAGTTGTATTCCGGTTTGAAAGCACAACATCTCCAGTCGATTTTAATTATTTCTCTATATTCTTATTTGACCAATATGAAAAATCAGCAATTAATAGTCTATCTGTTATTGATGCTACTTCATTAAAAGTAAGTTTACTTCGATTAGATGAAAATGGAATAGAACAAAGTTATGATTTGAGAAACAGTACTATTGCTGCTGATAAAAATATCAATTTGGGAATTCAAACTAAGGAAAATATTGCAAATTGTAAAGGTTTAGAAACATATAACTTTTTTAAGAGTTTACAATTAGATTTTACCACTAATGTAAGACCTACAGATAAATATCGAATTGAATTTGAAGAAATATCTTGTTGCCCTCAAACCTTTAATCCTATTCGAGAACCAGATTATTTCTTTCAATTTCAATACTTAAATACGTGTGGTGATTGGCGTATTTATCAAAAAGCGTTAACTAATTTCCCAGATATTGGAACTATTAATGTGTCGGCTCTGCCTACTGTTTTCCCAAGTTCGATTAATGCTACTAGGTTAACTAATCCGGCTACACCTTCCGCTCCCCCTATTATCACGGGTGTAGAAAACTTCAAAACAACCATTGAATTTCTTAATAAAGAAGCGAATCTTTTCATTCACAATTTTAACTCAGTTTCTATCGAAGATATGTATTTTGTATTTGGTATACGACATGAAAATGGTATTCGATTGACAGAATATGATGTAAATGGTAGTCCTATTAATTCAACAGAATTTGATTATCAATTATGGAATTCTTTACCACAAGGTACATTTAATCCTAAATATCCTCACAGTGGATTAGTTTTAACATTATCTAATAATACTAAAATTAATTTAAACAAGTTAAACCAAACGGATGACCTCTATTCAAATATTTCCTTTTCTACTTATCCCGTCTCAAACACTTCATTATTTAAAGTAAAATTATCGGATATTTTACCTATTGCGATGGGAGAAGGAAGAGCAAACTATTTGTTAAGAGTTCAAAATGTAATAAAAAATGCAACCGTTGAGTGGTCTTTTGAGCCGGTATGTAGTGCTTTATCAGAAGAAGATGGAGTACCTAATTATAGTTTTGAATGGTATTTCTCTCCAGGTGATGAAGAATGTCAAAAATGTATATTACCGCTTACCCAAATTGAGAAAGACGTATTTGTGAATTGTCCCGGTTGTAGATTTACGGGAGGGGATGTATATTATTCGTCAGCCAAAAGAGTTACTTTAGGTTATGTTGATTTAAATAATGATGATAAACCGGATTTAATAGATAATCTACCGAGTTATGCAACTATTCTACAGAATAGCGATTCCGATCCGAATAATAATTTAAATTTAAATACGGTTATTCAGAATGATGTTGTTTTATTAAAACACCATTATTATTTAACCACCGGTCAAAGTTTCCCTTATGGTACCGCTGGTCAAATTATTACTATTTCGGATGATATTTTTGGAGTAAACGCGTTAACTCAATCGTATTTAAAGGTTCAGATACCTAAAGGATTTAGTATCTATGAGAGTTCCAATCAAAAAATGAAAGTTACCATTCGAAATGGTTCAACTATTTTGTTTTCACTATCTAATCTTTCTATTTTTAATTTAGATGGAACTACAAATTCTTGGATTGAAGAAATAAATTCGACTACAACTACAACCGATATAGTCTTTAACTTTAGTGTTTCTCAACTGCAACAATTTGGTTTGACAACTTTTTCTTCTTATAAATCTAATTATAGTGTTGAGGTTGAATTCTTTATTCAGTTGAAAGAGAATATTATAGGTGAAAGTAATGGACTCAAAAATCACCTGATAGTATTTAAACCTTATTTTTCTAAGGTGCAGTATAAAAATCGAGATATACGTCATAATGATGGAGAGTTAGAACAATTTAATAGTTTTCAACCGGATGGGGATCCTTATCAACAAGTAGGAAATCAAATTTTATATACGTGGGAAAATTTTAATTCTCCCAATCGATTTATAAACGAGATGTCAAATATTTATTACAATAGCAATAAGTTATTACTTTGTGGTGCTAGCGAAACATCTATTACTTCTGCACAAATCTTTTTTAATGTATTGGGAACTCCTAATTTAAATTATGGATTACCATACTATAACATAAAGTCATGTGACTTATTTTATGAAATTTCAACACAAGTTGATTTTAGTTTAATAGACAATTTGTTTGTTAATGAATACAGAGCAGCTGATTATATAGAGAAGGTAGAAATTCCTATTCCGGAATCATTAGATCTAGAGAACATATACTTTATTAATTCCGGTGATAGGTCTTTGATATCTAGATATGATAATAAAAATGGAGTTGTAATTCCGAATATTACACTCGATCCTAATAACCCTAATAATTCAGCACTAACCTACATTGAGAATAGGACTGGTTTTGATATGTATTCATTAAATATTTCTCAACTAAGATCAAATGGCAATATCATAGGGAGGGGGGATGAGCATGAAGCTATTTTGTTAAATATTTCTTTTAAAGACAAATGTATAGAAGGGATGAATTCCACTAAACGATTTTTTCCAGATAAAATAACTAGTCCAAATGCAAGTCCAAAATTTTATGTAAGAGAAAATACAATTGATATCTCAACACTTTTAAATTTTGATCAAAACTGGGGAGAACTTTTTGTAGAAAATCAATCTAAAACAACCATCGTTAGAGAAAACTTTACTACTCAAGTTTCGAGTGACAATAAAATTGAGTATATATATCAAATAAAAAATCCTGAATTGTCTGGTTCGCTATCTAGCTTCTCCAATGTATTTACTGTAATTGCCTATGATAATAGAATTGTTACACCACCTTTGCTTACTAGTGTTGATGAACCCAACCAAACTATTTTATACTTTGATATAGATAAAGGTAATAATATTTATTGGAGGTTTTTTTACCAACTTAATAGTATAAATAAGTTAAATGCTAATAATTTAATTAAATTAAAATTAAGCACCACATTTTTGTCTTGTCCAGATAATAATTTTAAGTTATTTATAGGTTATGGTCATCATTGTGAAGGCGAAATTAACCAAACAATAAGTATAAATTCTTTATGTTCTTTTACGCCACCAAATGAATTGGACTTCATAACAGTTTTTGTAAAAGAAGCATTTGTGAATGTTTCGAATGTTAGATATCCAAACGAAAGCTGTGGACAAGTAGAACTTCAATATAATTTGATATCCAATCAAGGAATTGCTAAGGATGTATCAAGTACAATTCAATTACCAGTGAGTTTTAACTATAACCAACAACCAATTACCGTTCGTTATGGGAATAACGTACTCCCTTCAGATCAATATTCACTTTCCTTTATATCGCCATCTACTTTACAATTATCTATCCTTGATCAGAATATTCCATTTGCAAAACAATTAGAAATTGGCACTACTGCAGTAGATATAATAGAAGTATCTATTCCCCTTCTATACGAAGAAGGATGTGTACTTTATTCTAATGTATCAATTCCGATATCAGTTCGATATACATCTATTTGTCCGGAGTATAAAACTGAAACTACCACTAGCTTAATTCCATCGTTATTAAATTGCCCAAGAACAGGAAGTGTTATGGGTAGGCTTTCCCAACCCAATGGATCAGGAACTATTTTATGTAAAGATTCGGACAATCAGTTTACACCTATTCAAATTACCTTTACCCAAGATCCTTCCATGACCTCTGCGTATACGTATGAATGGTATCAAGGCAATGGTTCCGCGTTTACTACAATCGTTGGTCAATCGTCTCCGACTATAACTGTGAATAATCCTTCTACTATTAAAGTAAAAGTTACCGATATCAATACCGGTTGTTATGGGGAATTTACTACTACCGTATCGGATCAAATTGTATTTCTACCTATTGATCCTGTATGTAAAGGCCAATCACCAAGATTACAATTAAATGGTTTAAATAATGTACAAGGCTCCATAACTACATCTTGGTTTAGAGAAACGAATCCAAACGAACTATTATTTAGTCTTTCAGAAGAAGGAATGTACAAGGCTATGGCTATAGTACCCGGCTGTACTTTAACAACCGCTACAGCTTATGATATTCGATTTAAAGAAGCTCCTATACCTTACATTTTTGAACGGGATTTAATTTACCATGGACAAAATGACGTTACGATTTCAATAATAAATCCTACCGCAAACCTACTAGGATCGGTTTCTATCCGTTGGTCTCATGATGTTCAAAAAACAAATCTTGAATCGTTTAATACCAATAAAGATGGAGTCTATTCGGTTACAGCAACTCTATTATCTACTGGATGTTCGGTCATTTCTTCAACGAAGATAGTGAGTCCTCAAATTAGAATCTTGCCTCTTGGAGCGGATGCGTGTGCTCCTAACAGTTCTATCGTTCTTATGGCAGAATCAAATATTGTTGCCGGAAATTATATTTGGCAAAAGATAAACCCCTTAACACGTGTTGGAACTACTATTTCTACTTCTGCAACCGTGAATATATCTGAAACAGGTTTATATGCAGTATCAAATGATTTAACCGTTCAAACCTGTGATGCCTCTTATTTTTATATTAACTTGGATAAAGGAAGTATACGTCCTATTGATTTGATATCAAATAATTCTTCCGATGGTAATTTTGAGAATATCAGCAGTTGCTCTCCTGTAGGATTTTTAACAGATTACACTTGTTTGTCTACCGTTCCGGATTTTTCTAATCCAAATTATGCTCAAGATTTGTTGGGTAGATTTATTTTGACACCTAATGCTACACTTTGGAATAGACCAAACTTATGGACTGGTCTGGCATTGAATAATCCTAATTATAATATCCCTGCAGCCCAACAGCAAATGATGGTTGTAGATGGATCTTCTTCTTCTCGTGTTTGGTCAAAAGAAATTTCTATTGAAGAATATCCTTATTTTTTACAGGAATTTATGTTCACAGCACATGTTCGTAATATTGAATCTAATGCTGTTGCAGCCAGAAGAGAAATTCCAAAGATGAATTATTCTATTTCATTTAGAACATCTGGTCCTAATCCTATCCAAAGATTAGTTAGCAAAGGAGTCTTAAATGAAATTACGTTTAATACTAACCAAAGAAATTGGATACAAATGACTGCTTTTGTGAATAGATTCCAAGAATTTATTGGTTGTGCAGATGATGATGTCGAATCTGATTTTACTCATGCTATCATAGAACTTTCACTACAAAACGGAGGTGATATTGGAAGAGACTTTGCTATAGATGAAATTAGTTTTGTTCCTTTAGATGTTTTTCACTGTGTTGAAAATACTACTGCTACTACCACCTCTTTTGCATACAGAATGGTACCAAGACCGTGTGAAGCTTCCTTGTTTAAAGTTATAACTACTGAATTTCATACTTGTCCCGGTATAGGAGCAACTTTGACAGCTCAAAAATATACAGATGCGGCTTCGTTATCCTATTCTTGGAGTAAAGACAACACGACGTTATCTAATAATTTGACAATTTCAGTAAATCCACCCGTTACTACTACCTATACGTTTAGAGTAGTTGATACAGAAAATCAATGTTCTTTCGAAAAAGCTGTTACGGTTTATGTTACCAAACCTGAAATTTCTATTCAGTCTAATGGAATAAATGCTTGTACACAACCTGAAATCTCTTTTGAAGTAGATCGCTTTACAATAATTGGAAACATTTCCTATGAATGGTCTGTAAATAATCAAATCATACCAAATGAGAAAGGTAGAAAGTTTGTACATCGTTCTGTAACAAACGGCGATGAAGTTTCATGTCGACTCATTCATCATTGTACTAATCCCGATGGTTCTTCCTTACTCGTACAATCCAATTCCATCATACTAAAGGGTCAACTCGAGCAGGCGAATGCCGGTCAGGACACTTCTATTTGTGCTTTGGATATAGTTACGATAGGTACACCGGTCAACTCCGTAAATACATACGCTTGGTCAACACCTACTGAAACACTAGCAGCAACAAGTGCTACGGTTCAAGTACAACCTGCGACTACGACTACCTATACCTTACAATTAACCGATGCCAATACTTGTATCACTGAAGATGATGTTGTTATACATGTAAAAGGTCCGAAACCTCAAGTACAAGCAGGACCGGATCTACAAGTTTGTTCCGGTTCAAGTGTAACCGCTACTCAAGCTTCAACGAACGCCGCTTCTGTATTATGGTCGCCAACATTAGGTCTAAGCTCTCCCACTGATATAACCCCTATATTTTCTCCTTCCACTGATACGGAATTTACCCTTACTGCTACCCATTCTTCAACAGGCTGTTCCGCCTCCGATAACGTTCTAGTAGTGGTGTATCCTTTACCTTCCGGCGAATTAGAATATCGTAATCAACAATTACAAGTTCAAATCCAACAACCGGAGTTATATACGTATCAATGGTCCGGATTTAGTGTTCCCAATACCTGGTCGGAATCGTATTTGAATGTTAGCGAATCCGGTAGATTTAGTGTGACGGTACAAAACAAACATACAGGATGTAGTACAACGTTATTTAAGGATGTGCAAGTAACTAATATTGTAGCTCCCGATGGTTCTCCATTGATAAGCCTATACCCGAATCCTATGCAACATCGACTTCATGTGCATACTCATAGTTCAACTAGTATTAAAACAATGGAGTGGATTACGGTTACCGGAACGGTAGTTCAACTGAATGAAATTAATCAACCTCAAGCGGAAATTTCATCCTATTTGGCTTCCGGTATGTATATATTGAAAATTACCCTAATAGATGGTAAAATTCTTTACCATCAAATGGTGATAGAATAATACCTATGTGCTGATATTCAATAAAATGAATAAAAAACGAACTATTTTCATCAAGCTATCGTATTAATACTATACCTAAAAATATTGGTTGGTTATGGATAGTACGAGTGTAAGCCCCAAGACAATTGAGAAGGAAGATATTATTCATCTGAACTTCTCCTCTGTAGATGTGATCACCGACCCTGCAAAAAAAAGGTTACGGGAAATCTACCTACAAAAAGCCGAACGTTATGGAAACGGTTATAAAGGCAAAGTTAAAATTCAGTTTATCGCAGCTGACAATCAAGTCTATGTTGTCAATACTACGATTTGGTCTGCAGATCACGAACACGTCTCTTTAAAACATGGTATAGTACTTCCAACGAAATCTATACTGGACATAGAATTTAGTTAATTGAAGAGGGATACACTCCCTCTTTTTTTGTATTTTTAATCCATTCCTTTATGTGCTTCACTATTTGTAAAGATGGAATCTCTGGACCTTTGGTTTTGGCTATTGCTAACCATTACAGCTTTCTTATACGCTTCCGTAGGTCATGGTGGAGCTAGTGGTTATTTAGCTTTATTGGCGCTCTATGGTTTGGCACCGGCAGAGGCTAAGGTATTGTCTTTAGCTCTCAATGTGGGTGTTGCGGCTTTAGCATGGATTAATTTTTATCGAAAAGAAACGTTTCAATGGTCTATGTTAGGATGGTTTTTAATCGGTTCTATACCCATGGCTTATTGGGGGAGTACCTTTACCTTACAACCGTATTGGTATAAAATGGCCATTGGTATTGTATTACTCTTCCCTATTATTCGGTTGTGGCAATCGGTCTACCATACAGAATCAAGCCACAATATTCAAGTCTTTAAGGTAATTTGGGTAGTTCCCATCGGAGCTGCGATTGGTTTTGTTTCCGGACTCATAGGTATTGGTGGAGGAATTTTACTATCTCCTTTGCTCCTTTGGTTGCATTGGTCTACACCTAAACAAACCGCTGCTCTGAGTGCTGCATTCATTTGGGTAAACTCTTGTGTTGGTTTGATAGGTGGTCAAGATACAGCGGGCAGTTCTATCGAACTCCATTGGCCTATATTAGCCGTAGCATTCATAATGGGTTTACTAGGTGCCTATGTTGGAGCACAGTATTATCCTTCTCTATGGTTAAAAAGAGTATTAGCAGTGGTTCTACTTTTAGCATCCATAAAACTTACGAATGTCTTAGCCTTATTTTCATAATACGATGCAGGTTTATGTGAAAACATTTGGGAAAATAACGGATATCCTACCGGAAGGTACCGTGGAATTGCCCATGGGGAGTACAGTGGCAGAGATTCGAGTCCTTCTTCATCAACTGTATCCGGCTTTGCAAACCCTTACCTATAAAATAGCGGTTAATGCAAGACTATCAGAAGAAACAATACAAGTTCAAGAAGGGGATACCCTTGCGCTTTTACCACCATATTCAGGAGGTTGATAGGGATGGATAACGTTATACTCGAATGGGTACAAGGCCCGGTACAGCTGGTATCTATGTATGAAAAAATACAACAACATTCTACGCATACGGAAGTAGGTGCACTCGCCACCTTTGCCGGTATCGTACGGGCAGATACAATTCAAGGTCAAGTGGTGCAATCCATACGGTTCACTGCTTATACGGATATGGCAATGGCTGCCTTATCTGCAGCGCTAAAATCTATCGAATTAGTCAAAGAGGCTCATCGCATTCAGGTGTTTCATAGTTTAGGAGAAGTACCGACAGGTGCTTGCTGTATGTGGATTGTGGTAGAAAGTAAGCGTCGTGTAACGGCATTACAATTGTGCGCAGAAATAGTAGAAGTTGTGAAATTTCAGCTGCCCATTTGGGGTGAAGAAATAGTATCCGATACGCATCGATATTGGAAAGAAAATACGTAAAATATGGTTGATATTACACATAAATCCACTTCGTTGAGAAGAGCAGTTGCCGAGGCTACTGTACGCATGAGTTCAGAGGCTACGATAACTGCTGTACTGGATAATAAAGTCCCCAAAGGTAATGTATTGGAAATAGCGCGCGCGGCAGGATTATTTGCAGCTAAACGAACCAGTGATATGATACCGGACTGTCATCCTATTCCCATCGAGTATACGGATATTCAATATACCATTCAGCGTCAAGCTATAGTTATAACGGTCACGATAGCGACGGTGTATAAAACCGGAGTAGAAGTAGAAGCGATGCATGCCGCTTCTGTCGTGGCTCTTACGATGTATGACATGTTAAAACCTTTAGACAAAGGGATACAAATTGAGACCATACGCTTGAGTTCCAAAACAGGTGGTAAGAGTTCGGTTTCGTATGATACATTGTCAATGAACGCAGTAGTGGTATCGTGTTCGAATGCAGTGTATAAAGGTAAACGAGAAGATAGGGCCGGAGGAGGTATAGTGCAATTGTTGCAAACGCATGGCATCTCGGTAAGCGAGCATTTGAAAGTAGAAGGAACGATGGATTCCATACAAACAGTAGTACAACAATACGCTTCAACCAATAATGTAGAGTTGCTGGTATTATATGGAGGAACCGGTCTCACAACTACAGATGTTACTCCGGAAGCATTAGAACGTGTTTTGGATAAACGAGCACATGGCATAGAAGCCGCCATATTACAATATGGACAAGCCCGTACACCTCAAGCAATGTTGTCTCGGGTGATGGCCGGTATGGTTGGGGATACTTTAGTGATAGCGATACCCGGTTCGAGTGGTGGAGCCCAAGAAGCACTACAAGCTTTGTTGCCGCAGGTGAAACATAGTTTAATCATGCAAAAAGCAAGTAAGCGAGATGAATAACAAATTTATTTATAATATGTAATTTTTTACCCGCCGGTATTTGTTTTACAGAGTAAAAAACGAGGGGTTGTGAACCCTGCTCAATGGATTGCCTAAGCAACTCTTTCCCTATTTAAAATACCCATAGGAATCTTACATCTATCTTTCATTGGTAAACGTTATTTTTAGAATAACCAACTTGTCCGATTATGTATACAAATCCACTGTATCCCTCACTTGCATTCGCTTTAATCCTGTCTGTCTTCAGTTCTTGTACCATTGTACGACCGGGAGAAGTAGGCGTAAAGCAAAAACTAGGCAAACTATCTAATAAAACACACAGCCAAGGCGTGGTGTGGTTTAATCCTTTTTTAACAAAAGTAATTAAAGCCAATGTACAATTATCCGATATCGAATTGTCTATTAGCTTACCTACAAAAGAAGGATTAAGTGTAGTGTCTCAGATATCCATACTGTATCGTGTGAATAAAGATAGTGTACCTATGGTCATTCGAAATATAGGTCTGGAATACGAAACCATTATATCCAATGTCTTTCGCTCCGCCTCAGCCGATGTCTGTTCTGAATATTATGCAAAGGATATGCACTCCGGAATGCGCGCAGAAATAGAAGAAGCTATCAAAAGTAAAATGAGTGCTACACTCTCGCCACAAGGGATAAATGTTCATGCTGTATTGATGAAAAGCATCCAACTACCGGCAGGATTAGCTAATTCGATTGAACAAAAACTTCAAGCAGAACAAGATGCTATGCGTATGGAATTTGTGCTTCGTCAGGAGCGATTAGAAGCGGAACGTAAAATTATTGAAGCCACCGGTACTCGGGATGCGCAAAAGATTCTATCCGAAGGATTAACAGAAAATATTATTCGACTTCGAGGAATCGAAGCATTCTTAGAACTTTCTAAGTCATCGAACAGTAAAGTTATCATCACGGATGGTAAGGCGCCGCTATTATTAGATTAAAGTTATTCGTTGTTTAATGAAAAAGAGAGGAAACATTTATTCTGGACTTTATTTACAGTGTGAAGAGGGTTGTTTCTAACAGAACAACCCTTTTCTCTTTCATAGATTGAACTTTTATGTTAATAGACTGTTCTTTATAATACAGTCTTGTATATGCTACACTATATTTTATGACAATTAAATCGTTCACAATTTTTCTACTCCTTTTATTAAACCTTCCTACCTATGCTCAGGTGATGGATTCCATCACATTTAAATCGAAGAGTATAAAGCAAAATAAAACAGCATTTCTAACTTTAGGTTCTTTTGCCCTCGCTAATGTTACCTATAGTGGGATTGCTTGGGCAAATGCTGAACGTTCTTCTATCGACTATTCTTTTCATGCTACTAATACCATTTGGAATGCGATAAATATTGGTATCGTAGCCCCTTCTTATTGTATTAACCCATTTAGGAAATCGACTACTGCCAAAGATATAGTTACGACTCATCGTAACTTAGAAAAAACACTATTGATCAACGCGGGATTCGATGTTGGTTATATTTTAGTTGGAACATGGATGTTGTATGAAGCGCAATATAAAGGTGATAAAAGAGCTTCTTGGGAAGGATCCGGAAAAGCAATAGTATATAATGGTTTGGCCTTATTCCTTTATGATATGATTTTTTATGCCTTCAAAAATAAATTATCTAATACGTATCTCCATCCCAGAATTCAGTTTTCAACTTATCCAATGCCCGCTACCTCTTCCTGGTGTGTACAGTTCCGCTACACATGGTAACATCAATTGGTTTATTTTTTTATTACATGTATGCATAAAGCCTCCACGGCATAAGCTACTCCATTAATATACTGTATAGGTTCTACAATTTCTTTTATCTCTTTTATTTCCCACAATTGTTCAGGAAACAATTGTACTAATTCTTCTTTAGAGTACATCGTAAAGCCGAATGCAGTGAACGGATATTTTTCCATGACGTGTTTCGGGCGAATAGTAAGTATGAACGAACCGTTATCGTTTAATAATTGACGAATTCGATCCAGCACTTCTATAGGGTTTTCCCAAAAATATAATGTATTAACTGTATAGATAGCATCAAAAGTCTTATGAAGCGACACCGGTTTTTGAATGTCCTCCAGTAAAAAGTGTACACGTCCGTTCTTAACCCATTCAGCATTCAAGTTCTTCGCTGCTTCTACCATCTCTTCTGAAAAATCAATTCCTGTGTAGTATGCATCGGGACTTTGTTCGATTAGTTCACGAACAAAAAATCCATTGGCCATGCCGATTTCCAAAACAGAATAGGGTTTATTCTTTGGAAGGAATGACAAGGTTGTTCTATTCATAATAGCATTACCCTTGTTCATTCGTTCGGCTATGATTGAGGCTTCATCTCCATGCGGTTGACGCAGTTGAGCGGCTATAGATCGTTGTTCTTGTTCTGTCATTTTTTATACATAAAGGTAACATTCTCGTTTTCTATAAAAAGAGCTATTAGTATTGCATATAAGGGCATGCCAAAATATAACATACGCGCAGCATCTCCTGAAATAAGTGCATGAATAAGAATACAAATCATAAATACCCAATACCCAACCTCTATTTTGTTTTTCCATATCAGACGAACGTCTGAACGGAATGCTCCGTAAAGTAAAACGAAAGTGAACACACCCAGAACAGTAAAGATTTCTCCTAATCCACGAACAGAAAGTAAAGACAATAGGGTATCTGTAGTTTTATATACATGACGAATAGCAATGTCTGTTAGTGTTTCCTTAGGAAACGAGGAAAATGTATTCAAAGGATGCAGAAAGTCTAGTATGGTATGCGAAAACCAAACGACACCGACACTTAAAACAATTAAAGCAGCTCTGAGGGTGAACCTAAGCGGTCCATTCCACAATATAAATGGAGTAAACAACAAAAAAGATTCTTTACTTAGCCCTCCCAATACAACCACGAAAAGATAAAGAAGCATCTGTTGAGTACGGATACTATAAAGAAGCAGAACGATACAGAGTATATATAAACTATCTGTTAAGGGAAGACCGGATATGTATCCCACCCACCTTCCGGTTAAAACGGTGACTAAACCCATTACTATAGACATAAGGTCTTGGGTATAGGTAAGGAGAAGTCGATAACAAAAATAACCGGCGAGCGACAGGATGAGTACATTAACCAGGAAATAGGATAAACGTATGGGCCAGTCGGACGTAGCTCTATGGGGCCATAGATGAGCGTAAATCGATTCTATTGGAAGGGAGACGAGGGTAACGATGCCGGGCACTATTACTCTGTATCGGTGTACCGGATTGACATCATAATTTCCTTGTGCCATCACTACATAACTATTGGTATCCGATGAGTGTGAAAAGTCATAATGAACATACATGGTATATGCCGGTCCTATAATTACAGCCAAACAAAATAGATAAGGTAAGAAAAACGATTTCATTGTATGTGTACAAGTAAGAGTAAAAGGTCGAATTACAAAAAGGAGTTTAGATGAATAATAAAAGTAGAGGGCTAATAAAAAAGTCCGATGATACTCGGACTTTTTTAATTCTTTATTTACTTAACATATGTAGCAAATCACTTAGGCGTTTTTTCATTTCTTTTCGATCTACGATAAAATCTAAGAAACCATGTTCTAATAAGAATTCTGCTGTTTGGAATCCGGCCGGCAAGTCTTTACCAATAGTTTCTTTAACCACTCTTGGTCCTGCAAATCCTATTAAAGATCCGGGTTCCGCTATATTAAAATCGCCCAACATAGCGTAGGAAGCCGTGACACCACCTGTGGTAGGGTCGGTCATGAGGGAGATATAAGGCAACCCATCTTGATCTAATAATGCTAATTTGGCCGATGTTTTAGCCATTTGCATTAAGGAGAAACCGGCTTCCATCATGCGTGCTCCACCGGATTTAGAAATCATGATAAAGGGACATTTTTTCTTACGGGCATGGTCAATTCCACGAGCTATTTTTTCACCCACAACGGAACCCATGGAACCCCCTACGAAAGCAAAATCCATACAACAGATCACCACATTCATTCCATCCATTTTCCCAAAACCGGTACGCACTGCATCTTTAAGGCCGGTTTTCTTTTGCGCGGCTACAATACGGTTTGGATAGGGTTGACTATCTTTAAAAGTTAGAGGATCGGAGGAAACTAAATTTTCATCTAATTCAGTAAAGTGCTGGTTATCGAATAATAACTCAAAGTATTCTTTTGAACCTATTCGAGCGTGGTAGTTACATTCGGAACAGGTATAAGCATGTTCGGCGTGTTCTTTCGTTGGTACTACTTTCTTGCACTCCGGACATTGATACCATAAACCATCCGGCACCTCTCTTTTTTCTTCGGTAGGCGTCGTGATGCCTTTTTCAGTACGTTTAAACCAAGACATTATAGTTGTTGTTTAAGCTTCTTTACTCTATGAAATCAGTAGAGAAGAGTCGACAAATATACTAATTTTTTAGACCAAGAGGAGGATTAGAGTGGATTTTTTCTCAGTAGGCAAAAATGTATAAGCCTTTATATCAAAATGTTAACTATTTAACTTCTTCAAAATCGACGTAGTCGCCCCCTTTTACGCTCCCCCCCTTTGATTCATTTTTAGCTGGTGGGATATAGTCGATGTGTATACTCCCTTCGGGAGATTTTTTTCGGCCGGTATGTTGTTGCTCTTTGAATTGGGCATCGGCCATTTTCTTTGCAGTATGGTATACCATAACTTTAAGATACGGTCGTAGCAACCATCGAATCAGTAAGAAAACAATTAGTGTCCAAAAGATGAACTTAAACATAAGCAATCGTTTTTTTGGTAAGACGAGTGGGTAACGTTTTTATTGTAGAAGAGTACGAACAAAAAAGCACCCTCTACTTAAAAGTAAAAGGGTGCTTTTGAGGATTCGGTACTAACGACTTAGATATAAGTTTCGTTCGCCATAAATACGTTGGAAATTTTCATCTTCTAAGTCTTTAATAAATAAGATGGCTTCTCCGGTAGATTTCATTTCCGGACCCAGCTCTTTATTGACGTTAGGGAATTTATTAAAAGAGAAAACCGGAATCTTAATGGCATACCCTTCTTTTTTCGGTTGGAATGTAAAATCCTTCACCTTTTTCTCTCCTAACATCACTTTGGTAGCATAGTTGACATACGGTTCATCATATGCTTTGCATATAAATGGTACCGTACGAGAGGCTCTTGGATTTGCTTCAATGATGTAGACTACTTCGTCTTTAACAGCAAATTGTATATTAATTAAACCGACTGTTTTCAATGCGATGGCTATACGTTTCGTATAATCTTCGATTTGTTGCAACACATTCTCACTTAAATTAAAGGTAGGTAATACGGAATGTGAATCTCCGGAATGAATACCTGCTGGTTCAATGTGTTCCATAATACCAATGATGTACACATCCTTGCCATCACATATAGCATCCGCTTCTGCTTCAATCGCATTTTCTAAAAAGTGATCCAACAATACACGGTTATCCGGATGTTCTTTCAAGATATTGACTACGTGTTGTTCTAATTCCTTTTCATTGATGACTATCTTCATGCTTTGTCCGCCCAATACATAAGATGGACGAACTAATAGAGGAAAATTTAATTCTTTACATAATTCAAGTGCTTGGTCTGCATTTTGAATCACCCCGAATTTAGGGTAAGGAATATTATTTTCTTTTAATAAGGTAGAGAAACGTCCGCGGTCTTCAGCCAAATCAAGCGATTGAAAATCCGTACCTATGATTTTAATTCCGTAACGTTCTAATTTTTCTGCTAGTTTTAAAGCGGTTTGACCACCTAATTGAACGATTACGCCTACCGGTTTTTCCAATAGTATGATTTCGTAAATGTGTTCCCAGAACACCGGTTCAAAATAGAGTTTATCTGCAATGTCAAAATCAGTAGAAACCGTCTCCGGATTACAATTGATCATGATGGTTTCATACCCACATTCTTTTGCGGCCAATACACCATGTACGCAAGAGTAATCGAATTCTATTCCTTGACCAATACGGTTAGGTCCGGAACCTAAAACTATTATTTTTTTACGATCGGATGGTATCGATTCGTTTTCACCTTCAAAGGTGGAGTAATAATACGGTGTCTTTGCTTCAAATTCTGCTGAACAAGTATCCACTATTTTATAGACGCGTTTGATTCCGAATTCGTGGCGTTTATTAAATACTTCGGATTCTAAACAACGCAGTAAATGGGCTAT
The DNA here is from genome assembly GCA_025455005.1 of Cytophagaceae bacterium. GTDB lineage: Bacteria > Bacteroidota > Bacteroidia > Cytophagales > Cytophagaceae > JALONH01. The sequence continues at coordinate 228,656 of JALONH010000001.1, forward strand.
CTGGCGGTCGGCATACCCTTTTTGTTTTGCAGTACGAAGGATGCCTGCTGGCAAACTTTGTATCGTATAGGATTGAATTTCTTTTTCAAGTAGTACTAATTCTTCAATTTGATTCAAGAACCAAGGATCAATTTTAGTAAGTTTTTGAATGGTTTTAAATCCAACTCCTAATTTGAAAGCATCGTAAATATGGAAAAGTCTATTCCAGCTTGGGTTTTCTAAACTATGAAGGATTTGGTCTTGTTGGGTCAACTCTTTACCGTCTGCTCCTAACCCATTTCGTTTGATTTCAAGGGACTGACACGCTTTCTGTAAGGCTTCTTGGAAGTTACGCCCTATACCCATGGCTTCTCCAACCGATTTCATTTGTAAGCCTAACGTACGGTCGGCTCCTTTGAATTTATCGAAATTCCAACGTGGAATTTTTACAATCACATAATCCAATGCCGGTTCAAAGAAGGCACTTGTAGTCTTAGTGATTTGATTTTTTAATTCATCTAAATTATAACCAATGGCAAGTTTTGCTGCGATCTTAGCAATAGGATATCCGGTAGCTTTAGAGGCAAGTGCGGAAGAACGGGATACCCTTGGATTTATTTCTATACCTATGATATCATCCGTTTCCGGGTTTACAGAAAACTGAACATTACATCCACCGGCAAATTGACCTATACCATTCATCATTTTGATGGCTAAATCACGCATGTGTTGGTAAATGGTATCGGGTAATGTCATCGCCGGAGCTACTGTGATGGAGTCGCCGGTATGAACCCCCATAGGGTCAAAATTTTCAATGGAACAGATGATAATGATGTTTCCTAAATTGTCGCGCAACAACTCCAATTCGTATTCTTTCCATCCCATGATACTTTGTTCAACCAGAACTTCATGAATAGGGGAGGCATGTAACCCTCTGGTTAACGCTTCATCAAATTTATCCGGGTCATTGACAAACCCTCCTCCTGTACCTCCTAAGGTAAAGGAAGGACGAATAACTAATGGGAATCCGATTTGTTGGGCTATTTCTTTTCCTTCTAAAAAAGACGTAGCAGTTTCACCTTTACAGACACCGACCCCTAATTCCAACATTTTTAAGCGGAATTTTTCTCTATCTTCAGTAGTTTCAATAGCATTAACATCAACACCAATCAGGCGTATGTTGTACTTTTTCCAAATACCTGCTTTGTCACACTCTAAACAAAGATTCAATGCAGTTTGACCACCCATGGTAGGTAAAACCGCATCAATTTTATGTTTTTCCAGAATTTCAATTATGGATCTTTTCTCTAAAGGTTTTAAATATACATTATCCGCCACTACCTTATCTGTCATGATAGTAGCTGGATTGGAGTTGATTAATGTAACTTCGATACCCTCTTCTCGAAGTGAGCGAGCAGCTTGAGAACCGGAATAATCAAATTCACACGCTTGACCGATGATAATGGGACCGCTACCTATTATTAAAACCGACTTAATGCTGTTATCCTTTGGCATGGATGTTTTTTTTATAATTTAGAAATGATAGACAATGACCTAATTTGATTGTCGTTTCTGACAGACAAATTGCACAAAAGTACTGTAAAAAGTCTGTATATGAAACATTAAATAAATATTAAGAGAAAGGCCTTTGATTGTCAATTTCTTAATTTTTGCTGACACGGAATTATACTATTTATTATGTGTTTTGTTTAAGATGTTGGATTGTGCTTTTTGAATCTACCAGAATTAGACCTCTTTTTCTATTGACTAAAATTCCTGTATCTTTGGACGTATGGAGTTTAGTTTAACCATTATATTTTAAGTAGGATACATGAGAAAGAAAGTAATTGCCGGTAACTGGAAAATGAATAAAACAGTTGAGGAAGGTCTAGCATTGGCTACTGAAGTTGCCAATATCACAAAAGATGAGGTTCCTTCGGATGTTCAAGTAGTAATTTGTGTGCCTTACATAGCATTAGCACCGGTGTCAAAGGTTCTGAACTCAAGAGTAGCTCTTGGTGCCCAAAACGTACATCAAAAAGAATCCGGAGCCTATACAGGAGAGATTTCAGCGACTATGTTGGCATCCGTTGGGGTATCTTATGTAATTATTGGTCATAGCGAACGTAGAGAATATTTTGGTGAAACCAATGCTCAGTTAGCGGAGAAGGTAAATATTGCCATGGCTCAAGGTCTAACGCCTTTATTTTGTTGTGGTGAAACGCTACAACAAAGAGAACAAGGTATTCATATTGATTTTGTGAATAGTCAGTTGACTGAAAGCTTATTTCATTTATCTGCTGAAGATATTAAAAAAGTAGTGATTGCATACGAACCCATTTGGGCTATTGGAACCGGGGTTACGGCATCCGATGAGCAAGCACAAGAAATGCATGCTAAAATTCGCTCGCACTTAGCGTCTAAATATGGCGCAGCTGTTGCAGATGAAATTTCTATATTATATGGTGGAAGTATGAAGCCGGACAATGCGAAAGGACTTTTAGCTTGTAAAGACATAGATGGCGGCTTAATTGGCGGGGCCTCTTTAAAAGCAAGGGATTTTATTTCGATCGCTAAATCGTACTAAATCGTTCTTAAAAATACAAACAGTGCATTCATAACCCCGGCTTGACCGGGGTTATTTGTCTTATGGAAAACTATACTCAAGTCACCTTATCTGTCGACAACGAACAACAAGACCTGGTCATTGGCATGTTGATGGGCTTATCTTATGATTCTTTTGCTCAATTTGAGGGATATATCGAAGCTTATATTCTTACAGAATCCTTTGAAGAAAGCACTGTAAAAGAAGTATTGGAACAATTGCAACTCGATTCTACCATTCAGTCGGTACCGATGGAACAGAAAAACTGGAATGAAGAATGGGAGAAAAATTTTGAACCTATGGTAGTAGAAGAACAGTGTTACGTCCGAGCTTCCTTTCACCCTGAACGCAACAACTATCCATATGAAGTGATCATCAATCCCAAGATGTCCTTTGGTACTGGGCACCATGCTACTACTTACATGATGATGCATTGGTTATTAGAATTAGACGTTACAGATAAAAAAGTAATCGATGCCGGTTGTGGAACAGGTATTTTAAGCATTTTAGCAGAAAAAAAAGGGGCACATTCCGTTATCGCCTTTGATATTGAAGATTGGGCATTTGAAAATTTAAATGAAAATTGTAATTTGAACGGATGCAATAGGATTGAAACAGGACAAGGAAGTATAGCTGATATCGTATCCCATGGTACACAAGTTGACATTTTATTAGCCAATATTAATAAAAATGTATTGTTGGACGAGATGGGACGGTATGCTCAACACCTGCTTTCGGGTGGGACTTTGTTGTTAAGTGGTTTTTATGAAGCAGATGAAGCGGATATCACACAAGCAGCAAAAGCAGTTGGCTTAGAACCTAAGGGTAAAAAGGTTCGTTTACAATGGATGTCCTTACAATTCGTTAAAGCAGTAGAATAGTAAAAGCAGGTTATGAGAGCATTTGTTTTTAAATGGGTAATAGGTTGTATACTTTTCACAGTAGCCCTTAGCCAAAGTATAGCACAACAACGGATAAGCGGCGACCCGTCTACTTTTCCTACGGAAGTGACAACGATGATGGCTACCGGAGCGAATACTTATGCCATAGAGTCAGGAAGTAAATTTACTGCTGTATGGGGTAGTTTTTCAGCGACACAACAAAAACAAATCATAGATGTCACTCAAAAGTTAATCAAAAGCAAAAAACTTAGAACCAACCCGCATTTTGCCGATTATTTTGTATGCTTAGCTGCCTTGCAGTCGAAAGGTGCAGACCAAGTGGATTCGATGTTATATATCACCTCTAAAATTATTGAGACATATGATGCCACTAAAATGGGACAGTTTTTTAAAACGGTTCGAACGGTTTTTGATGAAGGCTACTTATACAAATCTAACTTTAACACCACTAAAGTAACCGGAGGTACGCCGCGTTTACGCTTTGTAGAAATAAAGGCCCCGGTTTTTGAAGAACCTATACCGGCAGACACTGCAAAAGAGGAGTATTTTGAAGATTGGGACAATTGGCAACAAAATGAAGAGACATGGGGAACAGAAGAAACTCAGGAAATAACTACTGAAGAGGCCTTGAATATAGCCTATGTACCTCCTCCACAGCCACCGGTAGAAGGTCCGGTGATCGATTTGACTGGTATTTCCTTGACGTTTCAAACACCTTATGATACTGCTACTGTTCAACAGACCTCCGGTTCTGTCGTGTTTAATTCCGGTTTGTTTATAGGTCAAGGTGGTAAAATGGATTGGTCTTCTGCTGGACTACCTCAAGCTTACTGCGATTTAGCCGGTTATAACTTTCCTATTCATACCTATCGCTTCTTATCCGAAGGGGCCTTTTTACACTATCCGGATCAAACTGATTCTATACCCCAAGGCGTTTTTGAATTTAATAGCGTTAAATCTAAAGTAGGGGGAGATAAATCGTTCCCTCGATTTAAATCCTTTGACAGCAACATACCGGTGAAAGGTTTAGATGACAATATCCGATACAAAGGTGGATTTTCCATGTCCGGTAAAAAGATATATAGTTCTTCTTTAGACGAAGGATTAGCCTCAATAGAAATTTTAAAAGGCGATAAAATAATTATTAAAGGTTTATCCAATCGTTTTCAATTAGGCGATTCTTCTATAACTGCGGATTATTGTAAAACCATTATTTATATGAATAATGATTCTATATATCATCCGGGAACTGTTTTTAAATACAGCAAAAGTCAAAATAGACTTAGATTAACAAAAACGAACGGCTTCAGAATGGCGCCGTTTTTAGATTCATATCATAAAATAGAAATTACAGCAGATGCCTGTATTTGGAATATAAATTCAGATACCATTGATTTTAATATAGTAAATGCACGGAATGAAATAGCTGCCACCTTCGAATCTCAAGATTATTATAGTCTACAGAAATATGCACAACTAAAAGGTCTATACCCCTTTCACCCTTTACAATTGATTGTTGGGTATGCGGATAAAATAAAATCCGATGAGTTTCCCATTCAAGACCTAGCAGAAGATTCCAAATTGCCTTTAGAAACATTACGCGGAGCAATGGTCCAAATGATGAAACTTGGTTTCGTTGAATATAATCCTAAAGGAGGGATGATTACGCTTAAAGACAAAGCGCGTCACTATGTGATGTCTAGAAGAGACAAACGCGACTATGATAATATAAAATTTTTATCCCTTATCAACTCCGGATCAAATGCGCAGTTAACCTTAACCGATCAAAAATTAATTGTACACGGCGTTAAACGTGTTCAAATAAGTGATTCTTTAAACGTGACAATAGAACCTGATAGTAATACAATTGAAATTTTAGGTAATAGAGATTTTAAATTTAATGGAAAAATTAATACTACTACTTTTCAATTTATAGGTAAGGATTTTCAATTTAACTATGATAGTTTTTTTGTTCGGATGAATACCATTGATCAAATTAAATTGACAGTTAAAAACGAGAATGATACTACGGGGAACAAAGATAAACCTCAAACTTTAGGAAATGAGTTACGCCATTCTTCCGGTACATTATATATTAATGAACCATTAAATAAATCGTCTAGAAAAAAGAAACCATTATATCCTATTTTTGATGCATCAACTGGCGCAAGTGTATTTTTTAATAAAGATCATATCGCCAACGGCTCTTATGATACAACTATGAAGTTTGTCATTCCTCCTTTTCGAGTAGACAGTTTGAGTAGCGACGATCCCACATCGATTGGCTTTGATGGTACGTTTGAGTCCGGAGGAATCTTTCCCGCCTTCAAAGAAAAATTAGTCGTAATGCCGGATAATTCGCTTGGTTTTAAACACAGTGTGCCACAAGCAGGATATAAAAATTATGAAGGGGATGCCATGTTCTATGGAAACATAAAAGTAGATAATCAAGGTTTACGAGGGAATGGGGAAATTCATTACTTGAACACAACGCTGTGGTCGGGGGACTTTGTTTATTTTAAAGATTCCTCCCTAACAGAAGGGAATCAAATGATAACCAAACCGGGCACCAATCCATTATTAGGTCCTACTGTTACGTTTCCCGACGTTCATGTGGATTTATATCGTATGATGTGGAAGCCTAAGGTAGATAGCATGTATATATCGAATCGAGATAAACCATTCGAATTTTATAATCAAACGGCTTCGTTAAATGGTACTGTCATCGTAACGCATGGAGGAATGTATGGTTTGGGTATTTTATCTACTCGTGGATCTGAAACGGAATCGCCTAAATTTTATTTTGAGCAAACTAAATTTTCTGCTAACGATGCCACTTTCCGTATCAAATCCGATAATCCCAATAAGCCGGCACTTAAATCCGTTCAATCTAAAGTATACTTTGATTTAGAGGCCTCGAAAGCTACGTTTGGTCCGGAGGTAGAAGGGTTTGCCAGTACGGAATTCCCTTATGCCATGTACAAAACGTCTTTAGAAAAAGGTATTTGGGATATGAATAAACGAGAAGTGTATTTAAATGCTTCCGATTCTGTAAGCATAGAAAATTCTTATTTTTATTCAACACACCCTCTGCAAGACTCTTTAGTATTCAGCTCCAGAAAAGCGATATATAAAATTGATTCTTTAACATTGAATATTTATGATATTCCTTTTATTAAAGTGAATGATGGCAAAGTATTTCCGGATAGCAATCATGTTGTTATTCGAGAGAATGCTGTGATGCAAACCTTAAATGATGCTAAAATTGAAATGGATACCATTAATCGATACCATCATTTTTATGATGCAACGATTGATATTTATGGAAGAAAAAAATTCAACGGACAAGCCTTATATCAATACATCAACTTAGGAGGGGATACTTTAGAATTAGTATTTTCTAATTTTATCTATACAGTTGGAGATAAGAAAAAAGAGGGTGCTTATACTGTCGCCCAATGTTTAGTTAAAGAAGAAGATTCTATATACGTTGGGGATAAAATTTTGTATAAAGGGAAAGTGACCTTAGAGTCCAATAATCAATTTTTGGCATTTGACGGTTTTATAAAACTTGATTTAAAAGGTGTTCTACATTATGCTTCTTGGTTGAAATATGTGAACTCCGGTGAATCGGATAAAGTTACGCTGAATTTAGAAAATGCGGTTTCGGAAAAAGGGAATCCTCTTTATACCGGAATGTCCTTTAACTCTAAAAATTATTTGTTATACACCAATTTTATTTCAGAAAAAATAAAACCGGAAGACCAAGATGTACTTGTTACAGGTACCGGATTCCAATTTGATTCGGATTCGGCAGAGTTTACTGTTGGAGATCAAGATTTCTTAAGTAAAAAATCGCTTAAAGGGAATTACTTAACCTATAATGATAACCGTTCTACCACAAAATTTGGTGGGGTGTTCTCCTTGACCAAGCCGGACCCTTCCTATAAATTAATGAGTTCCGGAAATGGTTCATCCGATTTAATGGAGGATGTTTATTTTCTAAATGTACTATTAAGTTTACAATTTAAAACAAGCCCTACTCCCTTTGTGGCTATAGGGACACATATTAAAAGTATTGCCTCTGTAATCCCGGACTCTGTTCCGGCTAATAATGATTTCTTGAATAGTGGAAGTTCTAGAGATAAAGAGTTGGAACAAAAACTAGTACAAATAATTGGGGATGATGGGTTACGCAGTTACTATACTAAAAAGGCCAGCGGAAGTGCTCCTTTATTCGAATTAAATGCTGATTTCGCTAAATCGATTTTGTTGACCGACGTTCATTTTACTTGGTCACCTGAATACAAAGCATTTTACAGTACGGGTAAAGTTAAACTGTCTTCTATTATTAAAACGGAAATTGAAAAATATGTAGATGCCTATATTGAAATCAGAAAAACATCTACAGGAGATCAGATCACCCTATATCTTATGCCGGCAAATAATACTTGGTATTATCTACATTACGATGAAAACAGGTTATCGATGGCTTCATCCAGCGATGAGGTAAACAAAGCAATCAAGACAAAAGGTGAAATGCCGGACCGATCAAAATTCTTTATTGTAAAGTCCGAACCCATGGAGATTAATAAGTTTGTTAATATGTATCGGGATCGTTATTTAAATTATGTACCTCCGGTTGAAACGGCCCCAAGCGATTCGTCGTCTATGGACTCAACCTCAACCGGCGACGGGGGCTTGCGCAAACAATTAAATATTCAAAATCAAGATAATACCCAACAAAGACAACAAGACAACAAAAATACGAATCAATACCAAGACGCTACATCTGATCCTAATAAATACAAACTACAACAACAAGATACACAATATGAACAACCTCAAGACGATCCAAACAAACAAAAACCTACCATTGAGGACCAACAACAATTGCAACGGGATCAAAAGCAATTGCAAGATATGTTTAAATAATCTCTTGTATTATAGTTATTTATAAAGTATTAAGTGTACAGAAGGTATAATTTATATTGTATCAACCGGATGTATTACGTAAATTTGAAGCCATTATTATAACCGATTATTGGGTTGTATTCGTATAAAGAACTATGGAAAACAATTTTCTACATATTGTATTGGGATTAGTAGCAGCCTATTTAATAGGCTCCATACCAACCGCAATTTGGTATGGGAAGTTACTTCATGGGATAGATATTCGCCACTTTGGTAGCGGTAACGCCGGGGCCACCAATACGTTTCGTACTCTAGGTAAAAAAGCAGGATTTATCGTTATGGCGTTTGATATTTTCAAGGGTTGGGCAGCTACAAGTCTTGTTTATGTATTACAACAAAGAGGTAGTTTGAGTTTATCCCTTGTAGAGGTGTTTTTGTTATTGTTTGGCGTAGCAGCTACTATAGGGCATATATTCCCGGTGTATGAACGATTTAAGGGAGGGAAAGGAATAGCAACTTTATTAGGAATGTTATTAAGCATCCAAATCGAAGCAGCGTTGATTTGCATGATGGTTTTCTTCATTGTGTTGATTTTATCCAAGTATGTTTCGTTAGGCTCAATGATATCTGCTTTAGCCTTCCCTTTGATGCTATTGTTTATCCCTAGGTTCCGTCCGGATCACCCGATTATTATCATTTTTGGATTTTGTATTTTCTTAATTGTAGTCATCACACATAAAAAAAATATTGTGCGGTTGATCAATGGGGAAGAAAATAAAACATTTTTAGTGAAGAAGAAATCTGCCTAATCCTCCGTAAAGAGCTCCTCCTATGCTATCCCGTCGAGCTCCTGTTACTTGTGCCAACGTATTTGTTTCTCCTATTAAAAAAAGGTAGCCAAGATAAGCAAAGATTAACGCTTCTTTAAATAAGATTATTTCTTTTGAAGGAATCGTCAACGTGTCGTCCTTCATATACCCTTTTAAACAATCCATCAAATAAGTATTCAGAGCGCCTCCTCCTGTTAATAATATAGTATCTGAGGAATGGTTCCGTTCGTTTTTAATGGTTCGGGCTAATTGTAAAGCGATATGATGTGTACATGTATGTAACAGGTCTTGTACCGATAGCCCTTGTAATAAGTAAGTATCCAACAAGTGTATGTAATGACGTTCAATATACTCTCGACCTAATGATTTGGGACCTTGAAGTTGGTAATACGAGATAGATTGAAGTGCTGTTGCTACCTCAGGTAATAGTATACCCTGTGCTGCTACAGCTCCATCTTTATCGTAGGCTAACCCTATTTTTTGACTTAAATAATTTAAGATCATATTTGCTGCTCCAATATCATAGGCCACAATGGCGCCGTTAGGTTTTTTTATAGAAAGGTTAGAAATCCCACCTATGTTGATACAAATCGGATAAGATGAAAAAAGCAATTGGTCTCCAATAGGGACTAAAGGTGCACCTTGACCACCTAATGCCACATCAACACAACGAAAGTCGCCAATGACAGGTATTTGTGTAGCAGCGTATAGTTCAGCCGGATGTCCAATTTGAAGTGTGATGCCTTTATCCGGTTGATGGAAGACAGTATGTCCATGTGAGGCAATAGCATCTACTGGAAACTGGGTTTGACTTAAGAATTGACGCACCTGTTCACCAAAATACCGTCCAAGAGATCTATCCAAAGCGACAATATCGAATGCACTACCCGACATCACTTGGGTTAATTGTTCTTTAAGTTCCGGAGTGTAGTCTACAGTATAGGCGCTTTCTATTGAATACGTAACTTTACTGTCTTTTTTTTCAAAAGTACAGAGTGCTATATCTAAACCATCTAAAGAGGTACCGGACATGAGCCCAAGAATGTGATACGTTTTAGTCATGTAATAATTCGATTCAACCATCGAATATACAGCTAAATACTTCTTATATTCGTGGACCTATGTACAATTTAGTCATCGATGAAGGGAATACCCGAATAAAAGTAGGGATTTTTAAGGAGGGTTCGATAGTGGATTCAATCGTTTGTTCCACATCGGAAGAGCTGGAACAGATAGCCCTATCCCATCCCATTCTTCATGTTATTCGATCGAGTGTCCGAGAGCAGCCTATAGTAAAAAACAACTTTCGGATTGCCGGTAATTGGTTAGAAGTATCAAATGTAGGATCGTTCCCTATACAACTTCCTTATTCCGGAATAGGTACGGACCGGATTGCATCTGCTTGTGCTGCTCATAGTTTATATCCTAACCACCCTGTCTTAATCCTGGATTGTGGAACCTGTTTGACCCATGGGGTAGTAAATCGGGCGGCATTTTTAGGTGGAAGTATACGACCGGGATTACAGATGCGGTTTAAAGCTTTAGAACAGTATACCTGCAAGTTGCCCCTGGTGGAGTTACCGTTTGATTCCTACCCTAATAGAACCGGTACGACAACGATAGAAAATATCCAAAGCGGTGTTTTTTGGGGTATGGTAGACGAGATAAACGAATTAATTCACTATTATCATACTATTTACTCGAATTTAATCGTACTAATAACCGGAGGGGATGCCCCTCACTTTGAAAAAAGTATAAAAGAAACCATCTTTGCACAGCCTGATTTAAATTTAATCGGCTTACATAGTCTAATAGTTTATAATGTATCTTAAGTATTTCATTTTCCTTCTATCCTTACTATCGGTTTCCACAGTTGTTGCGCAAGGGCTAGGTAATGCACCTTATACTCGTTTGGGTGTTGGAGATTATAAATTGCATCAAGGTTCTATTCGCAATATTGGAATGGGCGGTGCCGGCATTGCAGCACGATCAGCTCACTATATTAATTGGATCAATCCCGCATCCTTATCTAACTTTAAAGGCCTTCGGGAAGATTCGCTATTAAAAATCGATGTAGGTTTTGCGGCTCAATATAAATGGCTAAATGATGGACAAAATACAAATACCGACTTTGGTTTAAACATTCAACATATTCTTATTCAGTTTCCGCTTGCAAAGCGAATGAATGGTACACTTGGACTCATGCCTTTAACATCGGTTGAAAATAACTATCAAACGAATGTGCCCGTTCAAAATGATCCTAATGGAGCAAGTGTAAATTATAATTACTTAGGATCCGGTGGTATTTACCATTTAAATTTTGGCTTCGGATATGGAGTTACCAAGCATGTAGCACTTGGGTTGGGTAGTTCAGTATTATTTGGTTCGATAAAACAAGAATCAACCTCGCAAGTTGTCATAGACCCGTCTAATCCTACAAGTCAAAAGAAAGTCGGTTTCTACGATCAAGCCAGTTATTCGGGTTTTCTATTTCGACCTTCCATCCTGGTTCGAAAAGCAATTGGAGAATATGTGTATTCTAAGAGAGCAATCGATACTATGAACGTTTCGGAAGAGGACAAACAATATTACAGAACCTTAAAAGTACCACAAGCTCCAATCTTTTCCTTTGGGGCCTCGGTTGATCTTTATACCCCAACAAAAACTAAACAAGAAGTGCATTATGTTGAACGGGACCTGTTGGACAAATATATCATAGACTCTGTTATAGGCACTCGGACAGGCACTACCTATTTACCTTTAGGATTTCGATTGGGGGCAGGGTATGAAAAAGCAGGCAAATGGGCTTTATTTGCCGATTACACTTTTACACAATGGTCTACTTATCAAAATAGTGAAATCAAGAGTGATATTTTAAATAATAGTTTTTTGTTTCAAACCGGTGGAGAATGGGTAAAAATAAATGAAAACAAACCGGCACGTTCCATTACGTATAGAGCTGGTTTTTATATGGGACAATCTTATTATACCTTGTTATCCGAAAATGTAACCGATAGAGGTATCACCTTAGGGGCATCTATACCGGTTGGTTCTACGGCCGGAAATCGATATGTGCAACCGGTTTTAACTAAATTAAATACAGGTATCATGTTGGGTCAATTGCATGTAGTTAACCAGGACTTAATTCGGGAATCGTACATCCGATTGTTTGTCAGTATGAATATCTATTCTGGATGGTATGGGAAACGTCGCATACAATAAAACGATTTTACTTTATTTGATGGGGTTTTGGGGAACTCTACTACTTTCCGATTGCTCATCCAATCCTAAAACAACGGCTTCCTTACACACATTATATGATGGCCCTGTATTGGATATAGATTCTGTTCAAACTTGGTATAGCGATTCGGCAGAATTAAAAATACATTTGACCGCACCCAAGCAATTAGAACTTCTCAATGGTAATAGAGAATTTCCTAAAGGTGTTTTAGTAGAATTTTTTAAAAACGGTGATTCAACAAAACCGTCTATTTTAAAATCGAATTATGCCGTGATGTTAAAAGATAAGCAAGTGTATAAAGTCACCGGCAATGTCCTTGTAGAGAACCCTACCGAACAAAAAAAACTGACTACCGAGTCATTGTTTTGGTCGCCCGTAACCAAAAAAATATCTACGACAGAACAAGTGATTATTACCACTCCTAAAGAAGTGATTAAAGGTATAGGTATGGAAGCCAGTCAGGATTTCTCCTCCTATACCATAAAGCAAGTTACCGGAATATTACAAGTAGGCGAATGATTCGTTCCAAAAATACTCTAACCAATATACTCTTTTATCTGAGTATAGGCTTATTGATGATTTCTATTCATCAAAGCGCTTCGTATGGCTTTACGCGCAGTTATTTTATTTACATGTTTGCCTTTTCTGTTTTTCTATGGTATAGCTATAGAAGGACTCAGGAAAAACGGGCATTAGATAAATCGACACCAACCTTGACGGTTGAAAAGCGCCCTAAACCGTCGGAGGCAATTCGAAAAGGGGCTAAGAAGAGTAGTAAATAACTGGTTTACAGTAGTATATTAAACTTTGTTTTTCCAGTACTTTGTCGTTATTTTGCAAGTTCTAAGAATATATAAAAATGGGTGTTTTTAATAAAATTAATCAGTATTCAGGAGTCGTAACTACGACTATCGTCATCAGTTTAGTGTTGTTCATGTTAGGAGCAGATTTCTTCGCTAACAAATCTATACTAGGTTCTTTTTCTACCGATATCGGTGAAGTAGATGGACATTCCATCACTCGGGAGGAGTTTACAAAGGAATTGGAGTCGGCAAATAAATTATATGGTGGAAACTCTAATGCTGCAAATCTGGAAGACATTGCTTGGGGACAAGTGGTATTCAACAATTATCATGTTGAACAGTTTGAATTAGCCGGAATTACGATTTCAGCAGAAGAAGAAGAAGATTTGTTGAAAGGGGATAATATGCATGAAGTAATGAAACAATTTTTTGGAAATGCAGAAGGCGTAGAGAAATTTTTAAGCAGTTTTGAAGATGAACAAATGTCAGAAGAAGATAGAAAAAATAGAATAGCCGTTTGGAAAGCCTTAAAACAATATGTTCGTAGAGATCGATTGACCAAGAAATACGAAGCACTTATTACTAAAACAGAATACGCAACCTTAAACGAAGCGAAGCACAACTATCAAACCATGAACGATAAAGTAGAAGTGAAATACGTTTATGTACCGTATGCATCGATTGAAGATTCTACTGTAGAAGTCACAGATGAACATTTAACCAAGTATTTAAAGGAACACAAAAATGAATTTAAAGTAGAAGCCGGTCGCTCTATAGAATTCGTTGTATTAAATGTTACACCTGCAAAATTAGATAGTTTAAAAGTATTAGAAGAAGTCGCAGCATTAAAAGAAGAATTTGTAGCTGCTACCAATGATTCTCTATACGTAGCTCAGAACTCCGAAACCCAAAAATCTATCTATTCAGCTAAAGTGGATCAATTACCGGAATTTATTCAAAATGATTTTTCAAACATTTCTGCCGGCAAACTCTATGGTCCTTACGCCTCTGCATCCGGATATCAATTGACAAAAGTTGTTGCCGTGGAATCCGATACTATTGCATCTGCAAAAGCAAGTCATATCTTATTTCAAACACGTGCTGATGATACAGATGAAAAAAAGAAAGAGCAAAAAGATAAAGCCTTACAGATATTAAAAGAAATACAATCCGGTGCCAGTTTTGAAAAAATGGCAGCACAATACGGTTCTGATGGTACAGCATCCAGAGGCGGAAGTTTAGGGTGGTTTGGAAAAGGTGTAATGGTAAAACCGTTTGAGGAAGCCATCTTTGGAACGACTCAAGCAGGATTATTACCTCGTCTTGTAGAAACACAATTTGGTTATCACATCGTACGGGTAGATGTACCAAAGACAAATAAAAAATTCAAATTAGCTACGGTAGATCGTCCTATCATCACATTTGAAACCACACGTGATTCTATTTACAGAGTGGCAGATGAACTTGCTGCTTCTATCAAAGATACAGCCACTCTTCGAAGTGGAGTGAGAAATACACCGGGAGCTATTCGATATGAACAACAAAATGTAGAACAAACAGCGAAGGCTATTACATCCATAAATGAAGCGGCTCCTATTATTAAGTGGCTATACAACGATGAAACAGAAGTGAATTCTGTTTCGGAAGTATTTACGTTGCAAGATAAATATGTAGTTGTATTGGTTACCGGTATCCGAGAAAAAGGAACAGCATCACTTAAAGATGTAAAAGATCAAATCAAACCACGGGTAGTGAACGAACGGAAAGCTGCTTTCATTAAAGCCAGTTTAGCTACAGAAGGTACTTTGGAATCGATTGCTAAAGCGTATGGTGCAAAAGCACAATCCGGTTCTGCAAATGAAATTACCTTATCCTCCGGAACAATTGGAACTATCGGTTACGAGCCGGAAGGTGTTGGGTATGCTTTTGGATTAGCAAAAGGGCAACGTACGGCTCCAATTGAAGGAGAGAATGGCGTTTACATTTTGGAATTGGTGAACAAAACCAGTACACAGGTATCGGATTATGTTCAAACTCAAAAACAAGTTTCGGATAATAGAAGACAACGATTAAGCTATGGTGTAGTTGAAAATGTATTTCGCACTCAAGCTAATATCGAAGACTTCAGATATAGATATTAAGAATCAATGAAATCATTTAAAAAAGTCCCGAAACTTCGGGACTTTTTTTTTAACTTATTCTCTTAATTCGCTATTCCCACATTCGAATATGGCAACCGGAAAATATGAAGCTTCTTTTTTAAACGAGCTGCAAAAGTTAAACTCCAAACAAGCGGAAGCAGTCCAACATATAGAAGGGCCTGTATTGGTTATCGCAGGCCCTGGAACCGGAAAAACACAAATCTTATCCGCTCGGATTGGAAACATTTTGCATCAATCGGGCACACATGTAGGACCTCATGCTATTTTATGTTTAACGTATACAGATGCCGGTGCTATCGCTATGCGGAAACGATTACTTAAGTTTATTGGTCCTGAAGCGCACCGAGTACCCATTCATACGTTTCATGGGTTTTGTAATATCGTTATACAGGAAAATCAAGAATGGTTTGGCGTTCGCCAACAACAACCCATTTCAGAATTAGAAAGTATTCAACTCTATAGTAAACTGATTGATTCGATTCCTTTAGAGCACCCTTTAAAGCGATTAAAAGGAGACGTTTATTTCGATATTCCTCGTTTACGCCATCTTTTCGATACCATGAAGAAAGAAGGTTGGACACCGTCCTTTGTCCTTCAACAAATTCAAGCGTATCGAGAGGAAATAGCAATGGACGAACGGTTCTTAAGAAAGCGCAAAAGTGCTAAAGCAACTAGTCCTTATACAGAAGAATACTTTGATTTGTTAAAGAGACTTCAGACATTAGAAGATGCTACTCCTTTATATACTACCTTTCAGAAGTTGATGAAAGAAAATTATTTTTATGATTTTAATGACATGTTGGTATGGGTGAACGATACCTTTAAACAAGAAGAAAAAATACTTCGAAAATATCAGGAACGGTATTTATATATATTAGTAGATGAATTCCAAGATACCAGTGGTATTCAATTAGACTTATTGTATCAGCTTGCCGACTATTGGGAGAAACCGAATATTTTTGCAGTAGGGGATGATGACCAATCTATTTATCGCTTTCAAGGTGCGAACATAAAAAATATAGTTGACTTTAACTTTAAGTATTCTCCTAAAGTCATTGTTCTAGAAGATAATTACCGTTCATCCCCTTCTATTCTGGATGCATCAACTGCTTTGATTCAACAAAATAAAGAGCGTTTAGTAAACCAACTCCAAGGTTTAGATAAGGTATTGTATGCAAAAGGAGAGAATGCAGGTATAACACATGTGCCCATAGTACAGGAATATACCAACCCCTTACAAGAGGAAGCAGGCCTTATTGAAACATTAACACAACTTCATCATAATGGGGTGGAATGGAAAGATATGGCGGTACTCTATCGAAATCATAAGAAAGTAGATCGTATTGTTCAAGTATTACAACGACGAAATATTCCTTTGTCCATCAAACGAAAATATAACATTCTTCATGAAAATTTGATTGTACAATTACTGGAAATTTTAAAATATTTACATAAGGAACAACAATATCCGGATTCAGGAGAAGAACATTTATTTAAACTATTGCATTTTTCTTTTTTTGAAATTGACCCAAGAGACATTGCCCACATCGTTCGCTATAGTGTATCGAATGAGTATAAAAAATGGCGCTTGATAATGGGTTCACCTGTCCTGTTATCCGGTTTACCATTACGTACTCGAACGAAAGTAGAACAAATAGAAGAAAATCTAAGTAGTTGGACGCAAGCATTAGAAACACAAACGTTACAAGTACTTCTTGAAAAAATATTAACCTATGGGAATGTGTTTTCATGGATCATGAAATCAGAAGATAAGACATGGTACTTACAAGTAGTAGCAACTTTTTTTGATTTCCTTAAAGAAGAAACAGCTAAACGACCGGATTTAACCTTAGGTGAATGGTTGTCGATTATTGATCAATTAAAAGAAAATGCTATTTCACTTCCTCTGGAGCGTTCTATTCATTCGGAAGAAGGTATACAATTTATTACTGCGCATTCCTCTAAAGGTTTAGAATTTGATTATGTACATATACTAGGGGCCAATGCCAGTGAATGGGAAAGTAAACGGGAGTCGGGACAGTCCTACTTTTATCCTCCTACGTTGACAGAAAAAAGTGATTTTAATAAAGAGGAAGACGAACGTCGACTTTTTTATGTTGCCATGACCCGTGCTAAAAAACAATTAAGCATTAGTTATGCGGCTACTGCAAAGGAAGATAAGCCTACCTTGCCCAGTCGATTTGTAACAGAACTATTAGATTCGGATTCTGTTCAAATCCAATATCCGATAGTGGAAGAATCCGCTCTTCATACATTTTTAGAAGAGTTACACTCCACTATAGAAAGTCCAACCATTACTTTAATGGATACTGCATTTGTTCATCAACTACTGGATAAGTATAGATTGAGTGTAACGCACTTGAATAAATATTTAAAATGTCCCATCAGTTTTTATTTTGAAAATATTTTACAAGTTCCTTCTGCACGTACACCCAGTAGTGGATTTGGTTTAGCTATTCATGGAGCATTACGACGAATGTATAATGCCATGTTAAAATCCTCTCCTATGCGATTCCCCGATAAAGCATTTTTGATCGAAGCGTATGAACAAGAGTTAAAACTTGTTAAATCACATTTCACTTCTTTACAATATGAATATCATATTCATTTGGGGAAAGAAGTTATACTCCCGGCATATTACGATTCCTTTCATACGACTTGGATTACAGATACTCGTGTTGAATATACTGTGAAGGACGTGGAAGTAGATGGAGTACCCATTAAAGGTACGATTGATAAAATGGAGTTCTCCGGAAACAATGTTCATGTAGTGGATTATAAAACAGGAAAGTTCAAACCGGAAAAAATTAGTCCTCCATCCGAGAAACAACCTTTAGGGTCGGATTATTGGAGACAAATAGTATTTTATAAAATTTTGTTGGAAAACGAGCGCTTTTCTTCTTTTGAAGTGCGGTCCGGTGAATTAGATTTTGTAGAAGAAGCAGGAAATAAAAAAAGTAGATTTATTCTGCCTATTTCCTCCGGTGACGTCGAATTGGTAAAAGGACAAATTAACGAAGTCTATTCTAAAATCATGCAAGCAGAATTTACGCAAGGATGTGGAAAGGAGGATTGTACTTGGTGTAATTTTGTTAAGTATAATTATACCGGATTAAAAAATATTCCGGAACAAGATGTACTAGATTTGGGTTGAGGTCGATTTATGTTTTTTATTTAAACATACAATAGCCGCATTCCATATTTGTTTTTCTTCCATCGGGAAAATTCGTTTGGGACAGCCCGAAACACTACAAATTTTACAGGAGGATGGAATACAGGGGTCTATATGAATAAATAATTCAACCGGTTGTTGTAATTCGTGTTCGATTAACTTTTCTAACAAACTGATTTCATCATGTGCTTCTTTGATATCCATGTACCAAGGTAGTGTCATGTGTGCATCAATATGCAAAGCATTTCCATATTGTATCAATCGCAAATTGTGAACGTCAATCCAAACATCTTTTCGATATTTCGTAAGCACTTGAATCAATTTTTCTATATACATGGGATCCGATTCATCCATTATACCCGCAACACTTTTCCGGATAATAACAAACCCATTGTATAAAATAAATACACTCAGACCAATGGCCAATACAGCATCAATCCAAAGCCATTGCGTCCAATAAATCAATCCTAAGCCTACCACAATACCCAAAGAAGACCAAGTATCTGTTTGTAAATGTTTACCTCCGGCAACTAAAGATAAGAGTTGTAGTTTTTTTCCTTTTTGTAATAATACTGTACTCAGTCCATAGTTTACTCCAGCAGAAAATAATATTAATATTGTTCCTAAGCCCAATTCTTGTATAGGTGAAGGGTGAATTAAATTATTAATGGATTGAATACAAATAAAAATGCCGGCAGCAATGATTAACGAACCTTCTATACTGGCAGCTATAAATTCTATTTTACCATGACCATAGGGATGGTTTTGATCTTTTGGAGTATGTGAAAGTCGAAGACTATATAATGTGAATCCGGCAGCAATTATATTAACAATGCTTTCCAATGCATCAGTCAAAATGGAAGTAGAGCGAGTGAACCACCAAGCTACTATTTTTATAAAAAACAATACCACTCCCGTTATAAAAACAAATCGTTGAATGGAGATAGGTCCGGATAGCATAATAGTAAAGATAAAAAAACTATTCAGGATGTAGTAAAAGAATTTTAAGTGTATAAAAGGTGGTTTCGCATTTTATATTGATATAATAAAATCCACTGCTCCAGAGATGTGTTTGTACTTGAAGAGTTCCCCAAAAATTTCCTTTTTCAACTTCTTTTCCTTCATTGGTATACAGGGTATAAGAATAAAACGTATTCGGCAGGCCTTCCAATATTATATAGTCTTGCGCAGGATTAGGATAAGCTCGAACCAAAGCAGGAGAGGAGACGGCGAGTATTCTTAACGAAACCCAATGATTAGATGTCGTTTTTTCGATGAGTTGTATATAATTATAATAAGAAGGAATCGTTCCTGAGTACGTTTGTATAGAAGAGGCATACAGAGGTAGAATGGAATCAACCGCATCGAATTGTATCCCATCAATGCTACCTAAAATATAATACCCCTCTATAGAATGTTCATGTAAAGTGCGAAACGTATACTGAATGCCAGTTGTATTTTTATTAGCTGAAAATTCGAGAAGAGTCAAGGGAAGTAAACACGTATTGTTTATTATTCCGAAGGGTACAGTAGTGCTGAACAACGTAGTACCGGATGCGCCTGCAGTAGCATTCCGATTGCCGTTAAGGGAAGGATCTAAAGCATTAGTAGAAAAGCCCGGTAAACCACCGGTAGTTTGAATCGTTAATCCTACGGGTAATGTAGCAACAGATAAATAGACTACGCCTCCACTTCCGCCTCCTCCAGGTCCTAAGCTCCTATTAGGACTATTGGTATCGCCCCCCATCCCTCCGTTAGACTGTACAATCGTGTTCGTAAAGGTGTTACTTTGAAGTAGTATAGAGCCTCCACTACCCCCACCACCTGCTCCGTCTCCACCCCCATCGGGAGCAGCTTCGCCATTACCGGAGATTAAAAACCCATTTCCAATTATATTGTCCGCAATCAAGAGTATAATACCTCCTCCATTACCTCCGCGAGTTCCTTGGCCATTATTCTGATGACCGCCACCACCACCGCCACCTAAAAACAATCGAGTAGGGATTTGGGTATTTAAAGCAATTCCCCCTTGTGCATTCGTTGCAGCATTATTACATCCATTAGATTGATTGCCACCTTGACCTCCGGTTCCCCATAGTCCACCACCGCCTCCACCTGCATTGTGGTTGTTACCGCCTCCGCCACCTATGGTATTTTTAGCTCTTCCCGAGGACTCATTTAAAGGTATAGAATAGATACCTTCCCCTTTTTGAGATACTAAGGTACTTGCTGGTAATGAAAAATTATTTAAAAAGAAACTGCAACTGACCGAAGGGTCATTCAAACTTGCATTTCCTCCCCTGAATCCTATACCATCGGCTGCTATAGGTGCGTTTAACGTTATGGTTCCACTCGCCCTAATGGCTACAATACCACCGGTGGTTCCGTTCCAATTCGAACCGGTTAGGGTTCCATTAACGGAAACGTTAGTATATTCCGGAACACGAACTAATTGAACAGACCCACTAATAGTATAGGTTTTTAATAGGGCATGAACAAAATAAATATCGTTCCCGGTGATAGCTAATATGCGTTGTAATTCGTAATTACCCGCATCATTTATTGAAGTCAATGATCCATATGCAGCAGACGTTACGGTAGTGTTAATGGACGCCCCTTTCATTTGAATGAGCACCACCAAATCTCCTACAGCATAACCCGAAGCGGAACTAACCGTTACTCTATGGCAAGCATAATCTATTGCAGTAACGTCTATATACGTATTCACTACACCGGATATTTGACCGAAACAAGTATAACCCCAAAGAGTTACCCCTATACAGCAATATCGTATAAATGAGAAGAAGAAACGTATATTCATTACTTTGTATAGACTTACGTACAAGTTAATACGTTAAAGTTACGGTATTGTAACTAAAATAAAGGTATTATTAATTTACTATATAATTTACTACATTTAATATTCATTTTAATATAATATGCATTCAAAAAATAGCCGAGCACTCCTTTGGGGATTATTATCAATCGGAGCCTTATTATGGGCATGCCAACGGGAGTTTGAGCGTCCGAGATGGGATACGAATGTGTTAGCTCCCTTGGTAAAAACAAAATTAAACTTGGCAAACTTATCGACCGATACCAGTATAAAAGTAGAATCGGATAATTCTTTAACTCTTGTTCAACGAAAAAAGTTATTTACCTATACCATAGATTCGTTAGTAACTTTGGAAGCGCCACAGTTTAAAAGAACAGTAAAACTTTCCACTTTAGTTTTAGCGAATCAAACCCTTACGCGTAGAATATCTCTCGGTGAAATAGCGCGCCAATTAAAAGCACAAGGTAGTCCTCTTGGGGATCAAATATTTCTAGCACACAATTTAGGTCGTTTGGGAATTCCGGCTACTATTCCGAATATAGATAACATCACAGCTGGTCCGGTCGATATAGATGTAAATGATTTTTTCAGAACGGCTACCTTACTTCAAGGGACCCTTACAATACAAGCGCTTAATCGATTACCCTTAACATTAAGTAATATACAATTGCAGTTAAGAAATAAAAATGGCAATGAGATCATAACGAATCAACAATTTATAAATTTAACGCCTAATAGTACTCAAACGAATACGGAAGATTTAGCCGGTAAAACAATTGAGGGGAACTTGGTCGCTTCTATTGCTGATTTGGATATTCAAGGAGCCAGTGTAATTGTTGATACAGCCTCTGCTATTGTGATTACCTTGACAGTTTCCAATTTACAAGTATTTGAAGCAACGGCTATTTTCCCGGCTCAGGAAGTGGTAAACGAAACCTCTGATGTAACGCTATTAGGCTTAGACGATGTTCGTTTAACCTTAGCAACAATTCGTCAAGGTCGAGTTCGGGCAGACGTGTATTCGACAGCCGAAGATACGGTTCGATTTTCGTATGAAATTCCATCTGCAACTAAAAATGGAGAAACATTTATATTTTATGCGGAAGTACCACCGGCTCCTCCAGGTGGAACTTCATACAAACAATTTGTATCTGATTTTAGTGGCTATAACTTGGAATTGACGGGTGTAAATCGAGATACCTTTAATACCTTTTACGGGACACTGGTAGGCCGTATAGATTATACCGGTAGAGTGGTTAATTTATCCTTAGCAGACAGTTTAGATATAACCCTTACACTGGAAGATGCTAAACCTTCTTATATCAAAGGATACCTAGGACAAGACACTATTGCCTTTGGACCGGAAGAAATCGATATCGATGTCTTTAAAAATGTTCAAGCGAATTATTTAGCATTTGATAGTATTCGGATAGTAGCCAGTGTTGAAAATAGTTTAGGCATTCCATCTCAAGGTAAGATTACACATTTACAAACCGTAAATACTCAAACTTCTCAATCCGCAACCTTAACAGGACCTATTCTAAATACCTATCAAGCTATTCAAGAAGCAACCGATAATCCACTTACCCCCCAAACTACCGTAATAGACTTGTCTTCGAATACCAACGCTGTAGATTTAATTAATATACAGCCTGATAAATTGTATTATATAGGAGATTTTACAACTAACCCATTGGGTAATGATCAATCGTATGAAGACTTTGCCCGTTCCGGTGTTAGTTTAAATGCTACGATTGATGTTGAGATACCACTTCAAGTTCAAGCAGAACAATTAGTCTTATCGGACACAGCAGCGTTTGATGCTTCGTCACTTCGCACCACCGGAGCCCGTTCCGGTACCTTGCGCTTATTGGTAGATAATATGTATCCTTTGGATATTCAAGTAGAACTCTTGTTTTTAGATAACAACGGACTGCTTATTGATTCGGAATTGACTAGTCCTGTAGTACCTGCCGGGGTTGTTAATGCCAATGGAATTGTAGAAGTTCCCTCTTCAGCCGTTATTCCGATTTATTTTTCGGAAGGAAGATTGAATGCCCTTATCGATCGATGCACCGACGTGGTATTCAAAGTGCAAGTCGATTCTAAACCCAATAACTCGTTTGTTAAATTATATAGTACGTACTTTATTGATTTAAAAATATCAGGAGATTTAACAATAGGAATTAATCAATGATACTTACTAGAATTACTTTAGGTCTATTTATATTCTGTGTTGCTTCTGTTCCAGTTGTTTTAGGACAATATGAGGTGGATCGACCGGAGATGTTTTTATTGGAAAGAAAAAATGCATCATTCAGTACTTCAAGTGAATACAAACACTTTGTTTCCTCATGGGCCGGAGGAGATATAAACAGTTCTTTTATTACTAATACTTTCTTTACCGAATTTTTATACAAACGCTCTTTTATTGATGCGGATTTAATCGATGATCAATTAGATAGGGCAGGTCCGTCGAATAGATTAGGTTCATGCATACAAGGAGGACTTTATGGTTTCCTTCAAACGGCTAAGGGAAAATGGGAAGCCGGCATTACCTATAAAGATTTTTATAGTGGTAATTTTAGCAAAGACGCCTTTACCTTAGTCTTTAAGGGCAATGCATCATATGCCGGATCGTCCGCTTCATTGGAGCCCTTATCGATACTTGGTCTTACGACACAAAATATTTTCATTGGGTATAGAAAATCGATAGGAAAAGCTGCTACTGCTGAAATCGGTTGTAGATTCGGCGTTTCCAGAGCATCTAATATACTTAAAGTTAAAATGGAACAAGGCGCTTTGTTTACAGAACAAAATGGCGCGTACCTAGAATTAAGTGGAGATATACAAGCATTCTATTCCAACGCTTCTTCCAAAGCGGGATTAGGAGCCTTTACCGATTTATATTTTCAAACGAAGTGGAAGAAGTGGAACATATCGGCTGAAATTCGGGATATAGGTTTTATTCGTTCCGGGCAATTGACCTCTTACAATGAAAGTGGAACTTTTCGATATGAAGGGATTGCGGTAGACAATATTTTTGGTGAAGAAGGCTTTAAGCTTACCGGTATTACAATAGATACGATTTTGCAAAATTTTGGAATTCAACCGAAAATAGAAAACAAACTAATATTAATGCCCTCTACGTTTCATTTAGGAGGCTCAAAAGATTTTGGTAAAAAGTGGACATCATTCTTTGGAGTTAAGATGATAGCAGCACCGGGTTATATGCCGAAGCTCTATACTCGTTGGGCTTACTATTTCTCCAAAAGCCTAGCTATTCAACCTGGCCTATCTTTCGGTGGATTCGGCAATCTTGATGTAGAATTAGGTGTGGCGAAATCCTTTGCAGATAAATATTTTATTTCCACACAATTGTTTTGGATAGAATACCTGGTAGCTCCTTCTATTACATCAGGTCAGGGTATGTCGGTAGCATTAAGTATGCGATGGTAATGTGGGTATCAAAAGATACATGGAATATACTTTCTCATTTTACTTTACGAAGAAGTATCAATGCTATCTTGGTAGTCGTTAGTTTTTATATAGCAAAATGGTTTAAGCTTACCTTTCATCCGGCTATGCCAATAGCGATCTCCATTGAGCCTACAACATCGTGTAATCTGCGTTGTCCGGAGTGTCCAAGTGGCTTACGCTCTTTTACTCGTCCTACCGGAATGTTGGAATTGGGAAATTTCAAACAATGTATCGATACCATTGCAAAAGATATTTGGTATATCCTTTTTTATTTTCAAGGCGAACCTTATTTGAATCCATCCTTTTTAGAACAAGTGGCATATGCCAAAAAAAGAAATCTATACACCGCAACGTCTACCAATGCACATTATTTAACATCGGAAATGGCAAAGAAGACAGTGGAATCCGGTTTGGACCGAATCATTATATCTATTGACGGAGTTTCTCAAGATACCTATGAACAGTATCGGGTAGGAGGAAGTCTTTCAAAGGTTATAGATGGAACAAAACAACTCTTGTATTGGAAAAAAGAACTACAGTCCTCTACCCCACATATCATATTTCAATTTTTAGTAGTAGCTCCCAATGAAAAAGATATTCCGGCTGTAATAGAATTAGGCTCTGCACTAGGTGTAGATGAGGTGCGATTAAAAACGGCACAAATCTATCAATATGAACAAGGTTCTCCCTTGATTCCTACTCAAGAAAAGTATTCGAGATACAAACGCATGTCGGATGGTTCCTATCGGTTAAAGAATGCTTTAGATAATCAGTGTTGGAAAATGTGGCACCAATGTGTTATTACTTGGGATGGCAAAGTAGTGCCTTGTTGTTTTGACAAGGATGCACACTATAGTATGGGGAATGTTTTTACCCATTCTTTGTATTCGATTTGGAACAATACTTCTTATCGAGATTTCAGAGCGCAATTGTTAACCAGTAGAAGTAGTATTGATATGTGTCGTAATTGTACAGAAGGAACTAAAATCTGGGCGTAAGGGGATGAATAAAAAAGTCTTTTCTTCAGATCAAATCGCTCAATATTATCATGTCAGCGAGGACCATTATCGATTTTTTTGGAAATTACAAAAAGCACACGCGTTGCATTACGGTTATTGGGACGACACGACTAAATCCTTTGTGCAAGCCTTAAATAAGATTAATGATGTAATGGCAACCTCGGTTAGTATACAACCGGGTGAAAAAGTAGTAGATGCAGGATGCGGAATAGGAGGATCTGTTGTATGGTTAGCCACTCATCGTCAAGCAAAAGTTACCGGAATTACCTTAAGTGATAAACAATGTGCTCAAGGAAATAAAAGGATACAAAGGTTAGGCATAGGATACTTAGCTGAATTAAAAGTAGATGATTTTACTTCCATGAATATAGAGGACCAATCCGTCGATGTCGTTTGGGCTATTGAAAGTATATGTCATGCTGCCGACAAACAACTTTTTTTGAAAGAAGCCTATCGAGTTTTGAAACCGGGTGGCCGCTTAGTGATGGCTGATTTTTTTATTATACAAACTCCGTCACCTAAAGGGGCTAAACAGTTAGATGCTTGGGCTCACGGATGGGCCGTTCCTTTTTTTGAAACGAAAGATAATTTTGATGCATTTGCGCACCAAGTGGGATTCGTACATTTAGATTGGAATAACATTACAGAAAATATTCGACCATCGGCAAAACGCCTATATAGAGCATTCTTCCTCGGTTGGATGGTTTCTTGGTTCTATAATATATTCCACCCGAAGGTTACGGAAGCATCCAAAAAAAATGTTCTTACGGCATATTATCAATATACGACGCTTAAAGCGGGATGGTGGAATTATTTTATTTTTTCGGCTCAAAAGCCTTTTTAGGAGGTGAAGCCGCACAGCCACAACTAATGCAGGCCGTATCTTTTTTTGAAAACAAGGATTTGCGGATTCTAAACATCCAATAAAGGACCGCTATCGTCACCAGCACAAAAACAATTAGGTCTTGAAATCCGTAGGATAACATGTTGTTCTATTTATTTCTTTCAAAAATACAGAATTAGGCCCGATTTACACTTGTATTAACATTGTTTATTTAAATTGGCATGGTTTTATGGGTTTTAACAAATGCCCACTATTTATTAAAGTATATGAAACGTTTTTTACAGATTGGAATTGCAGTTTTGTTCTTATTTCTCCAAATGCAACAAACCTATGCACAAGGCAGCGAAATCACTTTCGGGAAATGGAGTGTAGGGGCCAATTGGGGAGGTGCTTGGCAAAAATCCGATGTGCGAGCCCGCATGGGTACTGGTTGGGGGATGACCTTGGAGCGTGCCATCATACAAAATAATACCAGTCTTTTTGGATTTTCTTTAAGAGGTCGATACCTACGAACCTGGATGTATGGACAAGATATTCAACGAAGCACCGGCATTCTTAACAATCCGGCATTGAATGGAACGTACAATCCTTTGTTAGATTATTCCGGCCTTGGGTACGTATTTCAAAATCATTATACCAAAACGGATGAGTGGTCTTTAGAAGGTATGCTTATTTTGAATAGGCTTAGAGCTCGGTCTCATTTTAAATTTTATGCATTCGGAGGAATAGGAACAACCGGTTATACAACTCGGATTGATCAATTGGATGGTATAGGAAATACTTATAATTATAATCTAGTGAATACGGGCATTAGCAATAGTTTTACTCGAAATGATTTAGCCGCTTTGAGGGATTATAATTTTGAATCGTATGCTGAAAACAAACGATTACCACATTGGGTCTTTTCTTCTGCTTTCGGACTAGGTATGGGTATTCGGATGGGTACGAGAACATATATGACCTTTGAGCATAAAGTAACGTTTACCAAAACAGATTTATTAGATGGCAATCGTTGGGATAATCTAAATCAACCTACATTGAAAAATGATCTCTATCATTACACTAGTCTTGGGATTAGTGTAGGTATAGGAAAAGGATGGGGAAGAGTGAGAGGTGCTACCACCGTTCAACAAAGCACTGTAACGACACCGGAATATGTACGTGCGCCGGAAGTAAGCATTATCTATCCAAGAACGAATCCGGCTCAAGTCACTAATTGCAGAGTAGAAATTCGCGCATTAATAAAAAATGTAACAGGTAAAGAACAAATCTATGTTTACCTGGATAATACCTTGCTGGATGACAATGCCTACTATTACAATAAATCGACACAAGAATTAGTAATACAGACGACGGTAGCCTCAATGTTGGAAGTAGAGATTGAAGCCCGAAATAGTGCCGGTGAGGACTCTAAGAAACTAACGATTCAATGTATAGAGCCACCACCACCCCCTGTTGTTCTTCCAGTTCCGGTGATAGAAGTACTCTCTCAAAGTACTACAGATTGTTTTGTCAATGCTATGTTGAGAATACAACATGTCAATAGCATAACAGATGTTACCGTCCTGGCAAATGGAGCTACAGTACCATCCTCCCGTTATAGCTTTAACGCGGCTAGTCAACAACTAACGTTAAACTTTCCTATTCAAGCGACAACGAATGTAGTCATTCGAGCACAAAACGCTTCGGGAACAAACACCCAAACGTTAACCTTTGCCTGTGCACCAGTTCCTAGAACTATTCCCACTCCAACACCGGTGCCTACCCCTGTTCCGGTTCCAACACCGGTACCCACTCCTGTCCCTGTACCCACTCCGGCTCCCAGAAGTGCTCCGTCAATACGAATTGTTACACCTGCTACAAATTCAACTTTGCCGAATTGCCAAATCAATTTGGTAGCCGTGTCAACCGGAATAACAGATAAAAATCAACTAACCATTTATGATAATCGTCTACCTATTGACCCATCCAATTATACATTCAATGCGGCAACAGGAGATATCGTTCTGAATTATACGCTGTCACCAGGAATTCATAAACTTTCTATAACTGTTCAAAATAGCGTAAGTCTTCGAACGGCCTCAGTTGATGTACAGTGTGCAGCCTCTACTCCACCGCCAATTGGCGCTTTACCTGTCATACGGTTATTAGTTCCAGCAACGTCTCCCTATACTAGTCCATCTTGTAGTTACACGGTAGTAGTAACGATTGAAAATATTCAATCGGCTACTCAAGTACTCGTTCGAAATAATACAGTACCTGTGGCCTCCGGTGATATTATCTATAACCCTTCAGACAAAACGGTGCGGTTCCCGGTGAGTATACAGACAACTTCAACCATTCAGATTGAAGCAGTAAATTCCTTAGGTAAAGCGACTCAAACCATACAATTAACTTGTAATCCTGCTATTGCACCTGATATTACGATGGTGTCTCCTTCAAATGGAATAGTAGCGACTACTGATTGTAGATCAACAATAATAGCTCGAGTTAGCGGAATCACATCGATACAACAAATTCAGTTTATTTTAAATGGAACTAAATATACAGCTACAGATGCTACGCTCAGTACGACCGGTGAACTTACCGTTCCGATTCGTTTTACCGGAACGTCTACATTTGATATAATCATCAATACAGCAGGTGGCTATGTCAAACGCTCCATACAATTATTGTGTCAACAAGTGAATCCTCCTCAAATAGTACTACTTCAACCTACATCTAGTCCGTGGATTTCTACTACTTGTAATGAGACCATAACAGCAACGCTGCGTTATGTTACCTCATCTGCTCAAATACAAGTACTAGTAGATGGGAATATTTTACCCTCTACTCAATGGCGCTTTGATACTGCTACTACGAAACTAACTATTCCCATTCGGTTTACCGGTTCTAAAATAGTCCAAATACAAGCGTCTACTTCCGGAGGTTCTGATGTTAAAACGATTGCATTGGAATGTAAACCATTAATACCTCCGACCTTGGTATTGGTTAGTCCAACTGCATCCCCATACATATCTAAGTCTTGCACGGAAGTAATACAACTAAAAACTATACACGTAGATTCTATCCAACAAATCTCCGTCTTTAAGAACAATACCCAGATAACTATGGGGTCTCTTGCATGGGATAGAACAACCGGTTTGTTGTCTTTCCCTGTAGAGTTTACAGGAACAGTAACGTACACCGTAAAAGTAAAAACAGCAGCCGGTTCAACATCGACACCTATACAGTTAACCTGTAAGCCTACTGTAATTCCTACAGTTACGCTGCTACATCCTACTACTACATCCGTCAGTTCCAGAAACTGTAGTGATACTGTAAAGGCCATTGTTCGAAATGTACTCTATAACCGGGAAATAGAAATCACAGTAGGATCTACCACTTTAGATTCCACTCAATACACCTTCACATCGTCTACCGGTAAAATCGATCTACCTATTCAGTACACCGGAACTACTTCCGTACACATTAAAGTACGTACAAATGACGGAAGTGACGTAAAAAGTATAGCCTACACTTGTATTCCTCCAACGCCTCCAACGGTAACGATACTTTCACCAATGGCACCAAGTGTAACTTCTGAATCGTGTGCAGAACAATTTGTAGTTCAATTGACAAATATCAACTCGCTGAATGATGTTACAGTATGGGCTAATCAAACAGCCATACCTGCCACTGCATTATCGTTTCAACCTACTACCGGAGAATTACGATTCACCACTACGTTCACTCAGCCCACAACGATAACCATTCAGGTCCGAAATCAAGATGGAGAAGCACAAGCCAGTCGACAATTAATTTGTGCTCCTATTTTGATACCTGAAATTCAATTTATAACACCGAGCACCACAGCCTCTACCTCTACTACCTGTAAAGAAGAAGTAGCCTTGTATGTTCGAAATATTTCTTCTAAAGATAGTGTATCCGTTTGGGTGAATAATCAACCTCTATCATCGGATAGCATTACATATAACGAAGCAACGCATATCGTTAAATTTACTTTATCGATTATGGGTACTACTACTATCAAAGTAGTCGCTAGAAATAAAACGAAGAAAATAGAAAAGAGTATTAGTATTCAATGTACTCCAATTCCAAATCCGGAGTTAACCTGGATATTCCCAACGGGAAACGGTATGGCACTTCCCGGTTGTACTACACGTGTACGATTACAAGTAAGACATATACAAACACTGCAACAACTTCAAGTACAAGTTGGGAACACCTATATCCAAAATCAAAACTTGACATTCGCTAATTCAGTATTAGAATTTCCTGTACAGATCGAAGGAGAAACGCTAATAAAAGTTACCGCAACGAATACAAGTGGACAAGTTGTAGCCGAGAGAACGGTTACGTGTACGCCACAGGTATCTATACAAACAGGGCCAACGCGAAATGATTGTTTAGGAAGAAATGAGCCTACCTTTACCAATTGCTCGACGTGTCATACAACAGTCGATGCTGCAGCAACCCAAATTACCGTTGCAGAAGGTGAAAAAGTATGTATAGCATCGAACTTCAACGGTAGCATAGATATGAATGGAGGACAATTGGTTATTTGTTCTAATGCTACCATTAACAATATTAACTTTAATAAAGGTCAAATTATTGTGAATGGAGAGGCGACATTTAGTAATATGAATATGAATAATCCGAGCTCCGATTTCCGGAACTTTGGAACAGTTCATTTCGGCAATATTACATTTAATGGACGATTTGAAAATCATGGTCAAGCGTCTGTTTCCGGTGATTTTAATATAAATGCTAATGCGATTTTTAGAAATACCGGAACGATGACGGTTAATAGTAGTTTTAATAATAACAATATCGGATGTAATTCCGGAGTCTTAACGGTAAACGGAAATTTCAAAATTAATGGCTCTGCTCAGTTTACGAATGCTTGTAAAATAACTGTCACCGGAGATTTTCATATTGATCATATGTTGGATCATACCGGAACCATTCAAGTAGGTAACGCGACATTTGTAAATGGTAATGGTATATTAACAATGAATGGAGGATCTAAATGGATTACCAAAGACATTACCGTAAATGGTAGTATTCAAAGTTCAAGTACGACATGTACCGCACTCTCTATATCCGGAAGAACGACCATAAATGGAAATGGGAAAATTAGAGGGGTAGTGGGGATATGCGATATCAATGGCATTGAGGCTAACTTAGGTACCATAGAATCTACGGTCACGACAGATTGTTCTTGTAATCTTTCCAACACATCTGAATGTGGAAACAACAGTGATTTAGATGACAAAATTACGATTTGTCATATCCCACCCGGTAATACCGGAAATCCACAAACGATAACGGTTGGACGTACTGCGTTGAAAGCGCACTTGGATCATGGCGATCACATTGGTCCATGTAATGGGAATGATTTACTAAAGCATACAGTACCGGCGGTGATACAACAAATTCCACAAGTTATTCAACAACAGCCGCAGCCGCAGCAGCCGCAGCAACCGCAACAACCGCAGCAGCAACCGCAACAACAACCGACTACTCCATCGACGGATAATGAGTATATATGGATTTGTCATTATCCACCGGGGAATACGGGTAACCCACAATCCATCCGTATACCAAGAAGTGCTTTACAAGCACATTTAAATCATGGAGATAAAATAGGTGGATGTACACAAGAAGATCTAGAAAGTGGTCGTGTGCAACCCCAACAGCCACAGAAGTCCCAACCTCAACCACAAGAACCGAGTAGACCACAAGTGCCTGTTCCTACACCACAGCAGGAGCCTTCTCCACAACAGCCAAGACAACAGGAGCAACCGCAACCTGTTCCTGCACC
This sequence comes from Cytophagaceae bacterium, assembly GCA_025455005.1. Classification (GTDB taxonomy): domain Bacteria; phylum Bacteroidota; class Bacteroidia; order Cytophagales; family Cytophagaceae; genus JALONH01. The sequence continues at coordinate 261,291 of JALONH010000001.1, forward strand.
ACAACAGCAGACACAACCCAGTCAACCGGTTACACCACCGTCAACTCCACAGCCTTCTACCGGAACAGCACCTAGGGAGAGCACAAGGTAACGATTTGTCATTTTCCCCCGGGAACACCGGAAATCCACAAACCATAACAGTGGGAGCGAGTGCGGTGCCCGCGCATTTAAAACATGGCGATCCTATAGGACCTTGTACAGCTAAAGATTTAGAACGAGCGAAAACCAATCCCTCTGGTAATTCTAGCAACCCACAGAACACAACCGATCCGCCTAGTACTCCTAACGGAAATAATAACAATCAAGGCTCTAATGGTCGTTAAATTAAGAAAGGAGCGAAGTATTCTTCGCTCCTTTAGATTTTTAATTTTTTATTCTAATCGCGGATATAAACGCAGGGATTTTTAAAACATCTTGGTGACGTTGTATGGTTTTCCTTTTCATTATAACTCAACTGTTAGCGGCTAAACACCTGTTTGTGCGGGAGCTAATATTGAAGTAGGAGGTGCTTATTAAAAAAGTATTTCCGCTCGTTACTTTATTTCAACTTATCCATTTACTTTCTATCACATCCATACAGGCTGGATGTATTCCTCCATTGGATGCTACAACCTCTCTACCTTCGATTACCCCTTCTTCACTGCCCATAAAGTTGCTTACCTTACCGCCCGCCTCTTGTACGATAAGGATACCGGCGGCTACATCCCATGTTTTTAAATTAAATTCAAAGTACATTTCAAAACGTCCTGCAGCCACATAACACAAATCTATCGCCGCACTTCCTAAACGTCGCACACCATGAGTACGCTCTACAAATTCTTTTATAATAGAAAAATAAGCCTCACTTTTATTGAGTAAAGAATACGGAAAACCGGTTGCGACTAATGCTGTATTCAAAGTAGTTTGTCGAGAAACATGAATCGGCTCTCCGTTCAACCAACTTCCTCCTCCGGACCAGGCATAAAAACATTCATTTAAATACGGTACATATACAACACCTAAAAGAATGTTTTGCTTATACAGTAATCCTATACTAACAGAAAATAAGGGGAGTTGATGCAAATAATTAGTAGTACCGTCCAGGGGGTCGATAACCCATTGATACGCTTTATCTGAAGTAACCATTGTACCTTCTTCTGTAATAAAGCCGGCTTCGGGTAGTAAGGATTGAAGTTGACTTGTAATTAATAATTCGGTTTCTTTATCAACATACGAGACCAAATCATTACTTCCTTTGTATTCTATGATAGAAGGATCAAATTTCCGAGCTTCTACTAACTGAAAATCTCCTGCACTACGGGCTACTTTCGTAACGTGTAAGCAAAGTTGTTTTAACGCTTCCGGTGTCATTTTTTTACAAAGAATGAAACAATGAATACTAGCAAACTAATCCAAATACTAATTCTTCCTAAATAGTCTCCCTGTTTTGTATAGAAAGTTGTATCCTTGTTTACGTGTAGAAGGTGCGCGCGCACATCTTTTACCCAATACGATGTTTCTTCTAAAATATCACCTCTACTATTTATAAAACCGGAAATCCCTGTGTTAGCAGCTCGAGCTATCGGTTTTCTGTTTTCGATAGCTCTTAGTCGAGCATAATGCCAATGCTGTTGATGTCCCGGTGTTTTCCCCCACCAACCATCGTTTGTGATAATGCCTATAATAGAACTCCCTCCGGCTACAAATTTTCGAACGTAATCTCCGAAAATAGATTCATAACAAATCACAGGACTAACACCTATTCCATCTTTTGTAAAATAGGTGGTCGTAGTTGTGTCATATCCTAAAGTGCTGACGATACCACCCAAGTTAGCCGTTAAGCCACCGAATATTTCCGGGTAAGGCAAACTCTCTACACCGGGTACTAATTTCGATTTATGGTAGATACGAAAATTATCTTGTGCTTGAAATCCAATAGCAGCATTATAAGTATCGTAATAACTAACTCCATCTATACTAGATATTTTTGCAGTAGCACTTCCTTTTTCGGATCCATAATATTTATAGGAATCAATTCCACTTATCAATAGTATTCGTTCGGCTCTGGCAAAGGAGTCTAAATATAGCAATAGTTTTTGTTGTCGAATATTCGTTTCGTCTACATACAGGGGAAGAGCCGTTTCCGGCCATAACACAATAGGAGTAGAAGTAGTAGGAAGGGATTGTTGAAGTCCTTGTTTAGTCAAAGAGATAAAGCGTTCTATTTGTTTTCCTTCAGCAATAAATTGAGACGAGCCTGGAAATTTTTCTAGGTAAGGGTCAATATTGGGTTGTACAACGACTACTTTAACCCCTATACCTGTCTCTTCTGTAGTATAATAGAGTAGAAATGATAGGGCAACCGGTAAAACAAGCACCATCGAAACAATAGTCGTGTTGATTCTTGATGGAAATTTTAAAGCATGAAAAAGAACTAGATTAGAAACTAAAATCCAAATACTACCTCCTAAGACACCGGTATACTCATACCATTGAACAAGATAGGGCATTTTGGCAAAACAGTTCCCGAGTGTTAACCATGGCCATGATAATTCCCAATTCAAATGCCAATATTCAAACGTGATGTAGAAGCTTACCCAGGCGACATAACTTAAAACAATGGAACCTTTTTTATAGAGTAGAATAAAAAAGACAAATGGGATTAACATCAACAATGCATTTACTAATAAAGCAAAGACGGCACCCGCAGCTGTAGCATTATAAATCCACCATGTAGTCGAAACATTCCACAAAGCTAATACACTATAAATATATAAGACAATTTTTGCTGTCGAATATTGTTGATTTACACATTTGTCGATTAACATCAAGATGGGTACGAAGGCCAATACACTTAGAAATGAGGCGTGTATCGGCGGCCAACTTAAATAGATAAGAGAAGCAGCACTAATAATTAAATAGCCGATGGGAGAGGAAATAAATGTTTGATAAATTCTTCCGTACATAGTTACTTTGTAAATCCATACAAGTTACTAAAACTATTCTAATGCAGAAATTAAAACCTTGGGAGAATACTTGGGTACAAGCGCATTCGCAACATTTAGTAAAAAGTTACCAAAAAATAACAGGAAATAATTTGTTTCCGCATTGTAATACCTTACAGGATTTGGCCTATCTCTTATACCACGCTCCATTTGTAGTGGTTTCTCATGGACTAGAAGCTATACCGGTATTCAACTATGGTAATCAGATGGCATTACAACTGTGGGAACTATCGTGGGATGCTTTTACTCAACTTCCTTCAAAATATTCAGCACCGGAAGTTAGTCAAGAAGAACGAAATTACTTATTACAACAAGCCGCAGAGAAAGGATATATAGAAGATTATCATGGTATCCGAATATCTTCTACAGGTAACCTGTTTACTATACAAAGAGTCTTGTTATGGAATGTTACAATAGAAGGAGACCCAAAAGGTCAAGCTGCTTTGTTTAGACATTGGGAACCGATGGTATAGCAATGGATTGCTCGAGTAATTGAGAAATTTCTTCCAATACCAATTGGTTTTTATTTTGACTATACCATTTAAATACATCGTTCACCATGGCTTCTTTTGTATAGTCCGGGCGTTTTTTATGATCCCATACTAATTCTTGCGCTGCTGCAGGTCTAGGGCCCCAGTGAAAAAGTTCTTCTAAGGTATCTTGACGAAGTACTATCAGCATGGGAATGGCTTTTCCTCCTTTGGTTAAATAAGCATTCATCAAGTCCGTTTGTTCGTCTCGAAGAAAGATACGCAGTTCGGAATTCTTTACAGCATCAACCAGTTGAGCTATTCCCGGTACGGAATGTGCCGCATCACCACACCATGGTTCAGTAATCAATACAAAGTATAAAGGAGTTGTAATCGAGTTCAATCTATCTTTTAAAGCATCCGGAAGGATTGTCACTTTGTTCATTCGATGAGAGCGCACCAAGTTCATTTTAGTGTATTCTATCATGGCAGAAGATTGGTCTGCTCCAGTGGTAGCGCCTTCTTTGACTAATCGTTCAAATAATTGGGTATATTCCGTATAGGTTAAACCGGATGAGAGAAAAGAGGAAGTAAAGGGAAAGGACATATTATGAAGTAATGGATTTACTATACTACAGTAAAATGCTTCAAAAAATTCCCCTACCGAGTATTTATTCTTTTACACGTACTACTTTTTTACCTTCATACAATTCATATTCTAATAAACGACATTCAATTCGGGCATTATGAAAAATCATTTTTTTAGATGTTCGAAGACCTATGTGTTTCGCCAAATCCATATTTCCGGTAAATACATATCCTATATACCCACTACCTTTCTTTTTAAAGAAATCACCAATTTCTTTATAAGTAGTCATAAGTTTTTCTTCCTCACCTAATCGTTCTCCGTATTCCGGATTAAGTACGATAACACCTTTTTTTCCTCTAGGAACCACTACATCTTTAAAGTCTTGAACACTAAATTCTATCAAGTGATCTACACCTGCTTTTTTAGCATTTTCTTTTGCAGCAGTAATAGCTTCTTCTGCTATATCACTGGCGTATATAGGAAAGGGAATACGTAAACGAATGTACTTTAATGCTTCATCTTTCAACGCATACCATTGTGCTGCAACGTATCCTTTTAGATGCATAAAACCAAAGTTCCTACGTATATGTCCATTGGTCTTCCCACTGGAAAGCAAAGCTGCTTCGATGGCTAATGTTCCACTTCCACACATAGGATTAATAAACAAACTATTCTGGTCCCATTGGGTAGACTGAATGACAGCAGCCGCCAATGATTCAATCATTGGGGCTTTCCATGGATGAATTCGATAGCCATGTTTGGTTAACGGTTCTCCGGATAAATCTAAATAGATAACGGCATCGTTCTGTTTCCAAAATAAAAACAAAACGATTTTATCTTTTTCAGGACCTGTATTAGGACGTTTGCCATATAAGGCACTAAAATAATCGACAATACCGTCTTTACATTTTTGATTGGCAAATCGACTATCGCGTATGGTGTCGTTTTGTATAAAGGATTCTATACTAAAGTAATCTTGAATGGTAAAAAAGGTGTTCCATTCTATTTTATTAACCCATTGGTATAATTGATCCGGGTTATGAGCAGAACCGGTAGCTACTTGATACAATACTTTACTCGCAGTTCTTAAATACAAACAAAGACGCATACCATCCGTTGCAGTGCCATGCAAACGAATACCGGATGGAGTACTATCCAATATCGAATATCCTAAGCGGGTAATTTCTTTCTCCGTAATCGATTTTACATCCGGAGCACATGTAATCAAGAGTGTAGAAGGGGAATCAAATGCAGACATAGGGTTAAAGATACAACTATTTTATCATCTTGATGAAATATTCGTACCTTAGCACATAGAAACAAAATCTATATGTTTGGTTTTATTTGGAGTGTCGTTCGGTTAAAATGTCCCAAGTGTCGTAAAGGGAATATGTTTGTAAAGTCCTCCTTGTTTGCGATACGGGATGGACATAAAATGGTAGAACACTGCAGTTGTTGCGGATTGAAAATGGAACCCGAACCCGGATTTTATTATGGAGGGATGTATGTAAGTTATATGTTGAACGTAGCTTTTTTTATGCCCTTATTTTTAGCGTATGCTATTTGGTTGCAACCGTATGTCAACGCCTTTCTTTATTTCGTTTTATTAGTGTTGGTACTCTTAGCCTTATCTCCCTATATATTTCGATTATCTCGGGCTTTGTATCTCGCTTTTTTTGTTAGCTATGATCCTGAAAAAAATAGATAAAAAAAACCTCGAAGGAAGTCTTCGAGGTTTTTTTTATTGAATATGTTTAAACTGTCGTAAAAAACGTATGTCGTTTTCAGTAAACAAACGCAAATCTTTAATTTGATACTTCAACATTGTTATTCGTTCTACTCCCATACCAAAGGCAAAGCCGCTGTATTTTTTAGGATCGATACCATTGTTTTGTAAAACGTTCGGATCTACCATGCCTGCACCGCCAATTTCAACCCAACCACTTTGTTTACACACTCCGCACCCTTTACCATTACAAATAAAACAACTTACATCAATCTCCGCACTCGGTTCTGTAAATGGAAAGTAAGAAGGACGAAATCGTATTTGAGTTTCTGCGCCAAATAATTCTTTAGCAAAATGATATAAAGTATTTTTTAAATCGGAGAAGCTTACTTGCTTATCGATATACAACCCTTCAATCTGATGAAACATGCAATGGGCGCGGGCTGAAATGGCTTCATTCCGATAGACTCTTCCGGGAGAAATCGTCCGTATCGGAGGTTTTTCGTTTTCCATTACACGTACTTGCACGCTTGAGGTATGGGTCCGCAATACGACATCCGGATTTTTCTCAATAAAAAAAGTATCCTGCATTTCCCTGGCAGGATGGTTCTCCGGAAAGTTTAATGCAGAAAAGTTATGCCAATCGTCTTCTATCTCCGGGCCTTCCGATAAGTTGAATCCCATACGTTCAAATACTTCCACGATGCGGTCGTGGACGACAGATATCGGGTGTTTTCCTCCTAATTGGTTTGGAATAACCGGCAACGTCAAATCTGTTGCTCGTAGTGTATGTTTACTATCGGTCGATTGTTCGAATTGTTCCTGTATGGAATCAAACCGATTTTGAGCCGCTACTTTTAATTTATTCAATTCTTGCCCAACGGCTCTTTTAATATCCGGTGCTACGGTTTTAAAATCATCAAACAGCGCGGTGATTTCACCCTTACGACTCAAAAACTCTAAACGGAATTGCTCCAATTGGTCTTTGGTTTCAATGGTATACGCTTCAATGCGTTCGCTGATGGTCTTTATTTTATCTAACATGGGATGCAAAAATACTAAATTCAGATTAACTTGCTACAAAATTATAGGATCGGAATGCCCTTACTACGACAAATTTACCTCTTACTTCGAAAAGAATGTATCTTAGAATTCCGGGTGAAGTACATGTTACAAGCTGTTTTGGTGTATTTAATTGGAGCGGTACTGATTACATATTATGCTTTTTATGGTCGCTCCGGTGATTTAAGCCCATCTACCTGGAATGCTGTATTTTGGATTTTATTATTGTTTTCCTCCTTAAATGCGGCTGCACGAAGTTTTTTGCTCGAACGTAACGAACGATTTAATTATTATTACTTTGTTACCTCGCCTGCTGCAGTGATTCTATCGAAACAACTATATAATTTTATTTTGTTGACTATCATGACCTTAATTGGTTTCGCGGCCTACACTTTGTGGATGGGAAACCCGGCTCAAGATATACCGATGTACCTATTCATTTTAGTATTGGGATCCGCTACGCTTTCTGCCGCTCTTACCCTCATTGCCGGTATTGCAGCACAAACCAAACATAGCATGACCTTAATGGCTATCTTAAGTTTCCCCATTGTAATTCCCCTTTTGATGTTATTGTTACGGGTTTCCAGACAAGCATTGGATGGGTTAGACCGATCTGTTTTATGGGATGATATCCTATTAATATCAGGGATTAAACTGATATTAGTAGGCGTTTCTTTTCTATTATTTCCGTACCTTTGGAGGAATTAAAAAGAGGTTTCGTAAGAACTAAACACGAACGTCTTTTGAATTGTTGTATTGCTATATGTTTCAACCGTTGTTTCGACATAGTTCCCCCTTTGCTTGGTGGAAATTGCTCTCTTTCGTATTGTTGCTGTATGCGTGTGTTATGGGTTTCTTGGGAAACGTCCCTCGTTTAGCCATATTGAATGAAACCATACGAAATCTCTACTTCCACGTACCCATGTGGTTTTCTATGACATTATTTCTTTTCGTTTCGGTTCTTTATTCCATTGCTTATCTACGAAATCCCTCTTTACGAAACGATACGATTTCCTATTCTTTTGCGGTATCCGGTATGTGGTTTGGTATTCTGGGAATACTAACGGGTATGCTCTGGGCAAAATTTACATGGGGTACTTGGTGGACAAAAGATCCGAAACTCAATGCTGCAGCTATAGGTTTATTAATGTATGTGGCATATATGATTTTGCGAAATGCAGTAGAAGATTTAGATAAAAGCGCTCGTATAGCTTCTATTTATAACATTTTTGCTTTCCCCATTTTTATAGCACTTATCTATATCATGCCTCGATTAACAGATTCCTTACATCCCGGTAATGGAGGTAATCCCGGATTTAATACATATGATCGAGACCGTGAAATGAACCTTATTTTCTATAGCTCGATTATAGGTTTTATGTTACTGGGAGTATGGATGACTACCTTATACATTCGATTGCAAGAATGGAAAAATAAAAAAGATTTATATACCAAAGAACCTGTTACACATGAATCGAGTTTGGGTAATTAGCCTGTATCTTTTAACTATGGTGTCATCGTTTGCACAAAACAATAACACTGTAGAGATGGCGGATACTTTCCGTCAAGAGGGTAAAATTTATGTAGTGGTAGGCGTATTCGCTATCATTTTAACCGGATTAATAGCCTATCTGATGCGTTTAGATGCAAAAATAGGGGCTCTTGAAAACGAAGAGAAAGAGTAATATGAAAGTAAGTTACATCATTGCATTAGTAGCCATAGCAGTAGGTATAGGCGTTATTTTGTCGACTAGTGGAAGCACCAGTGAATACGTTAATTTTGAACGTGCTGCTGCTTTAGAGAAAGAGGGAGACGACAGCGAAGTACATGTGGTAGGAAAACTTCCAAAAAATACGGTAGGTGACATAACAGGATTGGTATACAATCCATTAATGGATGCTAATTATTTTGAGTTTCAACTAATCGATCATTCCAACCAACAAATGAAAGTAGTTTACCTGCAACCAAAACCTCAGGACTTCGAAAAGTCAGAGCAGGTTGTAGTGATTGGAAAGATGTCCAAAGGTGTATTTGTTGCTGAAAAAATTTTAATGAAGTGCCCTTCTAAATACGAAGATAAAGAAGTAAAAGGAGTATAAAACATGTCATTTGCCATCGGAGACTTCGGTCATTTATCAGTTATCATTGCCTTTTTCTCATCTATCGTTTCTGCTATTGCTTATTGGAGATACGCATCGGGTCTTTCACAAACTCCCGATAAAGACTGGTTACGTATAGGTCGTATCGCCTTCTATGTTCATGCTGTTGCAGTAGTAGCAATCGTTTCGGCATTGTTTACTATTCTTTACCAACATCGCTACGAATACTATTATGCGTGGAGTCACTCCTCTAATCAACTTCCTATCTACTACATGATTTCTTGTTTTTGGGAAGGACAAGAAGGAAGTTTTCTATTATGGATTTTTTGGCATGTTACCTTAGCCCTTATTTTACGCTTCGTTAATAAAGTGTGGGAAGCACCGGTATTGATGATGGTCATGTCCGTTCAAGCGTTTTTAACGTCTATGATTTTAGGAGTTGTGATCCCTTGGTTAGAACTTAAAATTGGATCTTCTCCTTTTATTATTTTCAAAGAAGCGATGCCCGATTTACCGGTATGGTCCTCTAACCCTGATTATATTCCGGAAGACGGTAACGGACTGAATCCGTTATTACAAAACTATTGGATGGTCATTCATCCGCCTACTCTATTCTTAGGTTTTGCTGCCACTATAGTGCCGTTCGCGTATTGCATCGGAGGGTTATATCAAGGTTGGATAAAAGAATGGATTCGACCTGCTCTACCTTGGGCTTTATTTGCAGCGGTTGTATTAGGCACCGGGATTTTAATGGGAGGCTATTGGGCTTATGAAACATTAAACTTTGGAGGATATTGGAATTGGGATCCGGTTGAAAATGCAGTGTATGTTCCTTGGTTAATTTTAATCGCTTCGATTCATTTAATGATTAGCTATAGAAGCAGCGGTACAGCTTTATTTTGGGCGGCAGTGTTAGCTGTTCTTACCTTTCTGCTGATCTTATATTCTACTTTCTTAACGCGCAGTGGAATTTTAGGAAACGCATCTGTACATTCGTTTACGGATTTAGGTTTAAGTGGACAGTTGTTGATCTACCTTGCCTTTTTTGTTTTACTTTCCGTAGTTCTATTTTATTACCGTAGAAAAGAATTTCCTGAGGATTCGAGTGAGCCTTCTGTATACTCCAGAGAATTTTGGATTTTTATAGGTGTACTGATATTGAGCTTAGCAGCATTCCAAGTCATCGCTATGACCTCTATCCCCGTATACAATAGCATCTTCAGTGCGTTCGGTTGGGAGTCCAATATTGCACCTCCGTCTAAGCCGGAAGTGGTGTATAGTTTTTGGCAGTTAGGTTTTGCAGTGGGCATAGCCATATTATCCGGAATTGGTCAGTTTTTTTGGTGGCGCATGGCAGAGAAAAAAGCCGTATGGGATGCTTTATACTTACCTATTTTGATTGCGTTAATTCTGACCAGTATCGTTTTACTTCTTGGTTGGTTACAACCTAATACCGGTGAAGAAATGTCATATTGGGAAATGATAGCTTACATCACTCTGTTGCTTACTTCTATATTTTCTGTAGTAAGTAATAGTTTTATTTTTATTAAAGTAATTAAAAATAATTACCAACTCACCGGTGGTGCTATAGCGCATATCGGCATTGCCTTAATGTTGATAGGTATTTTATTTTCTGCCGGATATTCTAAAATAGTTTCATTAAATACCACCGGGCTTTTATATAACAAAGATTTTGATACTGAAACCAACCGAGACAATTTACTCCTTTTCCGAGATGCACCGGAGACTATGTTGGATATGAAATTACAGTACAAAGGTCAACGTGTAGAAATAAAAGGATGGAGCGGATTTGTAGATAAAGAACAATTATTACCAACGCCAAATCCCTATCGTTGGATTACTAAAAAAGCATTGGTGAAAGAGGGTAAATCGATTTTTGCTTCCGGAGATACGGTAGAGTTAAACCCGGAAAATACTTTTTATGAAATCCTTTATTCTAAAGCGAATGGCGATACGTTCACTTTATTTCCTCGAGTACAACAAAATCCTCGAATGGGGAATGTCGTATCTCCGGATATAAAGCGCTTTTGGACACGTGACTTATATTCTCACCTATCGGCACTTCCTTTAGACCCGGACGACCGCCAATGGAGCCCGACACAGGTCTACACCGCTACTCCGGGAGACACCTTGTTCATTAATGATTATGTGGTGTTCTTTCAAAAGATAGAAATCTTAAAATCCTTACCGGGTGTAAAAATGAAACCGAATGATGTAGCGTTTAAAGCGCATATGACTTTGTTAGGTCCTAATAACACGCCTTACGCCATTACGCCTACTCTTGTGATAGATGTGGATCAAATGCAGACGGGTTCTACCGTGGAATTGAATGAAGCATTAGGGGTTCGAATCGTACTTACTGAAATTAAGGATATTGACCAACAGAAATATACCTTTGAAGTGAATACCTGCCAAAAAGATTATATCGTCCTTAAAGTCATTGAAAAACCCGGCATTAACATTTTATGGATTGGAACGTTATTAGTAGTCTTAGGGATTTCAATGGCAGCCTATAGACGGTATAAAGAATTTATATTGATGCGCGATAAAGGAATGGAAGTGTAACGTTACTCTTCCATTCCTCCCGCAATAACCATCGTCATGTCGTCTTCTTGAAAATGGGTTTGCGCTATTTTTAGTATATCCTCTGAAGTAATGACTTGAATTCGATGGAAGAAATCTTGGTAGTGTTGGTATTCTAATCCTTGGAAATAAATAGATTTAAATTTATCGGCAATAGCGAAAGGTGTTTGTATAGAATTGATAAAACTTCCCAATAAGTATTGTTGAACATTTTGAAGCTCATCGCTTGGTACCGGTTCGCTGCGCAACAATTTCATTTCTTTTTTCACTTCTTCGATCGTTGCCGCAGTATGTGCGCGCTTAACATCTGTCCCAATTACAAAATAACCTAAGTGTTGTAAATTAACCATTGAGGCATGAATGCCATATGTATAACCTTTATCTTCCCTAATATTTTGCATAAGTCGGGAACCAAAATATCCTCCTAATATTTCAGTATAAATGGAGGCATCAAAATAATCTGGGTGTGCCGCAGCGAAGGTCGGTCGTCCGATTCGAATAGAAGATTGTACACTCCCCTCTACCGGTACGGTCGTTAATGAGGTAGAAGTAAGCACTGGACTTGGAATCGTTCGAACTGAACTGGGTAATGTTGGAGTTGTACCAAAAAATGCCTGAATGCTTTCTATACTTTTTTCACTATAACCACCGGTGATAAATATATCTGTAACGTTGTTTTGTATAGCGGTTGAATAAACTTCTTTAATATCATCGATTGAAAGGGCTTGAATGGCATTAACATCTAAATGCCTTCCATAAAGATGCTCTTTCCCGAACAATATGGATCGAAAATGGGTAGAAGCAATATAAGATGTTTTCTTTAAGTTGACTTCTACAGTTTGTATTTGAATACGACGTAATTTTTCAAATTCGCTTTCCGGAAGAGTGGATTCGGACAACAAGTGGTGTACAAAAGAAACGAGTGCCGGGATATGTTTATCCAAAGCATAAAGGGTGAAAAGTAGTCGCTCTGTTCCCGGTGTTACTTCTATGAATGCTCCTAACTCCGCAAAATAATCTTGAATCTCTACTGAAGAATACCGGTTTGTTCCTTCCGTTAACATTTTAGCAGCAAAGAAGGCAGCACCTTGTTTGTTTTCTGCTACACTTCCGGCCGGCAATCCCCATTCCAGACGAACTACAGGTTGTTGACCCATAGCTAAGGTATGAAGGTGAACACCATTTAAAAGCGAAACCGTTTTCACTTGTGGTAAATGAAAACGGTCGATAGCTTGTAATTCAGGAGCAATAGCCCTGTTTAATATTGTGGATGACATGTACTTATTCTTGAACCGATTCTGTTTTACGTTTGGCGTCAAATTGGAATAATAGGGCCATGCGTATGGATTCAGCTAATGGGTTGTTTTGTTGAACCGGAATTAAATAGGCCAGGTCAAGTCCGAATACTTGATACCGCACACCTAAACCAACCGTAACGTATCTTCTATTTCCTTTTTCCGGACTTTCATAATGATAACCGGCACGTACAGCAAATAAATCATTATACCAATATTCGCCGGCAATACAGAGTATAAGTTCTTGCAATTCTTCTTTCAAGCCACCGGGTGCATCAGCAAATGAAGAGAACATACCTCCTAATACGCCTTTGTCTGAACTTTCATTTCCTTGGTAAATTAAATTACCGGAGGAGTCCGCAACGAATAAGGGCTGAGGCGTAGGCACCATTAATTTATTAATATCAAAGGCAAATGTAAATTTGTTGTATGCATCCACATTGGTACTGATGGCAGTACCGATTCGTAAATTGGTAGGAATGAAATCTCTGTTGTCTGCCGTTGTATACGTAACTTTTGGTCCTATATCGGAGATGTTGGCACCTAGCCCTAAATTATATTTTCTCCCTCCTAAGAATACCTCTTTCTGATAATAACAACCAATATCTACACTGGCAGAATTAATAGCTTTAGAAATTTGACCGGTAGAATTATTGGTGAAATTGCCGGCTAAATCAGAACGAATATATTTTAATCCTAATCCTACTGAAAAAGACTTTGATAACATACGTGCATAATGTATCCCAACACTTAATTCATTAGGGCTAAAATCCCGAATGACACTTCCATTATTATCTGTAAAAGTAACTTGTCCTAAATCAAAATATTTAAAGCTGAACCCAACGGCATCTTCCTTTCTTATTTTTTTATAACCGGATAAATAGGAAAGGGACATGTCGTTTACCAACTTGCGGAGCCAAGGGTTATAGGAAACACCAAACCCTACCGGCTTTTCTGCAAAGGCCAACTTGGCAACATTCCAATAAGTTGAATTAACATCCGGTGTTGTAGCCACTCCGGCGTCTGCTAATGCTCCACCACGAGCATCCGGGGTAATGGTAAGAAAAGGGACAGCTGTAGTAATCGTTTTTAAATAATCTTCTTTATCTGATTGCGCCCATGTAATAGCAGGTAACAACATTATAAAAAGTAGCGAATAAAGTCGACTAACGGTAATATACTTCATGATAGACATTAATTGGAGGTCAAATATACACATTTTGAATAGTTTAATTCAACAAAACAAGTTTTTGGAAGGCTTGAGCCGTTGAACCATCGGTCATAGAACGAACTTTGATTCGATAAACGTATACGCCTCTACCTATTTTATCACCGAAATCGTCCAAGCCATTCCAATTCAGCCCGTTAATATGTCCCGGAGCATTGTAAAATGTCTCTTCCAAGGTTTTGATCAAGGTACCGGCTACTGTAAATATTTGTACTTGAACTTGAAGATTATCCCCTGATTTGTTATGGTCAAAATGAAAATCTGTTTGTGTACTGAATGGGTTGGGATAATTTAATACTTGGGATAAGGTTAATTTTTCCGGATTAACTACAGTAAAATCCAGCGTTTCTTCACTTGAATTGTTATAGGTATCCCACACCTTAAATCGTATGGTATAATTCCCCGGTGCTAATTGACCTAAAGGATAACGGATTTTACCACTGGTAAAATCATTCACGTTGGAGGTGTAATATCGGTTGAGTACGATGACATCTGTACTTCCACTCATTTGTAATGTTATCTCATGACCTACACCGGAACTCGACACATTTATACCATTATCATCCGATACATCTGCTAAAAAAACCGGGATAGTATTGGAGATACCGCCATTCACGAAAGAAGGATCATTAATATATAAGCGAACTTTAGGCGGAATATTATCCGGAGGGGCATTTGGATTAGAGCCGCCTACAACTACTGTATTATTATTCCCGGCCGCGTCTACTATTGATGCTCCGGGTTGAGCATATAAACTTATTTTCCCATTGGCAAAGGTGTAAGAAATATCCTTCGGTACTACAAAGGTCACTTTAAACGCTCCATTAGTTACGGTCGCTTTACCTATAAATATATAACTGTTTTGAAGTTCAAAATTCGTAATCACCGAACCGGGATTACCAAGAGTAGTAATAATATTAGGCTTATCGAAGATGGTAATACTAAGCTCTCCTGTATAGTTGGATAACAATTGACCTTGTACATTCCGCACTTCACCATCTAAGGTCATACGACTTAATGCTTTCATGGTATCGTTGAATGCAGCTATAGGTTTATTATTGATTTTAGTTAATACAATATTTTCCGGTGGGAAGGCCAATACCATAGAAGGATCGGCTAATAAGGTATAATTCCTATTATAGATTCCAATGTTACTACTATTCTTAACTCGTTTAAAAGACTCTCCTAATGGGATGCGTTGCCCCTCCGAGTCTATAGAATATATATGTCGAAAGATACTTTCATTAAGAACAATATTACTGAATTGAAATACCGTACGCGTGGAGGTGTAAACTCCACAGGAACCGCCACGTTCGGATAATAAGGATTGTTCAGCCCCCGAGAAACGGCTTGGGTCATCAAATCGTCCAAAATCACAGGTAGCAGTTATTAAAAAGGTTAAGTGATTATAGTTAGTCCAATTGGCAATACTATTGGGCGTAACAATTCCTTCTTGTGCTAAATTAAGCACGCCTCCATGCCCACTGTAATTGGTAATCAAACTACCTTCGTTGATACTTCGATTAACAGCATCTTCTACCATTCGGGCGGTTTCTCCGGCCGGTGTCGATTCTTGAGGATAAGCATCAATATATATTTTGTTAACGTTAAGAATAGGATTGAATACACTACTCAATGTTGAAACTGATTCAGCATCATTTAAATGTAAATTACCATCCCCATCATCGGCAATAAATGTTGCCATATTTTTCCAGTCACCTAAAATGGTGGTAGAGGTTTCATAGTGAATAATTTTTTGCACCAGGATGGAGGCTTCTCCCGGGCTACGAACTGGGAGTCGACCTACACCGATGTCCGTAAACTCAATGGAAACAGGATTCTCCGACCATCCACCGTCACTATCATCCAGTAGAGCAAAATAGTCATCGGAGGAGTAGGATTCTAATGGTTTTAGCGATTCATACGATTGATAGGTAGGCACCCAATTCGTATTAGCGGTAATTCGATCCTTATAATCATACGACGCATCTCCAAATAATAAAACATACTTTAAACTATCGGTTGCTGTACTTCTATCATAGAGCATTTTTAAAAAATCTCGCAGTGCACTTACGTCTTGTCTACCGGAAGAAAATTCATTATAAATCATCTCCGGTGTGACAACGGTTACATCTAGTCCACTTTTGATACTTCGGTGTTGTGCTAATTGTTGCGCTTGAATTAAAAAGGCCGGATGGGTGATGATTACTAAATCCGGTATATTCGGTGATTGTATGGAGTGTAAATTTTGATTAGGTACATTTCCTATAAAAACCGGATAAGGGAAATTATTCCCTCTGCCTACTACATATTCTTGTATACTCCCACCGGTTTCATCTTGAAAGGTTAACACAGAAGCAGCATACGAATACGTTTTGGCTCTTATATTCCCTGGGTCTGTTACGTTCCACACCCATTCGTTTCCTTGTGTATTATCAATTACATATTCCACAAGCCCTTCGTTTCGGGAGGCCGGAACACGAAACGAGAGTTGAGAACCGTTAAATCTTAATTGAGCTTCGGTTTGAATTTGCAAAGCATCAATATGTGCCACGGCTAAGTTATTGCTTCCTCTATTAAAGTTTAGGGTTAAGGTGTTACCGGTCGGGAAAAGAAGACTATTCGATAGGGTGTAATTGGCTACACCAAGTACTCCTTCGGGATGATAGACAAACGAGGGCATGACAGGAAGCGTTTGGGTGCCGATTACAGAGCCATTCCATACATATTGCATCGTAGTAGTGGAACTGGTTCGACTGAGTATCTTAGTCGTGAAGAGTGTATTCCCGCCGGGTTTAGGATGGGGAATAGTAAACGTAACGGAACGTTGGAGATTGAATTGATTAAAAATTTCTCCATACCAATCTCTTCCGGAATAAATAAAATTCGTTAGATCATTTTCAATGGCTGACCTGAAAATATAATCATTGTAACTTTGAGTAGGGGACCCAACGCTTGTCTCGTTAACGATCCGTTTTCCAGATGTTTGATTAAAGGTTAGAAAATAGAAATTTTGTTCATCGTATAGATTTTTAACATAATCATACCGATCGGTAGCACTTGTATATACCCATTCGTGGGCGCCTTGAGCGTAAAATAAAATATACTCACCCGGCTCTACTATATTATCATTATCGCCTACAAAAAGTATGGGATTTTCAATTAAATCGTCTGGTCGGGCGCTACTATTTGCTTGTGGTAACATACCTCCCTGGTTACCAAATAACTGAATACTTGCAGGATCTATGTTATCCGGATTGATACCGATGCTCTGTAAAAAAGTATAATCCAATTTGTATATTCCGTCAGAAGGGATACTGAATTTATACCATTGACCAGTACTTAATACGGAATTTCCACTCAGTGTCGTACGCGCTGCATATCCGGAAAACATTGAAGTATGGTTGGGGGTAACCTTTGGAACTGTAGGATAGGATTCTAAAGTAAACGTATACGTAATGGTTCCTTCTGTTAATTTTTCCCATGTAAGACCGGTATTTCTAAGCAGGGGTACTTGAAGCATGGTCCAACGTTGGCCTTTGTCCCAATACGGTATGGTTTGAATCGAAATAGGTGAAAAGTGAGCCGGGATGGAATCAATGGGAGCATAAGTAGACGTGTTCCAATTGACTTTTGAAACAGAACCCTGAATAGAAAAGGTTAAATAGGGGAAACCATCTTTGTAATGTTGAGCGGATTGTGCATGGGGTACGGTAACGATTCCATTAGACGTCGTTGGAAAGACAATTGCCTTTGTCCATTTAGGTGTACAATGAATTGTTCCTTCATTGGATCCATAGACAGAAAGTAAACTGCTGAATAAAATTAAAAATATGCTGAGTGTATAGTTCATTATTAAAGTAAAATATAAACGTTTCTGCTGTCTATTTAGTATGTTGACTACGTTCTTCAATGATTGATAGAAGTATATACGCAAACAAGATAAAAAGTAATGCTTCAAAACCCATTATGAGTAATGAGGGGACGGATATTAGGAGCAACAAATAACGAAAACGATTGTTTCTCCATGACCAATCTTTAAATTTTAATGCAATTAAAGGTATTTCCGAAACCAATAAGTAGGACATTAGTAATGTATAGCCTAAAATGAAATAAGGTGTGATAACGATAGCCAGTTCCGATGGTGTAGGTTGTAAAGCTATTAAATGAAAGGAAAGAACTACCATGCCGTTCATAGGGGTTGGTACTCCTATAAATCGATCCGATTGTCTCGTATCTAAGTTGAATTTAGCCAAACGATAAGCTGAGCTACCGGCAATAATAAATACAATAAAAGTCCAAGGATACTCACGAGTTAACGCTGGTAAGGAAAGGTATAAGTCTGTATAGGAATGGACACTTATGCCACTTATCAATAATAACCATAATATAACCGCCGGAAGGGCTCCAAAGCTGATAACGTCTGCTAATGAATCGAGTTCTTTTCCGATTGGTGAGGCGGCTCCAACCCATCGTGCTACAAAACCATCTAGAAAATCAGCTATCAAAGAAAGCAGTACACAATATAACACCCATTCCGGGTAACCGATTAGACTAAATAGAATTCCCGCTAAACCACTGCAAAGATTCAGTAAGGTTAAACCATTGGGTAATTGTAGTAATAAAGATTTCATTGTAAAAATGGATTAAATTTTTTTTCATAACCAATAGTAGTCGTAGGACCATGACCGGGATATATGGTTACGGAATCCGGAAGTGTAAAGAGGGAAGTACGAATGCTATTTAGCAAGGTAGGTAAGTGTCCACCCGGTAAATCCGGACGTCCTATACTTTCTTTAAATAAAACATCCCCACTGATACAACATTGCGCTGTTTTGTTTATAAGTGCTATGTGTCCTGGTGCATGTCCCGGAACCCATACGATATCCCAAGACATTGAACCTACTACAAACGGTTGTTCCAAAGTTAAGTAAGAGTCAAACAATTTTTCTTGATATCCATGAAATCCATAGGATGGAGCGTAGACTTGAACCGAGCGCAATGTATCTTCATCTTTTTTGAAACCCCATAATGGAATATTCCATCGAGATGTAACGAAATAATTTCCTAACACATGATCAATGTGCCCATGAGTATTAATTACAGCCTGTAAACGAATGTCAGATGAAATAATAAATTGCTCTAAAGCGTCTTGTTCCTCTGAATCATAACATCCGGGATCTACAATAAAGCCATTTTTCAGCTCATCATACACTACATACGTATTCTCTTGAAGGGCATTGAAGGTAAAGGTCTGTATCGTTAACATAGATGCGGAAAATCGAATCCCTAAAATAGGGAAAACTATTGATTATATCTCTAAAAAAAAGGGCATTCAGCAGTTTAAAAAAGTACACTTGACTCTGATAATATTATTGTAAATTGGGCTTTATGCAACGCATTCAATTAAGTATTGTAGGACAAGGATTGGCAGGCTCTGTTTTAGCCTTACAGAGCTTGCGCAGAGGGTTGAGTATTCGAGTATTTGCCTCTAAAGAACAGCCTCAAGCTACCCGTATAGCAGCCGGGTTATACCATCCTTTCTTGGCTCAAAAAAATCAATTGATACGTTCGGCATCGGAGAAATGGAGAGATTTAATAGATTTTTATACTTATGCAGAAAAACTTCTAGGGGAGCACTTTTTTTATCCCTTGCCTATGTACCGTCCTTTTATAGAAAAAAACAAAGAAGATATCACGTCGGATCATCCTTTCTATCCATGGATAGAAAAACAGGTAGATGAATCCCTTTATTCAAAATGGTTGGATAATTCTAAAGGTGGCATACTGACTACACACGCCGGTTATGTGGATACTGCTGTTTTTTTAGAAGCAGTTAAAAAATACCTTATTCAACTCGACTGTTATCAAGAAGTTTCATTGAAGGAAAAAGATTTCGAATGGTTATCAAATGGTGTTTGTATATCCGGAGTAGAGTCTGATAAAGTAGTTTTTTGTACCGGTGCATCGTATCGAATGCATAGCTTATTTCAATGGTTACCAATCTCCCTT
This sequence comes from Cytophagaceae bacterium, assembly GCA_025455005.1. Classification (GTDB taxonomy): domain Bacteria; phylum Bacteroidota; class Bacteroidia; order Cytophagales; family Cytophagaceae; genus JALONH01. Next base: position 281,361 of record JALONH010000001.1, read on the forward strand.
TTGAAAGGAGATGTTTTTAAAATAAAATTGAAAGAACAATCATTTCCTCATATCATTAATAAAAAGTATTTTATTATACCATTACAACAACATATTTATAGAGCCGGCTCTACTTATCATCGCTCATTTCAAGATGCTACCCCTACTCCGGAAGGTAAAGAGGAATTAGAAAAAGGACTACAAGATATGTTGTACCCCGACTTTGAAGTGGTCGAACATGTAGCCGGAATTCGGCCTAATTCAGGAGACCACCATCCTATAGTTGGGCCTCATCCCTTTTATAAACAATGTTTTTGTGTGAATGGTTTTGGATCCAAAGGAATAGCCTATGCCCCCTATACAATAAATGCCTTACTTGATTATATTTGTATTCATAAACCTATCGACGCTTTTATATCAGTTGAACGGTTTTACTCGTTGTATTATAAAAATTTAAAATAATCTCATGCGCTTAGCTTCTTTCGTTTTTTTTATACTGAGTTTTCTTGGCTTAGGAAAGTACAGCTATGCTCAAATGACACAGGAACCTTTTGGCAAAAATAGGGTTCAATACAAAAAATTTAATTGGAATTACAGCACAACTGAAAATTTTGAAGTGTATTATTATTTAGGAGGGGAGGGTGTTGCACCGCATGTACTGACGCATGCCGAAAATGTCTTTTCTAAACTTACACAATGGACAGGGTATTCCAGTATTCATAAAACAAAAATAATCTTATACAACTCTGTAAAAGATTTACAACAAAGCAATATTGGCTTACAACAAGGCACGTACTTAGGTGGTAAAACAAACTTAGTAAAATCTGTAGTTGAAATTGCTTTTACCGGAGACTATGAGGTATTAAGAAAAGAACTGAGTTACGGTATTGCCAAAACATGGATTATAGTTAATCTGTATGGAGGATCCTTTAAAGAGGTGTTGCAAAGTTCGTATTTTTTATCGCTTCCTGATTGGTATATAGATGGTGCTGCGCGTTATATGGCAGAAGGTTGGTCCGCTGAAATGGATAATTTTATGCGAGACATGACTCTTCATTCCAAATTAAATAATCCGGCTTCTTATTCCGGTAAAAATGCAGAATATATAGGACAATCGATTTGGCATTATATAGCTGAAAAGTATGGTAAAGATATGGTAACCTCTGTACTTCAAATCACGCATGTGTATAGAAGTGAACGAGCCTCCATTGAAGGTGCTTTAAATAAATATTACTCTGATGTAATAAATGATTGGAGGGCGTATTACCAAAGCAAAAACGAACGCTACCAAAACGACCAAGCTTTACTGTCTACAGCAAATCGGTTGTCCTTGCAATGGAATAAAAGCCTCTATTTTTCTTCCGCTTGCTTTAGTAAAGACGGAACATACTTGGCATATACGTCCAATACAAAAGGGAAATACAAAGTAATAGTACGTCATGTGGAATCCGGTAAACAAAAAACGATTGTATCCGGCGGCTACAAATTGAACGATCAACAATTTGATGTGCGTAATCCTATTCTTAGTTGGCAAAATAATACAACATTAGGTATTGCCGTTTCTAAAAGGGGTAAAATACTCTTTACATTGGTAGAGGTAGAAACCAATAAGAAAGAATCAAGAGTAATCGAAGTGTTTCAACAAATACATTCCTTTTCATTTAATGCTACCGGAGAGTTTATTGCATTTAGTGCGGACGAAAAAGGACAATCAGATATTTGGTTGTATGACCTTAAACGTAGTAAATATTTACAAATCACGAATGATGAATACGATGATTTGGAGCCGAGTTGGAGTCCTAATAACGACGTTATCTTTTCATCTAATCGAGCGGATGATACATTAACAACTACCCGTTTTATTTCTGAATCCTATCGTTCATTATTTATCTATTCTTCCGGTAAAAAAATTCTTCGACGGTTTTCGCTTCCCGAAGAAAATCTAAGGCAGCCTAAATACCTAAGTTCTAGCACTATTGTTTTTCTTTCAGATAAGGGAGGTATTCAACAGCTCTATCGACATGACTTTTCCACTTCCACTACTCAACTTTGGTATACATCGATTTCAGATATTCAATCGTATGATATTCATCCGTCTAAGACACATCTTATCTGGACATCTAGAGTTAAAGGACGAGAACAAGTTTGGTTAAAAGATAGCATAAACGATAAAATCGTACCTGAAATGTTGGAATCTACCGCTCGGGTAGAAGCTAAAATTCAAGCCGATAAACAAGCTAAACAAATCAAAAATAATGGTAATGAATTTATTAGTATTCCTGTAAAACCAAAAGAAGAAGAGATCAATTTAGATGCAGTATTTTTTGAATCGGATACAACTAAGAAAGTGGTAAAACCTAAAGAGTCTAGTACTGCTTCCTCTACGGCTTGGTTAGCAAAGGCTAAAAACAGACGAAAAGTAATTCCTTTTTACGGACCATATTCGTACAAACATTTATTCGGAACAGATAATTTTGCTTCAACGCTTCAAATAGATCCATTACGAGGATTTGGTTTATTGCTGGAATCGAATATGTCGGATTTAATGTCTAATCATAGAGTTAACATGGGGTTATTTGGATTGATGGATTTTAAGAGTAGTAGTATTTTTGGAGAATATAAATATTTAAAAAAACGAACAGATATAGGTGCACGATTCGACAGAGTAACTTATGTTGCCAATAGTTCTTCAGTAAATCAAAAGTACCACGTAAACAAACTTCAAATAACGTTCTCCTATCCCTTGTCAGTCTATGCACGCATTAGTGTGTCACCTACTTTTACTAACCAAACAGCATATGATTTGTCCGATACCCGCACGATAGCGGAAGTTCCTACTATCAAAGAAAATTATTTAGGACATTATTCGGAATGGGTGTACGATAATACCACCACCTTTGGAATGAATATGATGGAAGGGATGCGGGCAAAAGTTGTGTTGGAATCGCATTGGAATGCCCAACAGTCCGACCGTTCATTTTCGAGATTTATGGTGGATATCAGAAGATATCAAAAAATAAATAGAGGTCTTGTCCTAGCATTAAGAGGAACGTATGGAACTTCATTTGGAGCGGCACCTAAACAGTTTAGTTTAGGTGGCATGGACAATTGGTTTTTTAATTCAAAAGGAGATGGCGGAGAGGTAAACCCTTTTACTTTAACAAATGGAGACCCCAATATGGACATCATGTTTACCCGTTTTGTGACCAATATGAGAGGATTCCGTTACAATACTCAGAGCGGTACCAGTTATTTATTGGGTTCTGTAGAATTACGTTTACCAATCATTAAGTATTTTTATAGTGGAACCGTTACCTCTACATTTTTTAGAAATTTGCAGTTAACCGGCTTCTTTGATATGGGTGCCGCATGGACAGGAAAAAGTCCCTTCTCTACTAACAATAGTTTGAATACAAAAACCATCACCTCTCCACCAAGTTTCAGTGCGGAAGTTACCAATTATAGAAACCCATTTATTGTAGCTTATGGTTTTGGTGCTCGTACATTATTACTTGGGTACTACGTCAAACTCGACGTCTCTTGGGGGATTCAAGATGGTCAGCGCTTAAATACACGTTATTTTCTAACGGTAGGATATGATTTTTAATCCTCGAAAATGGAAACTTTACACCATGCTATTCATAGTAGGGCTTGTTGCATGTTTACCCCTATTTTTCAATAAAACCTATATCTATACTGCTCTACAGTATACTTACCCTGGAATTGAAGACGCTAGTATCTTTTATAATGATACGCTTACTACGAAACCGAGCCCTCCTTTTTGGAAAGCAACTGCCCTACAACCGATCTCTCATCGTACACAAGCGATACTGGAACAGTGGGAAACGGATGTGTTTTTAGTCGCAAAAGGACAAGACATCCGGCAACTATACGTGAAGGATTCGGCTTATTTGCGGAGGACTACTAATTCTTTTTCGATGGCCAAAAGTGTTGTGAGTCTGGGAGTCGGAATAGCACTTCAACAAGGTAGTATAAAAAGTGTAGAACAGCCTATTAAAGCGTTCATTCCGGAATGGTCAGAGGATGCGAGAGGTAATATTACTATTTTACAGTTGTTAAATATGACCTCCGGTCTCGATTGGGACGAGACCTATACTGGATTATGGAATACAACAACAGAAGCGTATTATGGGAGAGACGTTTTAGCTCTAGTACTGAAGACGCCACTTAAAGATAAGCCCGGAGATGTGTTCGAATATAAAGGATGCGATACACAATTATTGTGTTATATTCTAGAGCGTAGTACAGGTATGCGATGGACAGAGTGGTTGAGCCTAAACCTTTGGCAACCCTCCGGAATGGAATCAACAGCACTATGGTCCTTAGATCATGAAGGAGGGAATCCCAAAGCGTATTGTTGCCTTCATGCTACACCTTTTGATTATGCTAAACTTGGATATCTAATCAATCACAATGGAAAAATAAATAATGTACAAGTAGTTCCGGAAAGTTATATTCAAACAATAAAAAAAGAAATCCCGACAAATACCAACCAATATGCCTATCAGTTTTGGTTGCTATCACAATATAAAGGTTATGATATACTTTATATGAGGGGAATACTCGGGCAATTTGTTGTATGTATACCGGAAAAAGATATTGTGATGGTTCGAATAGGGAATGAACGCAGTAAGGAAAAAATAAATGGACATTATAAGGAAATGTTAATGTATATAGACGAAGCGCTTCAATTACATTAAATCAAAGTGACCGCTTGCTTTTAACAATTCTAGATAATATTTTTTTAATTCATAATCCGTTTTATAATATAAGCGTAAGGTTTCATACCATGTTCTCTCTGCTTCAAAAATATCTAAATATCCTTTTTTATCATTTAGATAATTTGTCCGAATCGTATTCAAAAGTTGAGTGGAAAGTAGTAACGCATCTTCCATTTTGGCCATTTTTAAAATTTGATTCTGATAATTGGAATACGCCATTCTAACCTCTTTCTCAATCAATAATCGAGTAGATTCATAAGTCGATTGAGATTGTTGAAATAATAAACTTTGTTTTTGAATTGAAAATTGATTCCTATCAAATACAGGGAGTGGTTGTGTTAAAAATAAACCAATATAAGGCACTGTGTTTTGAGGGTTTGCTATCAATCCGATTTCCGGAGAAGGTATAACTTGAGATTTCGAAAGACTAATAGAGTTTTGATAGTAATGAATCATCGCTTTTTGATAGGCAATTTCATGTCTCAAATAATAAGCATGATGTAAAAGGCTATCTACAGAGACATCGATTTCTTTAAGTTCAAAAATGGAATCTTGTTGTATACTTAATAATTGAATATTACCAATAGATAATTCAAGAGATTCAAACGATTTTTGATAATTTTGAACAGACTCTAAATATAACATATCATATTGGTCGTCTAAAATTAATAATCGTAGACGTTCCTCCGGATTAGTATCTGTAGTTAAAGTATGTGAAATTAATGTATCTAGTGATTGGATCGATTGTAAAGCAAGGATTTGATTTTGTTGTGCATACCAGGTATCTAACCAAGCGATTGCGGTATTAAACAGTATCGCTCGTTTTTCTAGACAATAATTGGCAATACTGGCATCGTGAAGAAATTCTTCTGTTGCGATTTTCTCTTTTCGAATTCCATAAAGCTGAACTCGTTTTGTTAATTGAAACCAATCTTGTCGATTAATACTTGTGGTGAACAAAGCATAATCAGGATGATAGCTAGGGTCCGTTAAAGCTAAAAGTTGGGTGTTAAAGACGGGATTGGGACGTACTCCAGCTTGTTGAATTTCTGTAGCTTGAATAGAAATATCAAACGCTTTATATTTTAGTTCTATGTTGTTTTTGCTTGCTAGTTGAATAGCTTCCTTCATGGAAAGATTCCGGATGCTATCTTGACCAACACAGATATTATAAACAAATACAATACTTAAAAGAAAACAACTTTTCATAAAATGAATTAATACGCTCGAGCAAACAATACTCTTCCCGCTGACGGTTTTCCTGTTACCATACAAACACCAGGCGCTCGATCTATGTCTAAAGGAATACAACGTATGGTGGCTTTGGTATCTTCTTTAATTTTCTCTTCTGTTTCAGACGTACCATCCCAGTGTGCCAGAATAAAGCCTCCCTTTTCGTCTAATACTTTTTGAAAGGTAACATAATCGTCTACTGAATGCGTTTGAGATTCTCTATACGATAATGCTTTTTGATAGATGGAATTTTGTATTTCCTCTAACAAGCCCAGCACACGTTCTACAAGCCCTTCTTGTGGAACGGATGTTTTTTCTTTGGTATCTCTTCGAGCTAATTCTACTGTTTTATTTTCTACATCCCTTGGTCCAATTGCGATTCGTAAGGGCACTCCTTTCAACTCATATTCGGCAAACTTATAACCGGGAGTAAATTTGTCATTGGTATCGAACTTCACAGCTATACCTTTTGATTTTAATGCTGCTACCCATGGTTGGACACAAGCAGTTATTTGATTCAATTGATCTTCGTTTTTAAATATAGGCACTATGACAACCGGAATAGGCGCAAGCTTAGGAGGTAACACTAATCCTTCATCGTCGGAATGTGCCATAATTAAAGCTCCCATCAATCGAGTACTTACACCCCATGATGTTCCCCAAACATACTCTAGACCGCCTTCTTTAGCGGCAAACTTTACATCAAAAGCCTTAGCAAAGTTTTGACCTAAAAAATGAGACGTTCCTGCCTGTAAGGCTTTTCCATCTTGCATTAAGGCTTCTATACAATAAGTTTCTTCAGCTCCGGCAAAACGTTCGTTGGCTGATTTGATTCCTTTATGAACAGGTAACGCCATATATTCCTGTGCAAAGGTGGCATATACTTGCAACATTTGTTCGGTTTCTTGTATAGCTTCTACTTTAGTTGCGTGCGCCGTATGTCCTTCCTGCCATAAAAATTCAGCCGTTCTCAAAAACAGACGTGTGCGCATCTCCCAACGAACAACGTTAGCCCATTGGTTTACTAATATCGGTAAATCTCTATACGATTGAATCCAATTTTTATACGTATTCCAAATGACTGTTTCACTTGTAGGTCGAACGATTAGTTCTTCCTCCAATTTCGCTTCCGGATCTACTACGACTCCCTTACCGTTTGGATCATTTTTCAATCGATAATGAGTGACAACGGCACATTCTTTTGCAAATCCTTCAACATGACTCGCTTCTTTACTCAAATACGATTTAGGTATAAACAAGGGGAAGTAAGCGTTGGTATGTCCGGTCTCTTTAAACATGCCATCTAAGACCTGTTGCATTTTCTCCCAAATTGAATATCCATATGGCTTAATGACCATGCAACCTCTTACAGCTGAATTTTCAGCTAAATCTGCCCTTTTTACCAACTCATTATACCATAAGGAATAATCATCTTGTCTTTTTGGTAACCCTTTACTCATTGTACAATTTTTAATAACGAAATCAAAAAGACAAAAGTACGCTTTTTTATGAATTTAAGTAGAAAACAAAAAATATAGACTCTTTTTATCCCTAACTAAATTTTGGGTATGATTTGTGCCTAACAAAATGTATAACCCCATTTAGTCATGAAACTAGTATCGATATTTAGCTTTTCCTTCTTCGGGTTGTGTTTTTTTTCGGCCTGTACGTCTACACCCACTTCCCGATCCGTGGAGCATGATGATGTTTACTTCACTCCTAAAGATTATAAAGCACACCATATAAAAAGGAATCCCGCCTATGATGTTGCTTATGTTGCGCCACCGGTAGCCCCTGCTGTTGCTGACCCGAATGAATACTATTTCCCAAGTACTCCTACACCTTCGTCAGCCCCTCCACCATCTTCTTCTGTTATCGTTCGAAAAAAAGAAAGAGCTACCAACAGATTACAAACAAATTATTCTGCCTCTTCTTCTATAGGTCCTGCTAGTTATATGGGGAATACGAACTCATTTAACTTTACTTGGTATTTTAGTAATTACTACGGGTACAATCAAATGTGGCAACCTTATCGGTATACCCCTTTTTATTATCAAACATTTATTAATCCTTATAACAATTATTGGAATAGCCCTATGGGTATAGGTCCTTTTTATAACGGGTTCGGTTGTGCTTCCTGTTGTTCATGGAATAACCCTTATGCTTTTACACCTCCTATATACTATCAACCTTCTTACATCAATTATCCAAGTTACTATACCCCTCAAACCGGCAACGTAATCGTTGCACCTACGCGCACCCAATCTGCGGGACCTAAACCTATGGTTGGAACCAACCAAGCCACTTATAATCCTACACCTCCTTCTATATCTACCACACCCTCGACACAAAAGACCTATACTCCTGCGCCTACTTCACCTGAGCCAACCTATCCATCCGGCCAGCGTTCTTCCGGTTCTGCGACCTCTACACAACAGGCGCAGCGTTCATATGTACCTCCGGCACGTACTCCCGCACCTGCTCCAAATAGAAGTTATACCCCTCCACAACGGTATACTCCTCCTCAAAACAATTATACTCCGCCGCAACAAAGTTATACTCCGCCCCAACAGACGTATACGCCACCTCAACGCTCGTATACACCTCCATCCGGAGGTGGTGGTGGTACATCCGGTACCCCAAACCCTAGAGCCCGATAAGTTTACTTTATTATTTTAATGTAGTGTATGAAACAATGTTTAATTCTTTTGTGGGTTGGTCTTTTATTTACTACTAACCTGACCTATGCTCAATTTATAGATCCCACTGCGTATGGATACTATAATTATACCAACCTCTTAACTCCTCGAGGTGTATACGGTAGCGCTCGAACACAAGCGACCGGTGGGGCAGGTGTAGCCATTGGAGCAGATGTCTCCGCCGGTTCTATTAATCCTGCAGGATTGGGAATGTATAACAAAAATGATATGGGCATTAGCTTAGCTTTAGGGTTTTCCAATAACCCTACTGAATATTTACAACAAGTTACGAAGGACGGTAAGTCTTGGGCCGGAATTCCTTCTATCGGTTTAACTTTTTACACCCCTCCTAAAAATGAAAACAGTACGTTTCAGGGAAGTACATTCTCCATTGGGTTTACTAAAACATCCAACTTGCAAAATGAATTTACTTATAATGGGACTAATACACGAAATTCTTTTACAGATTATTTAGCCGAAACATCGAACGGTATTGCTTTATCTGATTTAAATAATCAAGACCCGGCATTTAACGGAGGTTTCGTACCTACTATTCCGGGATTAGGATATTATACTTATTTAACAGAAGTGCAGAATAATGGATTCAATACCTATAGACCGTTTACTTTCGTCCGTGGAGCACAGCAAACCGGCACCTATAGTACCGGTTCAGGGGTGTATCGGTGGGATGCGTCTTATGGTGTAAACCTTTCTAATAAAATTTATTTAGGAGCGTCCTTGGGTATTCAATCTACTCGATACAAAATGGAACACACCTATACGGAACGTGTAACTAATCCGTCCAATGATACCCTCAATGCAATGTCGTTTACGGAGTATAACCAACATAGAGGTTCCGGCGTGAACTTCAGAATCGGGCTCATTTATAAAGTGACAGATAGAGTTCGATTAGGTTTTACTGCCATCACCCCTACCGCAACCAAGATAAAGGAAGAATATAGTTTTAGAATGGGATCGGATTTTACCGGTAATAATGTCACGGTTCAAGGGTTTATGTTATCTTCTTTCGATTACAGTACTCCGCTGAATCAATACCGGTATCGTTTTGTTTCTCCGGCTCGTATTGAAGGTGGTATGGCCTATTTTTTCAATAAGAATGGCTTTGTAACTGTAGCGCTCGAATATGTTCCCTATACGATGTCTAAAGTAACGGATTATTCGGATGCGAATTTATTCCAAGGGGATAATGCTACCATCAAAAACATTTATAGAGATGTAATTAATATCAAAACCGGAGTTGAGTGGCGTAGAGATAACCTATATTATAGAGCCGGATTTTCTTATTTCCCGGACCCTTACAATTCAAATTATGATAAGGTAAATCGAAACCAATACAACTTCTGTATTGGTATCGGTCATCGTACGGATAAATTTTATATTGATGCCGCCTTAGTGAATACACGGACACAATCGGTATACGCACCGTATCAACTGGGTAATGGTTCTCATCCTCAGGCAGATATAAAAATGTCAAGCTATCAATTAACCATTAGCACCGGATTGCTTTATTAAGTTTGTATCAATAATTAAAACCTGTGCGGTTTTAGTGTAGCAATTGAAGTGCTTTATTTAGAACCTATTAAGAGACTTCCATTTAAACCGCGTTGGTTTTCCCCCTTATCTATTGGATACCTATATTAAATATTAAAAGAGCAAGAAATAATATAATTTTGTATATTCACCTTGTGAAAAATAATTTACTACCTAACACATTATTTTCTGTTCTATTGTTTTTTTTCATATCCATTACATCTTACGGATTGAATGTAGGAGAACGAGCACCTGATTTTTCAGTAGTGGATCAGCACGGTAAAACCATCCACCTCAATCAATACCAAGGGAAGGTCGTATTGGTCGAGTTTTGGGCATCGTGGTGCGGATACTGTAAATTATTGAACGAGGAACTTATCGATATTTATAAGGCATATCATCCTCAAGGTTTTGAAATCATCAGCATTTCATTAGATACGAAGCCGGAAGATTGGAAAAATGCCATACAGAAAGATTTGCTAAATTGGCCTTTACATGCCATTGACACTAAAGGATGGAATAGTACTTTAGTCCCTCTATATGGAGTAGATGGTCTACCTTCAACTTTTTTAATCGATGAAAATGGAATCTTGGTAGGTATCGATTTGTTCGAGGATCAAATCAATAAAAAGCTACAATATCTTTATTACAATCAAGTACGAATGTATCCAACAGATGCCGTTACAAAAGTATATCTAACGGCAGAAGTGAAATATGAAATATACACAGATAAAGGAATTTTAAAATTAAAAGGTAAAGCAAAAGAAATAGATATTTCCTCTCTTGCAGAAGGTAAGTATGTAATTAAATACGACGGTAAAACAGAATATTTTTATCGCAAACGCTACACCGTATCGCCACCTTCTTTTTATCCTACCAGAGTAGACGATAAAATTACTTTATCCAGAGAAGCGGATTATTATATTTATAATGTTCAAGGTAAATTAATGTTGAAAGGCCACGGTCTAACGATTGATATGTCACATCAACCCGCAGGAGTTTATTATTTAAGTACGGAAGGTGTGGTCCATACAGTTTACAAAAAATAATTAAAGTGTTTTAAGATATCGCAGGATATCACTCGCTTTAAGTTGATTAGAGGAAAAAGTTTTTTTAGCCAGTTCGTAAAAGGGACTTCGCTCATTGTATTTTTGCACAATAAAATCTTTGACTTGCTTATCGTTTTTACCTTTTAGTAAAGGTCTGTTTTCTCTGCCTTGACTCAATAATCGCTTTACTAACTCATCTATATCCGGTTTTATATAAAGTGTAGTCCCATTTTCATTCATACGTTGCATGTTATCAAAATAACATGGAGCCCCTCCACCGGTTGAAATGACACTGTTTTTTTTACTAAATGTTTGATGTAACACATGGTATTCCAACTCTCGAAAGTAATTTTCACCCTTGTGTTTAAAAATATCTTCAATGGTCATTCCTTCTGAAGCTATAATGGCATCATCCAAATCTATGTACGTATATTGTAAGGAATCTGCGATTTGTCGACCTAATGTACTTTTCCCGGAACCGGGGAGACCAACTAAATATATATTCATAGTTTATTTCAGGCGCACTCTAGGATCTATAAGTGCATATAATATGTCTACAAATATATTCATAAATATAAAAACGGTAGCAACAAAAATGGTTGCACCCATCACTACCGGGAAATCTAAATTCATAACGGCATGAATTGTTACGGCTCCTAATCCTTTCCAACCAAATATACTTTCGACAAAAAAAGCACCAGCCATAAGTGAAGCTAACCATCCGGAAACTGCCGTAATCACAGGGTTTAATGCGTTTTTTAAAGCATGTTTTAAGATAATGACATATCCATCTAATCCTTTAGCACGTGCCGTTCGAATATACTCTTGAGAAAGAACTTCCAACATTGAACTTCGTGTTAACTGAACAATGATTGCCATTGGACCTAGGCCTAAGGTAATCATCGGAAGGATCAAATTTTTAAGTTGTAAATGGTGCTCCCCAAAAATATCGGTCTCCCATAAGGTTCCGGAAGCATTCAACCCAGTATAATCAGCTAATAGGTCGCCAAAAATCATAGCCATCAAGGCTCCAAATACAAAAGAAGGCATAGAAATCCCGATAACTGAAAACGATAATATAGAATGGTCTAATGTGGAATTCTGTTTCAAGGATGCCCAAATTCCTAAAGGTATACCAATTAACGTTGCAAACGTTATGGCTGCTAATGCTAACCAAAAAGTACCTTCAACATTTTCTATAATGATTTCGCTGACCGGTTTATTACTTTGGAAACTTCTACGCAGATAGGGCGATTTCCATACCATAGCCGTTTCGCCCATTCGAATTAACTTATTATAGTTGTATTTTTTGGCGTTTGTTTCGTTGTCTTTATGGAAGGAGAGGGGGGATAAGTCGTTGACATAATGAAACAATTGTTGGTGAAGGGGTAAATCCAGACCCAATTCTTTGGCTATTGCTTCCCGAGTAGCTATATCTGTTCGTTGTCCGGCCATCATATTCACCGGATCGCCCGGTAAAACATTGAAAATAAAGAATACCACCACTACGGCTCCCATTAAAACCAAAAATCCGTACATCAATCGATTAAGAAGGAATTGCAACATAATAGGGGTATGTCCATACAATGGACTTTAACTTATAAGCGTTTTAGGTGAAAAGGTTTCGTTTTTTTAAGTTTTTCTACCCACATTTTAGTGTGCAAAACCCATTTTGATTAAACAAAATACGGAATAGTTTAACATATCTTGGTAATTAGCGTCTATACCCTCCGAAATAATGGTTTGACCCTTATTGTCTTCAATTTGTTTAACTCTCAATAATTTCATTAAAATAATATCCGTAATCGAAGACACCCTCATTTCTCTCCAAGCTTCACCATAATCATGGTTTTTTCGTAGCAATAAGTCTAGAGTAGAAGCAGCATATTGGTTGTAAAGAGTCTCTACGGTAGCAGGTGGTAATTCTAAAGGACTATCTTCCGGAAGGTGATGTTGGATTAAAGCGATAATACTATAATTAACGATAGCAATAAATTCAGATGAAATGTCTTCTTCCACTAACATTGCTCCTTTTTCTTGAATGGATCGAATGCGTTGCGCTTTTATATAAATTTGATCGGTTAGCGATGGTAAGCGTAAAATTCTCCATGCCGTACCGTAATCTTTAGTTTTCTTCAAAAAGATTTCTTTACATTGTTCTATGACCTTTCGGTATTCGTCTGCTGTTGTGGACATGAAATGTTTCTATATTTGTTGAGGTTTCTTCTTTACACAAACTATGAGTTTTAAAGATACATTTTTTTATAAAAAATACACATTATCTCAAAAGGGATTCCTTTGGAGTGTGTACACACCTATGGTGATGGGTATTGTAAATTGCACTCCGGATTCTTTTTTTGATGGAGGTAATTATTCACAAGAAGATGCTTTAAAAATACATATCGATCGTTTGATAGCAGAAGGGGCTCAAGCATTGGATGTAGGTGGGTATTCTTCCAGACCGGGAGCTGCCGACGTTTCGATTTCAGTAGAATGGTCCAGGATAGCACCGGCTATTGAATACATTAGCAATCAATATCCGGATATCTTGCTATCGGTGGATACCTTTCGATCGGATATTGCGGCTCAAGCTTTGGCTGTCGGTGCCCATATGATCAACGATATATCTGCCGGAACCTATGATTCTAAGATGTATTCAGTAGTGGCGAATTACCAAGCCATCTATGCACTTATGCACATGAGGGGAACACCTCAAACCATGTCGGGTTTAACCAACTATTCAGATGTTGTGAATGAAGTGTTCGAATTTTTTATTCAGACCTTAGCTAAAACCAAAGCGGCCGGTATTAAAGATGTACTTATAGATCCCGGTTTCGGTTTTGCTAAAACGGTAGAACAGAACTATCAATTATTAAAACAATTGGACATTTTGAACCTATTGGAAGTGCCGTTGATGGTTGGGGTTTCGAGAAAATCGATGATTTATAAACCTCTACAAACAAGTCCTCAAGAAGCATTAAACGGAACGTCTGTTTTACATACCATAGCCTTGACAAAACAAGCATCAATTCTTAGGGTGCATGATGTAAAAGCGGCACAAGAAACCATTTTATTAATGAAGCAATTGTATAATTAAGCAGTATACAATACGTTTGCTTCCGGTCCTGTTTTTTCCATTACATCATACAATTCTTTACGAAGTAAGGATTTAATATCCGTTTTGTTGGTAGTGACAAAAATTTCAGATTGAGAAACAAGGGAAACATTTCCGGTTTCTTCTGAGACCACTACCACTACGGCGTCGGTCACTTCTGATAGGCCTACTGCTGCTCGGTGACGCAAGCCTAGATGTGCCGGTATTTGATCGTTTTCAGAAACAGGTAGAATACAACGAGCCGCTTTGATTTTATGTTGACTGATGATAACGGCTCCATCGTGTAAAGGAGAGTTTTTATGAAAGATGGTTAACAGTAAACGTTTACTGATTTCAGCATCTAAAAAATCACCGGAGTCGGCATAAAACTTTAAATCAGAAGACTTTTGTAAAACAATTAAAGCACCTGTTTTCGTTTGAGACAGCACTTTGATGGCTTCCAGCAAAGGGGATAGATTCATTTCCGGAATGCCCGATGATTTATTTCTGGAAAATAAAGAGGGTAGTAAACTTTCTCGGAAAGTAGTGGATTTGCCAATTAAGAGTAAAAACTTCCGTATTTCTTGTTGAAATAATATGATACCGGCTATAACCCCCACTCCCATAAACTGACTTAAAATGTTTCGGAGGAGTTCCATTCCGCTTGCCTTTACTAGTAGATAAAAGGTATAAAGGAATAATATCCCTATAAAAACTTTAACAGCAACACCGCCCTTAAGTAATTTGTAAAGATGGTAAACAATGAGTGAAACCAGTAGTATATCGGCAACATCTACCCATGTAATTTTTATAAACGATATATAGAGTAACAATGTCATAAATTCAAACTGTAGAATCTTTTGGGTTGCTGTTTAGAGGGAATCTACGTCGGATTGGGTTTAGGAGGAACTTTTTCTGTTCCGTAAAGGAATCCGGGTGTACTTGTAGAAATTCATGTTCCCATTGCAACCAAAGGGTTTTTTCATGTTCCTGGAATCGAACCGGGTCTATTTTTTTATGAATACAATATGCTTCAAGACTATCGAACATAGTACAAGTATACGAAATTAATGTTGTTAAATTAGGGGGGGCAATCTAAGGAATCTTAATTAAAATAGGAGTATGGATTCTAGAAAAGGCATTTTAATGAAGGAATAAAGGCGAATGGGGTATTTATTGAACGACAAATGTATAGGAGATAAGACAGAAAATAAGGTTACTAAATAGTAGGGAAAAGGTATTATGGGTAAGATACGGTATAAGAAATAGGGAGGTTTGGTTTATAAGTACGAATTGTCTCCGTCTAGGTAGGTGTCACACGAACCCTTCGCCTTGATTCGTGTCTTCACGAACCAAATAAGACTAGTGGAATTCTAAAAAAGGGATAAAAATTCCAAACATAGAATTGTATATTTCCGTACAAACGGTTGATATTCTGGGCAACTTAAAAAAAAACTCTTTATGAACTAGTAAGGTTTTAGATAAAATTAGTAATTTAAAGTCCAATTTTACATTAGGAAAGTAATAAACAAACAAAATAATATGAAACGTATGAAACAATTCTTACTCGTTTTCATCACTATTTTTTCTATAGTGTTTGCTACATCAGCGGCAACTTTTACAGTGACAAGCACGGCTGATGCTGGTGCAGGGACGTTACGCCAAGCGATTTCAAATGTAGCTAATACTACAGGTGGACCACATAATATTGTATTTGCGATTCCGGCTGGAAGCGTAATTACAATTTCAAGTTCCTTATCCATCTATAACGATCCTGACTTTAACGGATTAACGATTAATGGATTTATAGATGCTGTTGCAGGTCCGGATGTAATTATAAGAGGAGGATTAAATGCATGTAATAATTCTGTAAATGGGTTTCATATTACTGCACCAATTACAGGGCTAAGGTTTTATGGCCTTGTATTTCAAAGCTTGAGTAGAGGAATATTTTATGATGTTAATAACACTGGAACGGTATTAAGTTCTGAAGTTAAAGGTTGTTATTTTGGTACTACAGTGGATGGTACTGCTATTGGTGGTACGATTTGTAGAGACGGTATTAGCATTAGAGGAGCGAATACAATTCAAATTGGAGGGTTTAGTACCACATTATCTAATGGTGCTGTGACTGCTTCCAATAATTCGGAGAGATGCATCTTTGGTGGAGTGGCTTGGGTTAGTGGTGAAAATGAAGACGCTGCCATTCATTTGGGGGATGAGAATTCGTCATCTACTAATATCTCTATAATAAATAACTATGTTGGAGTTAATGTAAATGGTAATGTAAAACTAAGTATAGGTGACCCTGCACTTAATTGGGCACGCTTTAAACACGGCATTCGAGTTAGAAACTCAACTAATACTTTAGTAGATAGGAATGTGATCTCAGGGGCAGTAGGTTGTGGAATGTATATTGATGGAAATTCTTCTAGTTTAAGAATTAAAGGTAATAAAATAGGTACGGATGCAACAGGGACTTTGGCTTATAACTCTGCTGTACCTGCAAACTCTTTTGGTAATATGGCTACGGGTATTTATGCTGAAAGTTCTTCTTCGATTATTATAGGTTACGACGGAGGTATTTTAGCAAATGAGCGTAATATCATTTCTGGTAACGGGGGTGCATTCCATACTTGGGGCGGTTGTGATAGATCGTGGGATTTCAACAATCAAATGGGAGTTTATTTTAATAGTGTAACAAATTCAGTCATTCGTGGTAACTATGTAGGTACGGATGTAACGGGAATGACCAGTACTTCAGTTTCCGGTTTTATGTATAACCGTGCTGGGGGGATTAAATTGGTTGATGGTTGCTCTGGGAATATAATAGGAGGTAATGCTCCCGAACACATCAATGTCGTTTCAGGTCATGGTTTATTTTGGAATCTTATTATTCCTATAACCAACCCTTGCGGTCAAGGTGGTTTCACAGCTCTTAATGGTATAGAAGGTGGTAATGGTATTATTTTACAATATGCAACTTGTACTAACAATACCGTTTCTGGGAATTACATTGGCTTAGCTTCTGATGGTCTATCCGCATTAGGCAATTTTAACGCTGGTATTGATATTCAAGGTGCGAATGGAAATATTATTGGAGGTACATCGACAGCATTAAGAAATTATATTGGAGCTAACAAATGGGGGATTATGATGCAAGAAGATTTCTTAAATGGTAATTCTGCACAGTCAAATACAATATTAGGTAACTGGATTGGTTTAAACATAAACTCGGTTGCAGTAGGAAACGGTGTTACGTCATTAACAGAAGGTGGTGGTATTTGTTTGCAAATGGGCTCTAGAAATAATATCATTGGTACTACAGCTACTGGTGGTGGAAATGTAATTTCAGGTAATAAAACAGGAATTGCAATCAGAAGTAATGAACGGTCGGGTACGAATACAGGTCCTTCTCGCTTAAATACTATCCAAAGTAATATCATAGGTATGAATCCCACTTTGACTGCAGCTATTCCAAATACCTCTACTACAGGTGGTTATGGATATGGTGTGCAAATTGAATTAGGGTCTACTTCTTCAACAACAACTTTTCCTCATGGAAACACTATTGGAGGATCTACTGTTGCTCATCGAAACATCATAGCAGGTAACCAAAAATCGGGTATCTATATAAGTCATAGCACAGCTCTCATTTCCTCTAATCCTGGAAACCAAATTATTGGTAATTTTATAGGTACTGCATCCGGTACAAATGATTTTGGGAATAATGAACAAGGTGTTGAAATAATAAACGTATCCGGCAATCCTTCAATTAGCGGTACTGGAACCATTATTAGAGGTAACGTTATTTCAGGAAATACTCAAAATGGTATTGCATTAAATAATTCAGATGCAAATGTTATCCAAACCAATGTTATTGGGGGAACAGCTGCGGCTACTCCGGCAGCTTTGGCTAACGGTCAAAACGGTATTCAACTGACAAACGGCTCATCTAGTAATGTTATCGGTGGGGTAGCCGGAACACTAGCCCTTCCTACAGAAGCGAATTTTATAGGATTTAACGGAAGCAATGGGGTGTCTATAGCCGGAGCTACTTCCAATTTGAACTCCATTCACAGAAACTCTTTCCGGTGTAATACTTTAAGAGGTATCGAATTGAATGGCTCAGGAAACAACGCTTATGCGGCTCCTACTATTACGGGAAATTCTACTTCTATTACAGTAAATACACTAGTCCCAGGTTCAACCATTGAATTGTATTCAACGGATGGTTGTGCAACTTGTCCGGCTAATCCTGCTACTCGTTTACAAGGTTTAACATTAGTGGCTGTAGGGCCTTCTCCTTTAGCCTTTACTCCGGTTAATGGAGTGCTATATGTAGCGATCGCTCACGAAGCTAATACGACTACAGCACATAATTCTTCCGAATTTTCACAGTGTTATTCTCTATGTACAGCTCCTACGCCTTCTATAAGTGGTGTTACATTATTGTGTGAAAATGTTACCGGTAGGGTATTTAGTACGCCAAATGTTCCAAATAACACTTATATATGGACCGTACCTTCTGGTGTAACGATTACAAGCGGAGCCGGAACTAATTCCATTACTGTTTCTATTGGTAATTTCCCATTAGCCAGCAATACTATTACTGTAGAAGAACGTTTTGAAGGTAGTACTACTTGTAGTAATACAGCAACAGCTACGCTTACCATTCGCGATTCACCGGTTCTTCCGGTCGTTTCCGGACCAACATTAATTTGTGGAGCAACTTCTACAACAGTATCTTCCTCAACTTCTCAACCAACAGGAACTACTGGGTCATGGACAAGAATAAGTGCTACTGCGGCTACCATAGCTACTCCTTCAGCAGCCTCTACTGTTGTAAATAACTTAACCGTCGGACAAACGCATACCTTCCGATATACCGTTAGTAGCGATGCGTCTACTTGTCCTTCTCAATCACAAGATATTTCTATAGTAAGTAGAAATTTACCAACTCCTGATATCACCGGAGTCAGTTTACTTTGTGAAAACGTTACTGGTAGAGTATTTACAACAGCAAATAATCCAGGTAGTAATTATAATTGGGTAGTACCTACAGGAGTGACCATAACTTCTGGGCAAGGCACTAATTCCATCACTGTTTCGGTAGGCGCATTCCCTATAACAGGGGATGAAATAAGGGTTACTGAATCGGCCGGAGCAAGTTGTGACGGGTCAGACATTCTTACTTTAACGGTTCGAGATTCGCCGATAGTTCCGGTATTAAACGCTCCGGCATTTTTGTGCGGAACTACTTCATCAACGGTGGCAGCTACTAATACTCAACCAATCGGAACTAGTGGGTCATGGACAAGAATAAGTGCAACAGCTGCTACTATTGCAACTCCATCACAAGCCTCTACAGTAGTTAATAATTTAACTACTGGTCAAACGCATACCTTCCGTTATACTGTTAGTAGTGATGCTACCACTTGCCCTTCTCAGTCTCAAGATATTTCTATAGTTAGTCGAGCTAATCCATCCACAGCAGTGGCTATTGTTCCTACTGAGGGATGTTCCCCTACCACTCTTAATCTGACAGGTAATACTTTACTGTCCGGCGAAACGGGGCTTTGGTCTGTTACCTCCTCTACAGCACCTGCCTTGCCGGTTATTACTTCAGCTAGTAGCAGCTCTACAACAGCCACAAGTCTTATTCCAGGCCATACGTATAATTTTACTTGGACGGTTAGTGTTCAAGATTGTGGCTCTACTTCAGATGTAAAATCTTTTAGAAATGTTGCGAACCCTACAGCTTCAAATGCTGGGCCAACACAAGAAGTGTGTAGTACAACCATCAACCTTTCAGGTAATGTACCTACTATTGGTGTGGGATCATGGTCTTTAGTTTCCGGTCCTGTAGGTCCTGTAATTGCGGATATTAATTCTCCAAATTCTAGTGTTATAAATTTAGTTGCTGGAAATGATTATACATTTAGATGGACTATTGCCAACGCCCCATGTGCGCCTAGTTTGAGCGATGTTATTATACGCACGGATGTTCAACCATTAGCTTCCAACGCAGGTCCGGATGTATTTGGGTGTAAGATAAGTTCTGCTAACTTAAATGCTGTTGTACCATCTGTAGGTACCGCATTATGGAGAGTAGTTTCAGGTTCCGGTATTACATTAAACGATCCCACAAATAATAATGCAACCGTAAATGGGATTGTTACAGGTAATGAATATCGTTTGGTATGGGAAACATCTAGTACCTTAGGTAGATGTGAAGCAACCAGAGACACTGTAATCGTCCGTTCAGATAATGATCCTTCCAATGTATCTGCTGGTTCGGATATTGCCCTTTGTAATAGTTCTGTAGCCACTGTTACTGCTACCGGAAGTGCACCTGGTTTATGGACTGTTAAGTCCGGTAGTTCTGCGGATATCGCTAATCCATTAAACAACTCTACCTCAGTTACTATAAGTGGAAATTCTGCTACGTTGGTTTGGTCTGTAGGAAATGGTTCTTGTACTGCTTCTGCTGAAGTAACCATCTCGCGCACCGATTTACCTACTCCGGCTATTCTAGGTGATTTATCTCACTGTGCTTCTACTACGAATATTGAGTTAACGGCAACGCCGGATGTTACCACTTCTGGTGGTAGTTATGTATGGGATATCATTACAGGCAGCGGCGACGCCTCCATTACAAGTTCAACTACAACCAATCCTATTAATGTCTCCTCCGGTTTAATCGGAGGTATTGTTCGCGTACGTATCACACAAGGAGGTTGTATAAACGTTGCTACGCAAGCGGCAATTACAATAGACTCTGATAATACGATTGCCAATGCCGGTCCGGATTTGACGACTTGTTTAGACAGTGTTCGATTGGTAGGTAATACACCTCTTTTTGGTTCTCCGTCATGGTCTGTCATTAATGAACCGTCTATCGTGTTTACACCTACGGCTAATAACGATACTACCTTTGCTGAAACGTTAGTATATGGTACTGTTTATCGATTTGTTTACACCATCTCCGGTGCTTGTGGGCTTCCATCTAGAGATACAGTAGTGGTTAATGCCGGCTTAACAGGATTTGTGTTGGCTGATGTGAATGGTCCTTCGGATACGTTATGCTCCACTACTGCACGCACGTTGAGTGCAGTAGTTACTGGTGGATCTGGAGACTTTACATACGTATGGACTGGTTCTAATGGTTTTAGAACGACCACTAATAGCCCAATTTTATCTGTGGTTCCAAATGCTAATGTTGTAACGTATCAAGTATATGTTATAGACAATGCCAATACCGGCTGTCAAACCGGAACGGATGCAACTATCGTGTACGCAGTAGATAAACAAAACTTAGAAATAATGAACTTGGTTACTCCAAATAACGATGGTAAAAACGATATATTCATTGTTCGAGATAAAGTAACCTTGCAAGATTTAATTCCACAAGGTTCTTATTTAGAAGTTTACAACCGTTGGGGTGATCGTGTCTTCAAAGCAAATGACTATAAAAATAATTGGAATTGTGCCGAGTTATCTGATGGTATGTACTTCTACTTATTACAAACAGAATGCGGAAACCAGGAATACAAAGGTTGGGTTCACATCTTAGGAAACACAAACAACTAAGTCGTTACTTTCTTTTAATATTGAAAGCCCTAATTTACTGAATTAGGGCTTTTTTATTGGTATAATACAATTTCGTAATTATTTTATTTTTTTTATTAATTATATTAAAGTAATAATTAATAAAATAATATTAATAATATATGATAAATGTATTAGATAAAATATGTATAAAATTAAAAAAGTAATATAATTATCTTAACCGTATTTTTATTGAATAATTTGAAAAGTTATATTTCGTATCTACTTTTACTTTGATTAATAATTAACCCATTATCTTATATGAAAAGAATTTTACTTTCTTTATCCGCTTCATTTTTATTTCAATGGATGTCTATGGCTCAGGTAAACGTAGACCTTAGTACCGTAACCATTGAAACTTTTCCAAATCCAAGTACAAGAGTAAGTGCTACTGTTGTAAGTGGAGAGCTAAGAATCAACTTTACTTCTCAAAATTTCTGGGGGGATGATTTGAAGATAGTGTTTGCAAATCCGATAAATATGTCCGGTGTAACCTCTCCGTCTATTTCCTATGATGCGGCAGTAAGTGCAACAAATGGATTGTCTTTTGCTGGAACAGGAACTCAATGCAACAGTGCATCGTTAAACTTTATACCTCTTGGTATATCAGTAATCGATTCTGATAATGATTATTCTTCCAGTTCAGTCAGTAGCGGTATTTTTGACCAAGCGTTCTCAGCATTTACAAACGCAGTAACCTTGGGTGGAGCTAACGTAAATTATGCGAGTATTACAGGTATTTCTATTAAACCATCTAGTTTCACTACACCAAGTGGTGTGGATTGTGTACCTTCTACTGTCTCCGGAACTATTATTATTCGTAATCTAGTAGTACCGGGAACAGCAACCTCTATTTTATCCGCTGCTTCCAAGGTAGGGTCATTTAATGTTTTCCCTAATCCTGTTACAACTGGAGTAAACGCTACGATTGAAGCCAGTGCTGTATCTTCTGCTTCTTCTTTACAAGTAATGGTGTATGACTTAACAGGTAAAATGGTACAAACTTCATCTATTTCTTCTGCAAGTATAACGGCACCCATTAACACCTCTTCATTAGCAAAAGGTAGTTATATCGTAAAATTAATGATAGATGGAGAAGCAGCAAAATCTTCTCTTCTCATAGTTCAATAAGTTAAGTAGTTTTGAAAAACGAACAGGGCTCGTTCTGGTTTTCGGGTCCTGTTCTTTTTTTATATACCCAGCAAAGCCGCACCAATAACACCGGCAGAATCGCCCAATTTATTCCGGACGATAGGAGTCGTTAATCGATCATTAAAAATATAGTCTTTTACTTTTTTTACTCCCTGAGTATACAGTTCACTAATATTACTTAAGCCTCCTCCTATTACAATGATATCCGGATCGAGTATCGTTATTAAATTAGAAATGGATTTTCCGAAATAATTAAAAAATTCTAACATGATCATTTCTGCAATTCCATCACCATTTCTGTATAATCGAACTATTTCAGGCATACTTAGTTCTTTTCCACTTGCTTCTGCATAACGTCTTTCAACGCCACGACCGCTAATAAAATTTTCGATACAGCCTATTTTACCACAATAACAAACTGGACCGGAAGAACTGATAATACTATGTCCCCATTCACCGGCTATAGATTGTAAGCCATTTATTAATTTCCCCTCATATACATAGCCACCGCCAATACCTGTTCCTAAAATCGTACCAAATACTCTTTTTTTATTTTTACCGGCACCGAAATTGGCTTCTGCTATAGCAAAGCAGTTGGAGTCATTCTGTCTTGCGAATTTACGTTGAATGAGCTGCTCTAAATCATACACGAAATTTTGCCCATTCATGCATACAATATTGGAATTTTTCATCGCACCGGTTTCTTTTGAAACTGAGCCGGGAGTCCCAATACCTAAAGTATGCGATTTATATTGACACACTTGTACCATTTCATTGTACAAGTTATGTATTTTATAAAGTAGAGCTTCATATCCTAAATCTTGTTCTGTAGGTATTCTTTTTCTAAAAATCTCAGAGCCGTCAGAATCTAATACAATCCCTTCGATTTTTGATCCGCCCAAGTCTATCCCGATTTTTTTTCGCTTTGGTCGCATAAGAAAAGTTTGGTTTAACTGAGAGTTTAGGATAGTAACATATCTGTTAAGCTACATAAAAATTATGGTTTAATAAATATAGGTGCAGAAAATGCGGTAAATCCTGATTTTTCTGTATACTTTATACGATAGTATCCAAATGCGCCTGATTTTATTTTATAAAAATACCGGGCATCACCATCCTCATTTAGAGGAATGTTCTGAATCCAACGATAGGTTTTACCATCTACACTATATTCTATATCATACTCTTGAACACTCTTTGGCGATTCTGCATTCCATTGTAAAAATATTTTTTGACCACTGGTACGATAGTTTAATTGCAGGGTAGAAGAGGACAGGATTCGACAAGGAATAAAAGGAAAGATTTCGTCTGTGTGTGTTTCATAAAATGTTTTACATGCCATTTTAAAATCATCGAATGCACCGATACCATCGTAACCGTTATAGGACCAAAACATATGACCTGCATATTGATTGGTATACGCATGTTGAACTTTCTCCTCATTGGTATACAAGGTGTCACGGGTTAAATTACCGGGTTGTTCTCCTATTAAACATGGTTTATCCAATTGCCAATAGGATAGAGGATAATTTAAATCGAAAGGATCGGAATGGGAAGCATTCATGTAATCATAATAATGTATTTGATAAAAATCTACATAAGCCGCTGTGTCCGGGTACGAAGCTTGCAGTGCAGCATCGCTCCAAAAATTTCCTACAGCAGGTGCTACATCCGAGTTGTATTTCAATGCAGCAGACCCTGTAGTGACCATCTTAGAGCTATTTTTATGAATAGCAGCAGCAATCATAGCTGTAAATCGTTGCATCTCATATAAGGCTACTGTTTTATCTGTTTTATACGTCCAAATAGTATCCATCGGTCGATCTATAGCCCATTCCGGCTCATTAATAATTTCCCAAGCCAGTAAATTGCATTGGTTGTCATATCGCTTAACCATTGGAACCAACACTTTATCGATATACGATTGGGTCTTTGTGGAGTCTTGAATTAAATCGTGGTGGGCTCCTGCATATTTACCGGCCGTAGCTCTTTCATCTTTACACATATCAAACGACCATAAACAAGGCATAATCAGTATGCCATGATTTTTAGCTAACAAAAAAATATGATCAAAGTTGCTGTAAAAATCAGCATCTACACCGGTTACATAACCATCTGGAGAAAACTCCGGAGTTGCTCTGCCATCTGTATGTATCCAAAGTCGAACGCAATTAATTCCATATTGACGACAACGGGAAAATAAACTGTCAAACCAAATAGGATCATAATTTGACCCCCATAAAGTATGATTTCCAATATCCCCTCCAAAGTTATTCCACGCAACATTTATTCCATTGATGAAAAAGGGTTTACCCTCGTACTGGATTAAATGTGTTTGAGCAAAACCGGAATGAACACAGAACGAAAATAGTACCAGTAGTAACCAATGCTTTAAGGACATGTAAATGTAATGTTTAAGAGTTCAAAACTACATTAAAAAAATTGTATTTAAATAAGGTTAAATTAATTTTTTTAAATAATCTTATAATCACTTTAATTTGTACTAAATATGGTAAATATATAATAATAATTATAAATATTATTTAAAAGTATTTATAAAATGCAATAATAAATTTAATTAATTCAATATATTAACTTGTTGTTTTTATTTTATGATATGAAAATTATATTGTAAGTTTGACCCTTATAATTGTATTATTTGTATTTATTCGAATTAGCCTCCCTTGCCGTTGCGTTGATGAAGGGTGACCATGAGTATGAAAAAAAATCTACCTTTTTATTGGATATACTTCTTGTTTTTGGCAGGAATCATCATTCCATTACCTGCTAATGCAGTTCGACCTGTAGGTGATTTTATAACCTTTAGTGGTTATGTTCGATTAAATGCAACTTACCGAAATTTAACACAAAATTACACTTCCGGTGGCGCTTACACGCCTAAATCTATTATTTTAAATGGCGTTTATCCGGACGACCCTTTAGGGAATGGTTTGTATACAGGATATAGGGAGCCCCTCTTTATGCTTCAAATGATAGCGAAGCCTACCCGAAATACTTCGTTTGATATTGACTTTTTAATTGACAATCAATTAGCCGGAGAACTCTCTAATCCTAACAGTACATTATATCCAAAACGGATTCAAACGTATCGATTCTTAAATTTTACTTCTACAATAGAAAATAAATATGGCTTTTTTGAACTGAAAGCAGGGGGAGTGCTTTTCACTAGTATGTCTGTCGCTACGTTATGGAATTATGAATATAGAGATGATATGTTTGAACGCTATCCATGGGAATGGCAAACGAATTCGTATAAACGTTACGTAACGTTTTACGAGGATAAAAATATCGCTCGTGATTCTCGTTGGGGAAGCGCTTCATTGCAAGGATTTTCACTTTCTGGTGTAGGTTTGCCGAAACGATTCCAATTCAAAATCGCCTACGGTAAAACAAATAATGTAGGAGGATTTCAAAGCTTCTTAAATAATAACAACTCTAATATTTTAGCAATACAAGTACAAAAAAAGATAGCTACCCATCTGATGGGTATGAATTATTACATTTCAAGAAATGTAATCAACGATAATTCTCTTCTATTAGATTATAGAAATATTGCTCGAGAGTTCATTTTATCTGCCGAAACAAAATGGAACTTTCAAAAATGGTCCGCTACAGCAGAAATAGGAACCGGTGCGGTAAGTAATCCTGTCGATGGACCTAATCAATGGGACCCACTTGTTATTACAAAATTTTCCTCTGCCAAAGGAATGTTTCCTTTTATCGCCAATGCTCAGATGTACTACATTGGCGCTAACGTTGTGAATTTAAATAGTGGGATATTAAATACCTCTAATCGGAATATTCAAGCAGATTTCACTCAAGTTGATCCACAATATAATATTACAACTTTTGAAGGAGCTGTTACAGAGTTTGGTCAATTAGCAAATAATAGAAAAGGTATCAACCTTTCTATTGCTAAGGATATCAATGATTTAAAGGTGGTCGTGTCTCTTTCTTCCTCTCAAGAAATAGAACATATTTTTGATACTATAACCTATCAACACCGATTAAATGGAATCAACCGTTCTCAGTTTTTATTCTATCGTAATGGTGTAGGTCCTTATCAACGTCAAATGAATACCTGGCGCAGGAGCTGGGAAAAAATCGCTATTACGGATTCAAACTCTACATCTTTAACATCCTTTAACCTTATAGATGTAGCCTTTAAATACAAGTTTGTATTAGGTAAAAAAGAAGTTATAGTATCGAATTATACCAACTATAATTCGGTTCAAGATCAATTGGCTGCATTGGCATACTTTAGTAATAAAGCCTACTTAAGAACATTGTACAATGAATCCATGGTGTTCTATCCTGCACATCCTAAAGTCGTTTTAGTTGGTTTATTCGGAATTGAACGAAGTGTTGGTAATAGTCTTACTACCTTATCAGAGGAAGGGAAACCGGTGAACCAAACCGGCTATGGTTATGGTTTTGGTGTGGACTACGATATTAATAAAACAACCGGATTGTATTTCAGACAACGTTGGTATTCTTACCAGGATAAAAATTTTGTACTTGACCGATTTAAAGGTTTTGAAACCAACTTGGAGTTAAAAATTTTCTTTTAAATGCTAAACACAACATACATGTTTACCAAATATATCCTTCGTTTTGTATTATTCTGTAGTCTAACCTATACTGCTCTTGCACAGTCGCCGGTTTATTTTACTGGTTACGGTAGGGCGTTAATAGATGATAGTAGATTTTCATCTTCTTCGCCCTTTATAGAAAATGATACTACATCTGCGAAGAAAGCTCTAAGGGGTAATTTCATGTTTGATTTAGGAATTAACGTTAAACCGAATGATAATTTTAGGGTGAACACGATACTCAGAGTAAACAATCAGTTTGGTGGATTCTTTAGTACGGGTTCCGATTTACAATTCAGACAGGTTCAAATCGAAGGAGTGCTAGCTAAAAAAGTATCCTATGGCATTGGTGATTTAGATTTTGGACTAACCAAGTATACTTTGTACAATTCGTTTGATCCAACCTATTCTCCGTTTGAAGCAGAAGCGATTAAAATCAGAAGAGATATTATGCACTATGAAAATTTTAATACCGAAAATAAATGGCGCTTACAAGGTGTTCGTTTAGGTACGGAATTAACGGCTCAAAAATACATTCAATCAGTTCGATTACTAGGTTTTGCTACTCGCATTATTCCATCTAATTTCATGAATACACCGGATAGATTGTTATATGGTGGGAATATTCAAGTTGTTCAAAGTAAATACCTGACGGTAGGGGGGAATATAGCCGGTATATCGGATATTCAAGGGACCGTTATTGATACTGTTGTATTCTATCAAAACAACGTAGTTACGGGTGAATATAAATTAAACTACGCTTCTAAAACATACCGGTACCAACTATTTGGAGAATTAGGTCGATCTTTTTATAATTTTAATAAAGTAGATCAACAAGTACAAGTGAAAACGACTGACGGATTTTTTGAAGCCGGTGCTCAATTGAAGCATCGTTACCATCCCTTTCAATTAATGGCATCTTATCGAGTAGTGGGTCCTGAATTTTATAGTCCGGGTGCTCAGACTAGACGGATTTATGATGATGGTACCCCTGGTTTACTTAACGATGGTGTTAACGGTGTTGATTCAAGAAATCAAACTATTTACGATCGTATGACTGATCTCAACGTTTACAATCGTTCCATTGCCACTACCCTTATGTACTTTAATCCTATCTATAATAATGCTACTCCTTATGGAGCGGCTACACCAAATAGAAAAGGACTCACACTAGATGTAATGTATGGTAATAAAGATTCATTGTTATATGCTTCTGCCAATGTACAAGTATTAAGTGAGGTATTGGGTGTTGGATTTCCTTCTAAACGTCAATTTATACTCGCTACCGGTGGGATAACAATAAATGTAAACAAGTGGATACAACGTGAACGATTATTCGCTTTAAGTACGGGTGTTCGATACGAGCAAACAAAAGGTTCTTCATCTGCTGATATAAATTTAAATTCTCTAATGTTAGATGCATCGCTTACGTATGAATGTCTTAGAAATTTTGATGTAATAGGAGGTATAAAGTATTTCACAGCATCCGGTAGTGATATAGTTAGTCTGAGAAATGATTTTAATCAAATTGTCGATTATAGTAGATTCAATGCAGATGTTCGTCAGAATATTTGGACAGGTGGTGTTCGATACCGTTTCAGTAAACAAATGTTCTTTTCTGCAAACGTATTTGTTACATCTAATTCCGATGCCTTGGTTTCTTCAAACGGCTTTACTATACAACAATATTTCTTTAGTTATGTAATGAAATTCTAATGAAAGATTCTATGAAAAATATAATGTATTTCTTCTTTGCTGCTCTTATTTTGTTTCTTAATTGTAAACAATATAATCAAGAGTTTATAGGCGCCCCACTTGGAATAGCTACCGATAATTTTGAAGTAGTAGGCAATTCTTTTCAACCTAGTGCCCCCTCCGTGAATGTATTTAATCAAACCATGTATTTCCAATCGACCTTCACCGAAAATGTTTCTTGGACCATTAAATTGAAAGGTAGAACTTCTAGCGCTGTTAAAACTATAAAAGGAACTTCTCCTTTCTTAGATATGACAAATGCAATATGGGATGGCTCAGCTGATTCCCTTAGGTTGTTTTTACAGAATGAAACCATTGATGCAACTCTTACTGTTTTTGGATGGAGTAGTTCTTTGACAACATCGTTCACCTTAGCGCAAGGCCGAAACCATGGATTAGTATTGGGAAGATTTGAAAGCATCAATAAATTTAGTTCCATAAGTTTTCAAGATACATATTTTTGGTTCTCTCAATTCGAAGCAAATGAAATGGTTTTTAATGATACTATTTTTGACGCATTCGCTCCACAAGGCAGACGAGCTTATCGTATTAATGGTAATGACGCCAATAATAGTTTTTATATAGGTAAATTAGGATTGAGTCCCGATCCTGCAAATTATTTTGCTGTAGGATCTTCGGTACCTACCGATGTCTATTTTAACTTATTTGTAAAAGGAGAAGGGGTAGCATCGAATGGCAAACTAGTTATAGAAACGTTTGAAGACGACAATCAAAACAATATCCAAGACTATACAGGTGCTGAGGACAAGTATTCGTATGAAATATTAGTGAATTATGATGGTTGGAAATTGCATACCATTCGGTATAGCAATTTTAGTAAAGTATCTTCCGGTGGTAACAATAATAAAGAACCACATTTAATAAAGAACATTGGGTATTTCATAGCTCTCAATAGTTTGTCGGGAAGTAAAAATGTTAATGTATTAATTGATTATCCTACTATTTCAGTGGGTGGTCCAATGGTCCCTTAAGGAGTATGAAATATTATTCTGTAGTACTCATCGTTCTTCTTACCGCTTGTCGTTCTGTACAATGGTCAGATGTATCTAGCTCTTCCTTTGATTCAATTGCGATCATTTCTGATTCAATACCTACACAACAATCGATACCTGTTCATTCTTATCATGGAGGTATCCTTTATGCGGATAGTTTAGTATTAGATAATTGGCATTCTTCCCATAATAATATCCTAATAGGTAAAAAGAAAGGAGAAATGGTCGTATTACTTCGAAATGTTGGTGTTGATTATGAGATGGTGTTTTCGCGATTTAGGCCTCTCGATATGTCGTCTATTGATGGCATTTACGTAAATGCAAGAGTATTAGGTTCAGATACAGTTCGAATAAGAATGGATTTAAAGGATTCGGATGGTTATGTCACAAATAATAATCCACAAGAGCATAAAATACTACCAAGTGATACGTACAAGGAGTATTTTTTTGAATTTAAAAATCATTGGATGCAGAACTGGCCTACTCGTCATGAGGTGAATACGAAACAAATTGTTGAAATGTACTTCAATTTCAATGGAGGAGGTCCGAATACGGAAGCGACAATATTAATCAAAGACATTAAAGTAAAATGATATGAAAGGGTATATCTATTGGTCATTCCTGAGTCTATTCTTATTCTGTTCTCAATGTAAAATGGGCTCTAAGGATAATTTTGTACGTGTACAAGAGAACGCGTTAATATGTAATGGTAATCCTTATTATTTCATGGGTACAAATTTTTGGTACGGTATGAATTTAGGAATGGAAGATTCTCTTGGTAATCGCGCTCGGTTAGTTCGAGAACTCGACCGACTTCAATCTCTTGGCATTACCAATCTTCGTATCTTAGGTTTGAGTGAAGGCCCAAATTCAGAACCTTATCGAATGTCACCAGCCGTACAAAATACACCGGGTAAATTAGAAGAAAGTGTATTGAAAGGACTTGATTTTTTATTGGTTGAAATGGCCAAACGGGATATGAAGGCTGTCATTTGTTTGGGTAATTTTTGGCCTTGGTCCGGAGGGTTTGCTCAATACCTTGTGTGGAGTAAACGAATCGATTCTATTCCTTACCCACCTCCACATCCGGGAGGTACGTGGGATGGATACCAAACTACCACTGCTCAGTTTTATTCCGATTCTGTTGCAATACAATATTACTACAATGCTATTCAGCAATTAATTCAACGAATAAATTCTGTATCTAAGCTAGCATATGTAGACGATCCTACCATTATGAGTTGGCAACTTGCAAATGAGCCAAGAGGTATTACGAATGAAACGGCCTTTATACAATGGATTGATCAAACAGCCGCTTTTATAAAGTCATTGGATAAAAATCATTTGGTATCGCTTGGTTCAGAAGGACACACGGCTACCAAATATTGGTCCGGTACCGATTTTTTAAAAAATCACGAATCTAAACATATCGACTATACTACGATACACATTTGGATAGAAAATTGGAGCTGGTATCAACCCGCTAATCATACTGCTACCTACACTAATGCACAAGTCATGGCACTTCGCTATTTAGAAGAACATTTACAATTAGCACAAAAATTAAATAAGCCATTGATTATTGAAGAATTCGGTATCGCTCGAGATAGTGGTAGTTTGGATCCGCTTAAAGATACCAAACAACGCGATGCATATTATTCCTGGTTGTTTGAGCAAGCATATACTAAAGCAGTAGAAAAAAAGGGAATTTCAGGAATTAACTTTTGGGCATGGGGAGGTGAAGGTAGACCTAGGTCTTTCCCTTGTTTATGGAAGCAAGGAGATGATTGGATAGGTGACCCCCCACATGAATTCCAAGGCTGGTATTCCGTTTACGATAAAGATACTTCTACCCAAAAGATTATTAAAACATATGCATCGAAGTTTAATTCAATACAATAGGAAGTAATGGCTGTATCATATAAAATAGGGATAGATTTAGGAGGTACAAAAATAGAAGGTGTATTGTTTGATGATCAATTAAACGAAGTGAAACGATATAGAGTTCCAACACCTCAATCGGACGGATACGAAGCTATCTTACATGCTATACACCAATTGTATACTAAATTATCTCAAGACTTATCGGCTTCTACTTTTACCTTTGGAATAGGGACTCCCGGAGCGATCTCTTCTAGAACCGGTCGAATGAAAAATTCGAACACGTTATGTTTAAATGGTCAATTTTTGTTGCAGGATTTAGAACAACTTCTAAAACGACCAATAGCCATTCAGAATGATGCTAATTGTTTTGCCATGGCGGAAGCAAAAGTAGGGGCGGGGAAAGGGTATGCTACTGTTTTTGGTGTTATTATGGGGACAGGATGTGGTGGAGGTATTGTATGGAATGGGAATGTTCACACCGGCGTCCAATCTATTGCCGGTGAATGGGGGCATTCTACAATTAATTATGTAGACGGACCGTTGTGTTATTGTGGTAAGAAAGGATGTGTAGAAACGTATATCTCAGGTACAGGTCTTCAAAATAGATATAAAACATCATTTAAGAAAACCCTGATTGCAGAAGAGATCATTGCTGCCTATAAGTCTGGAGAGCCTCAAGCTACCACTATCATATTAAACTTTTTTGATAGCTTCGGAATCGCTATAAGTAACGTTATAAATATTATGGATCCGGATGTCATCGTCTTGGGTGGAGGTTTGTCTAAGTTCTCTGATATTTATACGTTGGGAATTCAACATGTTCAAAAATATATTTTCAATGACGAACTTAAAACTCCTATTGTTCAACATCAAATAGGGGATTCTGCCGGTGTTCTAGGCGCCGCACTTATCGGCGTTTGAGATAATCCAATCAATAAACTATATTTACCTTGTGTAAGCAATTTATTATGAGTGCAACTGTTGAGTTATATCCGTTACGATTTCATACCATTTTTAAAGATAAGCTTTGGGGAGGACATAAAATTAAAACCATCTTAGGTAAGGATTTTAGCCCTTTACCTAATTGTGGGGAAACGTGGGAGCTGTCTGCAGTTACCGGAAATGTATCTATAGTAGCGAATGGGGATTTGTCCGGTAGACCGTTAAACGATATAATTCAAGAATACAAGCAAGCAGTAGTAGGAAACCGTGTATGGGAATCGTATGGGGCGGATTTCCCACTCTTAATAAAATTTATTGATGCTGCAGACGACTTAAGTATTCAAGTACACCCAGATGATAAGATGGCTGCTGCTTTACACAACAGCAAAGGAAAAACAGAAATGTGGTATGTTTTATCGGCTGACCCGGGAGCTCAACTCAATGTAGGTTTTTCTAAACCAGTACAACCGGATGAATATGCTAATGCTGTTGCATCTAATAACTTGGCTCCACTATTAAATATGGAAACCGTTCAAGCCGGTGATATCTTTTACTTACCCGCTGGACGTATACATTATATAGGGAAAGGTATTTTATTAGCTGAAGTTCAACAAACGTCGGATATCACTTATAGGGTATATGATTTTGATCGAGTAGATGCGGAAGGAAATAAACGCGAATTGCACACCGACTTAGCACAAAAAGCACTGGATTATACAGTGTATGACCATTACAAGACAGACTACACTCCTAAGAAAAATGAACCGGTATCGGTTGTACAATCTCCCTACTTTACTACAGAAGTAATATCCATTAACCAAAATCTAACGTTGAACTATTCGAATCAAGATTCGTTTCGAATTCTTATTGTTACAAAAGGCAATGGGCATCTCCGATATGCAGATACTGCCTTAGACATTAAGATGGGGGATGTAGTATTATTACCGGCCGTTCTACCGGTAGTTGAATTACTACCTAGGTCTGAAGGTTTAGATTGTTTGCACGTAACGATTTAATTCACGCTATTCAAAATATAGCGAATCGTCTGCTCATCCAAGGGCTTTGTGATGTAATCTTTGACCAAAGGCATCGCTTTCGCTTTACTTAAATCTTTATCATCGATGGAGGATGAAACAATAAATACTTGAGGGTATTTCATGTTCATCGTTTCTAAAGCATCCATAAAGTCCCAGCCGTCCATGATAGGCATATTAATATCTACAAAGATCACATCCGGATGAAGTTCCGTGTGGGATTGAAAAAATTGAATCGCCTCCTCTCCATTGGAAAAAATATAAAGATCATCTGTTCGATTTAATCGCTCAAACGTTTTTTTAGTGATGAATTGAAAGATTTCATCATCATCTACTATGCAAATTGTTACTTTCTCTTTCATGGTATAAAAATCACTCTAAATGTACTCCCTTTATCGGGAATACTTTCCACTTCAATCTGTCCTCCTATAGAATCTACTTGTCGTTTTGTCATGTATAAACCGACCCCTCTAGATTCCGGGTGCTGATGAAATGTTTTATACAAGCCAAATAGTTTGTGTTTATACCTTTCTAAAGGAATCCCAACGCCATTGTCCTTGACTTCTAAAACGGTATAACCATCCGCTCTATTATACGTGTAGACCTCCACTTTAGGTTGCCGTTTATCTGATTTATATTTTATGGCATTGGATATTAAATTCATTAATATACTTTCTAAATAGGTAGGCGGACATTTTATATATTTACTATTGATTTGATAATCAATGGAAATGCCGGATTGTTGTAATTGCGCGGCTAAATTAAGTTCAACCTTTTCCAGAAGTTCAACGATGTTCAACTCAGGATAAGGAGGCTCCGTTTGTGATTGTGTTTTTAATGAATCCGCTAAAACATGTATTGTGTCCAACAAGTGACCGGTCACTTTACGTAATTTTTCTATTGTTGCTTCTTTTTCTTCTTCTTCGGTTACACTCTTGTAGTAATCCAATAACAAATGTAAGTTGGTTACAGGCGACCTTAAATTATGGGAAGTAATGTGAGCGAAATCTTCTAATTGTGTATTCTTTTGCTGAATATGTTTTATTTGTTGGGTAAGAGATGTGATATCTCGAAATGATGTAACACACCCCAACTGTTTTCCGAAAACGTCCAAAACAGGTTCTGTATTCACGGAAAGCCAAGTTATAGAAACAACGTTCTTACGCTGTATTCCTAAAATTAAATCACGTACCGGAAGTCCGGTGTGTAAGGTGCGATAAGAGGGCATCGCTTCTTTGTTCATTCGTACCCCTTGAGCATCTACTACTTTCCAATACTCTACATCAATCGGTTTACCTATGATATCTTGTGTATCTACTATACCTAATAGTTGTTGAGCTTCTTTATTTGTTTCTAATATTATTCCATCGTTGCGGTAGATCAATATTCCTTCACTCATAGAATCTACCACTGACTTATATAAGGCATCTCGTTCTTTTAATTTAAGTTGCGTTAAATAATGTCCGGTAATATCAATCACTACGCCCGACATGCGTTGTGCACTGCCATCCGGATTTCGTGTAACTTGTCCTTTACATAAAAAAAATTTGAAATTTTCATCTGTAAAATAAATAGGGTGTTCAAAAGTAAATTGGTCTTGATCCCCACGTAAAACGGCATCAAGAAGTTGAAGCAAACTAATTCGATCTTCTTTTCTTAATAAGGTTAAATAGTACTCAAACGTAATATCCGTAGAAGTGTGGGGAATATTGAATAAATCATAAACGGTAGTCGACCACTCTACAGTATTGGTAAGAATGTTCCAGTCCCAAGTGCCGGTAGACGTAGCTTTCATCGTCATGTCTAATCGGTTGCGAGACATTTTCAACTCTTCTCGAGCTTGAGCAAATTCATCTATCTCTACGGCAGTACCGGCTAGTCGTGCCATTCCACCTTCCGGATTATTTTCTACACGAGCAGTAAATAAAAACGTTTTGTATGTGCCGTCTTTGCACCGTAACCGCATTTCTCTGAAACCATCGGTTTCTTCTGTAGGATTCCCCCCCGGTTTTGCAGCTTGCTCCATATCATATAAAAAAGAGGGAAGCTCATCCGGATGAAGTAACCCTATAAATGCCGCCATACTAGGTTGAATGTCGCCTATAGTATATCCTAGTTTTTTCAAAATACTATCCGACCACCAAGATATATCTTGTGTTTGATCTAACCAATAAAACAATCCAACATGAGATCGTTCGATAGGGAATTGATATAAATTTTCTAATTGTTGTAAGGCTTGGATTTGTTTATCTGTTCGAAGGGTGAACAAAAACGATGTAGCATCCGGACTGATTGATTGTAGGGTTAATAAGCGTTCCGGGAATAAGGGGTGGCGTAGATCCGAATACTCTTTTGGTTCTACAAGTTGTTGAATAATCCAATTTTTAAGAAGATCATCCGAAAGGGAATGAATAAGTGTAGGAGTACTCCTATCGGAT
The DNA here is from genome assembly GCA_025455005.1 of Cytophagaceae bacterium. Taxonomy (GTDB): domain Bacteria; phylum Bacteroidota; class Bacteroidia; order Cytophagales; family Cytophagaceae; genus JALONH01. The sequence goes on from JALONH010000001.1 coordinate 318,150, forward strand.
TGAAACAATTTCCATCCGTCCGAAAGCACATGTACAATTTGTCCATTATTATTTAAAATAAAGGAGGTAAGGGTGAGTGCACGGTCAAAATGTGGTAATAGTTGCATTTTGGAAGATACTAAATCTTTCCAATTTAAATTGTATTTTTACCAAAATTTAACACCCTATGTCTACCGCAAAAAGCGATGTTCGTAAAGTAACTACGCACCAACTTCAAGAAATGAAGAATAGAGGCGAAAAAATTTCTATGTTGACAGCGTATGATTTTTCGATGGCACGAATTTTAGATGCAGCCGGTATAGATGTGATATTGGTTGGGGATTCCGCTTCAAATGTTATGGCAGGACACGAAACGACTTTACCCATCACATTAGATCAAATGATTTACCATGCCTCTTCCGTTATTCGTGCGGTAAATAGGGCATTAGTAGTGGTCGATTTACCTTTTGGGTCGTATCAAGGAAATTCTTCTGAAGCCTTACGAAGTGCCATTCGTATTATGAAAGAGTCCGGGGCGCATGCCGTAAAAATGGAAGGTGGCGTAGAAATTAAAGAATCAGTGTTGCGTATTTTAAGTGCCGGTATTCCGGTTATGGGGCATTTAGGACTAATGCCACAATCGATATATAAATTTGGTACCTACGTGGTCCGTGCCAAAGAAGAAGTAGAAGCAAAGAAATTAATAGAAGATGCTTTGTTGCTTCAAGAATGCGGTTGTTTTGGAGTGGTATTGGAAAAAATTCCGGCACAATTAGCTACACAAGTAACACAACAATTGCATATACCCGTCATTGGAATAGGTGCAGGGAGTGGGGTAGACGGACAAGTTTTGGTTTCACATGATATGTTAGGGATCAACACGGAATTTCATCCACGTTTTTTACGTACTTATGCGACAATTGGAGCTCAAATGCAAGAGGCATTTTCTAACTACATACAAGACGTAAAAGCGAAGGATTTTCCGAACGAAAAGGAGTGTTATTAAGCGATGTCATTGGAGTCTTATTTTTCTGTATTGTATGAGGACAACCATTTAATAGCGGTTCATAAAAAATCCGGTGTTTTGGTTCAAGGGGATGCGACAGGCGACAAGCCCTTGAGTGAATGGGTGAAAGACTATTTAAGGGATAAATATCAAAAACCGGGTAATGTTTTTTGTGGAGTGATTCATCGTATAGACCGTCCCGTAAGTGGAGTAGTGTTATTGGCTAAAACTTCCAAAGCATTAGAACGGATGAACAAACAGTTTGCCGATAAGATCATCCGAAAGACCTATTGGGCAGTGGTGGCTCAAATTCCGGACCCAACGGGAGCTACACTCAAACATTGGCTGACGAAAGATGCACAACGTAATGTAGCGCGAGCTTTTGATAAAGAAGTAAAGGATAGTAAATATTGTGAGTTAAACTATAGATTAATTGATAGCAGTGATCGATATTATTTAGTAGAAGTACAACCCATTACCGGAAGAGCGCATCAGATACGTTGTCAATTGGCTACAATAGGTTGTCCTATAAAAGGAGATTTGAAATACGGTGCTCCACGAAGTAATCCGGATGGCAGAATACATTTACATGCGCGTAAAGTAGAATTTGATCATCCGGTAACAAAAGAAAAAATGGTAATTCAATGTCCCGTTCCCGAAGAGGATACATTGTGGAACTATTTTGAAGACAAGGCGAAAGTATAAGGTCAATGATGAATGTTGATTCGTTGTTGTTAAGCTGATTTAATGAGTATCGTAATCCACTCCTTGGTAATCGTAATGTCATATTCTTGAGTTCAAAGTGGAAGGATACAAGTTTATCAATCGAAGTCTTTTATTTTTATCTACATAAACATAAATTTATACAGGTTAAGTGGAACTATAAACTGAATCGACTTACATTGATTTAGATCAAGTTTAGGTTAAGGTGCTGTACATCCACTTTATCCACCCGTTGAATGAAATTCAAGCTAGATGAAATAGAAAATTGTGGAATTTCACTTCCTAGTACAACTAAAGTTTAATAACGTGTTACGGTTTATAAAGATGTTCGACAATACGGTACACTACATTGTATATAGGATGGTTAGGGCGAGTAGAAGGATTGAAGTGTATATATAGATTTAATTTTTAAATATTTTTTCTTTACGATTTGTTTAATATGAATAGAAAAGAAGAATAGTTAAGTAACAAAAGTCTTTTAATGGGAGTATTATCTACTTTTATTTTAATTAAACGAATAATTAATTGCATAAAACAAATTTTATTAAAAATAATGGATTTTAATTTTGGAGTTTTAAATCCGACTATTAATTTTGAGTCGTATTTTTATCCAAAAGACTTTTTGATTATTACTTTTACGATATGCACAAAATTGTTGGTGAAAGTATTATTTGTTTTTTAAGATAAAAATTTGAATTTCTTTGTTAAAGAATTCTATTATAAAATTTCTTTAAATATTTTACTCAGATAATAACTATACTCGCTTAGAAATGAAAAATTTTATTAAAAGTATTCTTACTGTAATAGTTACCGGTTTAATTTTTTTATACCAAAATGTAAGGGTTCAGGGACAAACTCCAATTGGGGGAGGGACAGTAAACGTAGGTACTACTACACTTAGTAATGGCGTTATGTCCTCAAATGGTACAAGTTTGGGTACGAATGTGTTAAACTTTGGTCCGGGATTAGGAATTTTATCTCCGAGATCTGTTGGCACCTTACCGAACTTTAATGGCTTAGACTTTTTTACTTCAAATATTGCTAGAATGAGAATAACAAGTTCTGGTAATGTAGGTATAGGTTTGGCAAGTACTGTAGTGCCTACAGATCGATTCCACGTGGTAGGGACTTCCAGATTTGAAGGAAATATGAATGTAATTGGAACAAACACTATAACAGGAACTAATATTTTTCGAGGTACCAATGGTGTTATAGCTACTTTTCAGTCTTCTACTCAAGTATCCGCTAATACTTTTGCTTTATTTCAGATTGGGACTTCTACTACTTATGGTCCGGAAGTTTTTTTAACTGCACACTCCGGTCTCCCTTCTACTTCATTACCGGGGGTAGGCATTGCTAAACTCTCTATTCAGAAAAATGGTGGTTTTACATCATTCGGTTCCTTTGAAGGGCCTGGAGCACAAGTTCAAACGGGTCATTATTTTCCTGGTTCCTTAGTACATGTAAATAACGGTAATTTACAAATCAGTAGTTCAGGAGCTCCTTCTAATGGAACAGAAAAAGTTGGTTTAATACTGGGACATAATGGTGCTCTTAATTTAACTAATAACAATCAGTATTCTTGGATACAAAGCGTACGAGGACCTTTAGTCTTAAATCCTTTGGCAGGTAATACTAATAATGGCACTACAAATGATTATAACTATGTTGCTATAGGGTACACTCCAGCTCCGGGACAAACGAATATTCCAACTGATTTACGATTAATTGTAAAAGGTAAAATCTTATGCGAAGAGTTAAAAGTAAAATTACAATCCGGTTGGTATGATCATGTTCTTCAGCCCGGTTATAATTTGATTACATTAGACTCTTTACAAAATTTTATCACAACCAATAGCCACCTTCCGGATATCCCATCAGCAGCTCAGGTAGAGGAAGAAGGGATTGAAGCGGGTGCTATGAGTGGATTACTATTAAAGAAAATCGAAGAACTTACTTTATACATGATTGAACAAAACAATAAAATTGGTAATCAAGAAAATCAAATTGAATTATTAAAAAAACAGAATGAAATTCTAATGCAGCAGCTTGCCTTAATGCAAGAACAGTATAAACAAATTCAATCCATTCAAAAATAAATTAATGAAAATAGTCTTTATCCTACCATTGATTGTTTTACTATCCACTGTAGTAAAAGCACAATCCAGATTTGGACCATCCGTTATCACTACAGGAGCTACAACCGTGACACCGGTTACGAGTGGAGCAGTACAATATATTGCCTTGAACGAAGTTGTATTAAGGGACGGATTCGAAGTCACATTCAATGGTACATCTAGTACTAATGACTTTCAGGCCTACATCGAAAAAGATGTATTAAATCTAAATAACATAACGTATTCTCCTGTTCTCAAAGAATTAACTGCTGCTTTTGCAGTGACGTATAATGATAAATTGTATTTTAAATACGATGAAAAGTATAAGGTTGGTTATAATTTAAATTATAAAGTGTATAGTTTTAATCGTACTTCCTATAACTCGGTGGTTGTTCCTGTAGTGTCGTTAGGGGAAGCCTATTATGAACTCAATATAAAAACATTATTAAACGGGTTTGTTGCCAATGCGATGGAACAATACTATTTCATTCTTGAAATAACAAACGATAAAAATGAAGTCTATTATCTTCGATTTAGATATATTCCAACTACATAATGAAAACGTTTTATATTTTTGCTCCAATTTTTATAATTAATCTATTGTCTTGTTCTTTTTCTGAAAAGAAACAAGGTTATATTATAATGAATACTGTTTTTTCTGACTACAAAGGAACGCTAGAATTTAAAAAGAAAGCAACTCAGAAAGAATCAAGATATAAATCTATGTTAGATTCTATTAAACTTGAAATAGATTTGATTCCAATCTCTATTAAAAATAAAAGTGAGAAAAGAGATTCTTTAATTAAACTATATAACCAAACCTACTCTAAAATTGCTGATTTTAATAAAAGTTTTGTTGAATCAGAGGAACTTAAAATTTGGAGTCAAATCAATCAATATGTTTCCGAATTTGGTAAAGAAAGAGACTATGACCTGATTTTTGGTGCTAATGGTAATGGATCAATTATGTACGCCGATTCTTCCTTAAATATAACCCCGGAAGTATTAAAGTATATTAATGAAAAGTATAGTGGTAAATAAGTGGTGGTATGGTTGCTTGTGTTTATGGGTGGTTTCTTGTACGATTACTTTAACCCCCGAAGCGTTTTTAGATTGGATAAATAATCCCAATAATGGATTGGTTAAGGAAAGAAGTATCGATTATTTTAAACTTCAAGTAAAGTACCGTCCGAATCAATACATAAAAAGAATTCAATCTGTAGATACTACTACTACTACTGATGTGACGGAAGAAGATAGGTCAACTCAACATTTTGAACTAAAGATTTTACCAAATGATGTTTTTAAGAAACAATGGCTACAATGGAATAAAGATAATATGTATTATCTGTCCTTTCGTTTGGCTCAAGATATTCGATTAATTTCTGATGGGGATACCCTAGAGCCTTCTTATTATCACGTGGAACGAGCCTATAATCTAGAGGATGGGAAAAAAGTTCTACTCGGTTTTGAGAATTTAAAACCAAATGCAGATAGAGTATTAACTATTGACAGTGAAGTAATACCAATCGGGAAAGTCAATTTCTTATTTGAAGGTAACGATATAACAAAAGCTAATTCTATTCAATTAAAATGAAAAATAATTCTTTAAAACATATTTTTAATCGGCAACTAGCATGGACATTAATTTTTGTTTTTTTGTTTAATGCTTTCGCTCCCGGTGTTTCTTATGCCTTAACGTCCGGACCTTCACAACCGGAAGTTCAATCCTTTGAGCCCGTAAGTACGACAGAAATGGTAGATTTATTTACCGGTGATTTTACATATAATATCCCTTTGTTTGAGGTACCAGGACCCAATGGTGGATATCCGGTGAATTTGCATTACAATGCCGGTATTTCTATGGATCAAGAGGCGTCTTGGGTGGGACTAGGTTGGAACATTAATCCCGGTGCTATCAATAGACAATTACAAGGATTACCGGATGAGTATAACAACTCCAACGTAAATACTCAATTAGATATAGAACCCTCCAACACTGTTTCAGTTGGGGCTGATGTTTCTGTTAACCTTGCAAATATTGAAATTTTTGGAGGAGATGTAGGTTCAGATGGTAATGCTATTGAACTTACTCCTAGTGTAGGAATAGGTTTTGCTTTAAAATATAATAACTACAGAGGTTTATCCTATGAAATAGGGCCCTCTTTTGGTATCACCCACCAATTTTCTTCCGGAGTTTCAGCTGGACTAGGTTTAAATTTAAGTATTGATTCTGAACTTGGAAGTGGATTTAATCTGAATGCTATTGCTTCTACGCCTTATGAAAAAACGGTAGGTGCCGTTACAACAAGAGGTTCACACACTTTTTATATGGGTATTGGCTATGATGCCAACCAAGGTTTGAACCAATTCAACCACGGATACGATGCTAAGAAAACAGAATTATTAGCTAGAACGACTTATAAAACGAATTTAATGTATTCCAATACCTTAAATAAAGTTCTTGTATTCAATACACCTGAAACACATTATTCAGAAGTATCAAATGCGAAAAGAGCTAAATCTGGTAGTGCCTCTTTATCTGTAGCCTCCATTGGGTATCTTCCAATGTCATCCAGCCCTATGGAAATGGTGTATACAGCAGTATCGTTTAAATCTGGTCTGTCGGTTTTAGGTGTTTTTAAAAACTTAGGACTTACTGGAACCTTTATGCATCAATACTTACCGTCATCTGAACAGAATAAGAATGTGGCGTCCTGCGGTTATTTGTATGCCCAAAATAGCACTACGTCAAGTTCATTGGATTTTAATAGAGAATCAGATGGTCCAGTTCATAAAAACTCACCTGTTCTGCCTATTCCAATTGCAACTCCGGATATCTTTTCTATGACTTCACATGGAGTATCTACTATGTTTAGAGCATTTAGAAACGATTTTGGAATTTACCATGATCTAGATTCTAGAAGTACTTCTGTAGGTTTTGATGGGGCTGTGGAAGTAGGTCCTCCCACTCATGGTGGTGTTGGTTTAAAATTTGGATATGGTGAAAATACTGTTAACAAATGGACAGACGATAATAGAGCGGATGAGTGGTTGAATTTTAAAAACCATAGTCAAGATGAAAATTATTATTTTAAAACGTATGGGGAGCTTAATGCAAAACATAAGTCTACGTATGAGAGTTTTGGTGGTGAAAATCCGATGCGAATCAATTTAGATGGTCATATTTTAAAAGAGGAATTGTCGAATGGTAATGGATTGAATATCCCTTTTACAGATGGGACCTACAGGCCTTTGTTTTCGGAGTTAAATACCACAAGCAGAGAGAAAAGAAATACTCCGGTTCAATATATAAATCCGAATAATCCTTCTTTAGGTATGTATATCATAAACGCTGACGGAAGTAGATATACTTACGGCAAAGCGCAAAATATTAAATCGAATGTTGAGAGTATATTTTCTATAGATGGTGCGAATTTAAATTACTGCACAAAGACAATTGATGTGATATCGATGAACGGTAATAAACCCAAATATAGAGGGATAAGTGGAGCCAGTTATGTCGATTATTTTTATAAACGAACGGAGATGTCGGAAGACTATGCTTATTCCTATTTGATTACTGAAATTAAAGGAGCTGATTATATAGATGCAGACGGTAATGGTCAAGTGAACGATGGAGATAAAGGATATTGGGTTAAATTTAATTATACTACTCCAGTATCGGATTATAAATGGAGAAGCCCGTTTGTAGGTGCGAATTACATCCCGGGTAAATCTACCACACTTTCGGATGACAGAGCGCAATATAGTTATGGAGAAAAAGAAATCTATTACTTAGAGTCCATAGAAACGAATTCTCATATAGCTACCTTTACAACATCCAATAGAAAGGATGCTAGAGGGGCTGCTCAAGAATATAATAGCATGAACAATGCAACTATTTTAGGTGCTGCTTCAAAAAAATTAGAATGTATAGAACTTAAATCTAAATTAGATCCATCCAATAAATTGTTAAAGGTGTTTTTTGAATATTCCTATGATCTTTGTAAAGGCGTACTCAATAATGATGCCTCTATAGATAACTATTCCTATAACCCATCAAAAACAATTGTAAATAATAAAGGTAAATTGACCTTAAAAAAGGTTTGGATTGAATACGAGAAGAATAAAAGAGGTAAAATGTCACCTTACATTTTCGATTACAAAGAAAATCAAACCTCGGATAACCCTAATTATATAAATAATAATTTCGACCGTTGGGGAATGAATCGAAGTACTGTTCAATCAACCGGTATTGATTGCGATAATCCTTATATGCCGGAAGGAAGTACGAACCGTCCACTTGTAGACCAAGCGGTTTCTGCTTGGAGTTTAAAAGGTATCTCTTTACCCTCCGGGGCTAAAATATCAGTAGACTATGAAGCGGATGATTATGCGTATGTCCAAAATAAAAAAGCTACTCGGATGTTTAAGATTTCTAATGTAAGAGATGAAACCAATACGGATAATAAATTAGAACATGATGCTTCTAAACGTATTATCTATTTTAATCTCGAAAACCCTATCGATCAATCGGCCAATCCAACTGACGATAAGGCAGCATTTGAAAAAACATATTTGGATGGGAATAGACAATTATACTTTAGAATTTACTCGTCTCTTGTCAATGATTCTAGAATGGATTGGGTGGCCGGATATGCTCCTATTATCGACTTTGGTTTAGGTGGCATTGTCAACCAAAAGTATACGAAAGGGTTTGTAAAATTAGGTAACATAAAAATAGGTAATAAAACATTTACGAATTACCATCCAATGGCATTAGCCTCTTGGCAAGCTTTGATGACAGATTATCCGGAATTAAAGTTTTCAGGTAATATTAATTATGCTACAAATAGTAGTAAATCTGCAAAAATTGCTGAATTAAAGTCCTTTTTAAAAAATGTAGGACCTCTATTCTCTATGTTTTTAGGATTTTATACCTATTGTAACACCGCTAACTATGGTCAACGCATTGATCTAAATCGTTCGTTTATTCGATTAAACGATCCGGATCAAATCAAAGTTGGGGGAGGGGTACGCGTAAAGAAAATTATGATTAGCGATCAATGGCAGCGAATGCATACCGGAACTGCTGAAGCGGAATATGGCCAAGTATACGAGTATACGACACTCGGAAAAGATGGGAAACGGATTAGTTCAGGTGTTGCTTCTTATGAGCCTCAAATAGGTGGGGATGAAAACGCTTTGAAAAATGTAATCGATTACGTCGATAAAATACCTTTAAAATTAAGTAATCGTATATCGGTTGATCTTCCTGTTAACGAAAGTTATTTCCCGGCACCATCCGTAGGTTATTCTAAAGTAACCGTAAAGTCTCTTGCTTCAGAAAATCATTTAAATAATGGCAAAACCGGGGAAGCCTATGAAGGTATTCTTACTTCAGGTGCTCTTATAAACGAGTTTTATACCTATAAAGATTTCCCAATTATTACCGGATATACACCCGTCGCTTATAAAAAAGGGATACTCCCCATACCGGTTCCGTTTGTAGGCAGTTGGAAAGATATGGAATACACGGCCTCTCAGGGTTTCTTAATTAAGCTCAACGATATGCATGGGAAACCTAAACGAATCAGTAAATACAGACAAAAACGAGATGGATCGATCGATTTTTCGGCTCCGGAATCTTATGTTGAAATAGAATACTTCGCAACAAAAATACCGAATCGAAATCCGGAAAATGACGCCTATGAATTAAACTGCTCTATACCGGTTCTAGTCACGGAAAATGGCGTTATGAAAAAGTCTATGGATTACAGAGTAGGGGAACACATAGAATTTTTTACTGATATGCGAGAATACAAAACCAATAATACCCTAGGTGGTGCTAACGCGAATTTAGAATTGTTAACTGCCGGTATTATTTTTCTTCCGGTTCCTTCGATTTGGCCTGCTTTTGTTCATGAAGAAAGTAGAGTCAGACTATGTGTTTCGAATAAAATTATTCATCGATTCGGGTCTGTTAAAAGTATTACGTCCTACGATGGAAATTCTAAAATCATTACGAAGAATGAAGTATACGATGCCCAAACGGGACAAGTCGTATTAACCAGTGTCAACAATAACTTTGATGACCCTATATATACGTATTCCATGCCATCTTTTTATGTATATGAATCGATGAAACCGGCCTATGAAACAGTAGGATTAAAATTTGATGTCATTATAACAAATCCGGCTACCAATAATCTTAGTAATGAAGCAAAGTGTTTGTTATTGACAAATCTTCAGGCAGGGAATAAACTAATGCCCGGGGATATGTTACGCTGCGTTGGTCTGGCCGGAGGCAATGTATATACTGGTGTAGTTACTCGACCTATGGGGAATCAAGTGCGTATACAATTTAATGCTAACCTACCGATTAATGCTGTTTTAAATTGTACAGTCGAAATGCCAGGACGGAGAAACTTATTGAATGCTACTGCCGGATCGGTTAGTATACTAAAACCATTAAATGATCCAACAGCAAAAGATCCAATAGAACAATTGTATTGAAATGTATCCTATTCGATTTATATATCTACTCCTGTTTGTACTAAGTTCGACATTATTACGAGCACAGGTAAACTTGATTTCTTTGCAACATAGTTTGGTACAGGCGACACACCCTACAACCGGTGAAAGAGATACAACCTTCACTGCGCTGAGAGGATCTATTACGGTAGATTCTATTGATTATCTTCAATCTATTGTGGTGGAGATGGTGGTAGACACAGTTCATTTCAATGTTGTTCGTACTTTTGTAATTGAACTGAAAAAAGAAAATAATATTCATTATTTCAAAATATTGGATCGCTGGGCTCCCTTAGCCACTGCTATAGAAGTACCCTTTTTCTATCCTATCAATTGGCAGGAATGGAAAAAAACAAATTTTCTACGCTGTTATGGAAAATTAAAAACTAACCATCGTTCGAATCAAATCATACATATAAAATGAAAAGCATATTCATTCGTTTTGTAGTTATACTATTTCTTATGTTTAATTTTATAGGAAATGGTTTTTCAAATAACAATATCAGTACACTTTGCGATTGCACCCCACCTCCGGGATATAACTTATGCATAAGAGTTACCGATAATAGCGATCCGGCTATTGTAAATCCTTTTAATAACGGATGTGGTTCTTTGCGTTGGGCTTTATTACGTGCACAGCTCAATACTAGTGGCGCTACCTATATCAAGTTTGAAATTCCATCCAATATGTCTAAGGAGATTGCGATTTTTACAGAGCTGCCTTCTATACAGGGAAATGTATTTATTGATGGCACGAGTCAAGCAGGTTATAGTACAATAGATAAAGCTCCAATCATAACCATTAAGTCCGCCTTGCCGGAACCACATGAACCGTGTACGGCAAATGAGTACGCGCTTTCTATTCCTACAGGAAGTAATGCTATCATCAAAGGCTTACGTTTTACGAAATTTTGGAGAGGCTTTTTAAATATAGGTTCTTCCAGCGGACAGGTGACCAATTTGAGTATTTTAGATAATGTCTTTTTTGGTCTTGCACAAACAAACACTCAATGTCCTTCAACTTGTGGATTAAATAAACCTTCTTGTGGTTATTGTGTTATGGGTGCTTGCAATATGATTACCAATTTTATATTAGTTATAAGAAATGTAAATAGAATGGATGTCTTTGGTAATTTATTTGGGATTAATAAAGTAGGGAATAATATGATTGAATCTATTTCTGAAATTGGTATTACATATCCAATTCGAATTTTTGCTAACTATAATGAAAATAATAGTATTTATGATTTAAAAATTGGAGATTATGGACAGAGTCCCAATTTATTTTATGGACCTCAAGGTGGCAGTGGTGGTAAAATTACTTTTTTTGATAGAATTGATGGTCAATTTAATATTTCAAATTCTGTTGTAAGAAATAACTTGTTTTCATTTCAACAGAGTTCATTTGATTTTGTCAGTAATTATTATCATTTTAATAATGATCAGTATTATCAACACCCATCAGGAACGTATTTTTGCTTCGCTCGTCCTACAATAGAACGAAATACTGCTACACATTTATATGGTAAAGCAGCTCCTTTGACTAATGTTGAAGTTTACAAATATCAATTGGAAAATGGGTTACAAGTTTATAAACCAGTGGGTAGAACGAAAGCAAACGCTCAAGGGTTTTGGTCTATAGCCTCCAGTGCGTTCTATCAACCTCAAAACTTCGTAGACGGTGAAATTTTTAAAGTGATATCCGATAAAGGGGGCTGTAATTTAAACTCGGAAGACTCTGATTCTTATATTACAAAATCCTGTCCTACTTTATCCATTCAAGGAGCACCTTTTATAACTTGTAAAAATACTCCTACCACCTACCCGCTCACCGTAACCCCTAGCGGTGGTTCTTTGTATGGATCAGGTGTCTCTGGAACTACCTTCAATCCTACCGGCCTACCTACCGGTGATACATACATCTATTATACTATCGACTATAATTCTGTTCCACAAGGTTGTCCTACCTCAACTCAAGTTAGGGTAACCATACCTCCGGATGCTAAAATTTTAACCAATGTGATTGAAGTTAATGCAGGTACATTCTCCGATGCATGGCCTACAGATAATCAAGTAGAAACCACTGTTCCTTATATGATGAATGGTACAAAACTAAATTGGCTACCGGAAGAAGCATATGCCTATGTGGACGATAGAGAACAATCTAATACCCTGAATCAACGAACAGATGGTTTGCTTCAAAATGTACCTTGGTTTGATTGGAATTCTACAGCACATGGTATGTGTTATCCTAATTGGAGAAAAGTGACTACTATCACCCAAACGAAACTGGGTACAGGACAAATAGAAAATCAAGATATCTTAGGAAATTATTCAACCGCCCTATTTGGTTACAGAGATCAATTATCTACAGCAGTGGCTTCTAACGCTCAATACCATGAAATAGCATTCGAAGGATTTGAAGAGTATACCATCAATCAAACATTGAATTTATCTTCGTTCAGTAGCTCCAATCTTACTATTGTAAATGAAAACCCTCCTAGTATCAATGTAGATAAAAATTTATTTTTAGATTTTGATATTATAGAAGGCAGAGACTATTCTATAGTAGTTAATTTTCCAGGAAATAGAGCTCAAGAATTGTATGGGAAAAAAGTAGCTGTATTTGGTTCGTATATCTTAACCAATACAAATAAAAATATTCATGGTTATTATGGTATCAAACGTACTGATCCTCATTCTAACCCTAACTATTGCACTATAATATTAGAGGAGTCGGAAGTACCTATTTCCGGAAATTGGGTTGGTAAAATTGGTATACCTAAACACCTTACGGATGATATAACACCGGTTTTCGTGGTGCCAAATGGAAGTACAAAAACTCAAATAGTAAATGCCTTCCCTTCGGGAATAGATAGAAAAGCACATAGTGGTAAAAATTTTATTAAAGTAGCAGCTAATACAGAGATAGAGCAGGTTCAAATGATGCTTCAACCCGGTAAAAGTTATACGGTTAGCCTTTGGATCTCTACTGATGATATTAATCCTAGCAACTATTATAATATGTATAGAGGGGTGGGAATTGATTTTATAAATTCCGCCGGTGCTAAAATAAGTATGCCACCTACCGTATTTACCATTACGTCTTCCAGTGGAACGATTATTGAAGGTTGGCAAAAAATAGAAGGCTCTTTTGTTGTTCCTGTAGGTGCTGTACGTTTTACTTTGAAGTTGTTAACCCCCCTAAACACCATCACCTATTTTGATGATATTCGAATACACCCTACAGAAGGAAATATGATAACCTATGTATATAATGTAACAGACTATAAACTATCTGCTACATTAGACCAAAACAACTATGCTACCTATTATTACTACGATGAAAATGGCTCTTTGTACCTATTGAAAAAGGAAACGGAAAGAGGTGTTATGACTATACAAGAGTCCTATGGCCACACAACTGAAATTAATAAATAATGCGTTCTTTACTTATATATATCGTCCAATTCGTATTCATAGTATTTTCTATGAATGGATGGGCTCAAGATTTTAAGAAAGACTATGTAGAATTTACTCAGAAAATAAATTCATCCCCCTTCTTAGTCTTTTCTGCATCAGTGGGAGTGTACGATAAAAAAGATATTAATATAAAAACCTTTTCCATTGTATACCAAAAAAATGAAAAGGCTATGTATTATAAAACAGACGTAATGGAACTGTATACCGACTACTCCAAGTCTGTAATGGTAAAACAGGATGCTAAAACGGTTGTATGGTCAGACGTAGTAGATAAATCGGACAAAAAAGAAACGGATTGGTTAACAATCCAAGATTCTATTGTTAAAAAAATTGATTCCATACGTTTTTTAGGTGAATTGGACGGTGTTAAAAAGTATCAATTGTTTATTAAAAAATCAGTTATTCGTTCAATAGAAATGCACTTTAGTGTCTCAACCGGATTGCTTCACTATTTAAAATATGCGTACAACCGTTCGGAAGAACTTCGCGTTGCTTACAGTGAAGTACTAATCAAACAAATATCTATTGAACGAAATTCATCTATTGTTACAAAACAACTAGAGGATTATATTATTCAAGATAAAGTTTCTAAAAAGGTTCAACTCTCTCCTGCATACAGTGGGTATCGACTTATTTATTTTAATGATAAAAACCTAATTCAATATGAGAATTAATACATTTTTATTACTATTAACGAGTTTTATATCGCTCTCCTTTTCTTCTCCAGCTCAATGGCTGGAAAAGAAAATGGAAAGTTTTTCTGTAGATCCTACTTTAGCCACAGGTACACAAATTGTAGTGGTAGATCCTGTCTATCCGTCGTATTATCTTCAACGACAATATCAATTATATGTCCGCTTATCGTACACAAGAAACAATCGAACAGATCTTTCAACCACTAATTTTACGTATGGGTTAAATTATTCATACGTATTATTAGACCAAAATTTAGCTGCCGCTGCTTCTGTCAATGGATCCCCGTTGTCAGTAACGTTTAATGCGTCTAATCCTAATAGTATCGTTTATGAACAAACGCAACTAATTGATATTACGGATCCCACACGATGTGGGGCTCGCGTAACAGTAGGTACGATTACTAAAACAGGAACAGTCCCGGCAAATGAAATACGATTAGAAGTACAATTATTGGTAAAATACCTACCGGTAACACCGTCTGTACATTTGTTTGATGGTGCAGTCTTGTATAATAGTACAAGCGGTGAGATAGCTTGGCCTTACCAAAAGAATGCTTCCGGTTATCAATTAGAATGGACATATATAGATGCAGAGTCGGAATATAGTACTCAAGCCTGGACTCAAGATAATTTTTTTAAAGTGAAAGAACCGGTGCGTTTAATCACATCCAACCAATATGCTAAAGTAAATACACTGTATGCCGCCGGAAAAGTATACGTACGTATTCGAGCTGTTTGGAATTATCAAGGAATAAACGATGCACAAGAACATTATAGTGCATGGACATATTTAAGTACACCTATTACCATTTCAAACTCTTTTGAAGCATCAAAAAATTGGATGCGTACTACTCAGTTTGCAGAAGAGGGGAAAATGGGTAATAGTTTGGTTTATGTAGACGGAACATATAGAGAAAGACAGTCTCAAGCATACATCAATTCAGACAACACTACTATGATTTCAGAAGTGATGTATGATTTTGAAGGTAGACCGGTAGTTTCTGTTTTACCTTATCCTATACCATCAAACGGAATGAATTACGTTTTAGGTCAAAATCAATTTGTAGGTGCTACTTCTATTGGAGATAAGAAAATTTATGATAATACCGTAACCAATAGTCCGGCATTAAGCACGGCGAATGGTGCTGCTAAGTATTATTCATTGGCAAATACATCCGTTCAATCTCATCGTGATTATATCCCATCCGCCAATGGATATGCCTATACACAAATACAATACCTTCAAGACGGGACAGGCAGAGTAGCCAAACAAAATCTGGCTGGAGATGCTTTTAAATTAAATGGAGGAACGGGTAAATACCTCGAGTATTACTATGATAATGCGAAACCAAATGAGTTGTATAAACTTTTTGGAACCAACGTAGGCGTAGCGAATCATTACAAAAAGAATTATACTAAGGATAATAATGGACAGTTTTCTGTAAACTATACCGATCAATTTGGGAATATAGTGGCAACTGCTTTGGTAGGGGATACACCAAAAGATATAGCGACAGGAACAGAAATGTTAGAAGGATTAACCGGTGTTGCAGCCTCTACCGTATCGGTCGATTTAAGTACTAATAATAGATTTGATAAAGCAACACAAACCTATTTTTTGGAAAATACAATAGTTAATATTATACCTACACTCTATACAATGAATTACTCCTTGTCCGGAGTATTTAGTTCTTTAGGTAATGTCTTGAGTACTTGTGCTACGTGTGTGTATGATTTAGATATTAAAGTATATGGGCCGGATGGTGCTGTGGTGAATCCAACAGAACCCGGCCCTACCGAATGGTTAAATTTAAATCCGCTCAGCAGTACGTGTAATGCTACTACTAATTTGTCTCCCATAACACGTACCTATAATTTTACACAAATAGGAGAGTATAAAATTGTAAAACAGTTAAAATTGAATTCTACTGCCATCACTACCCTAACTACTACTTTAGAATCCTCTCCCAATGCTCCTAAAATTCTAACTTATCAACAGAAATACAACGCTTTAATCGACTATTCACAATGTGATTATTCTTGTTATGATAGAGCGTTAACCGCAAATCCTACTTGGGATCCCTTATCGGTTAGTTACGTACCGGGAGATTATACCGTTCAAATTAACAACTGGATTACGACCAATTGTTTAACTAATATTGATCTAGATGAAGTGGCAAATTCAGAGTGTAAAGGAATTTTAGCCCAAATAAAATTAGCGTTTGATGCAGTGGGCAGAACAGATTATGATAAACATCCGGAGTATTGTCATTATTTAGCGTGTATAGTGGAAAAACCATCCAAAAAATATGGATATGAGATGGCGGCTATTCGTGATTGGGCTACCGCTACCTCTAAGGGCTATCACAATCCATTAAACTCTACGCATATAGAAGCAACGTCCAGAGGACCGGTTTCTAAAGTAGATTATTTATATAATTTACCCACAGAATTCACTTCCGGTAGTTTTGCAATTGCAAAGGGAGTACTCGAAGCTAAAATGGTTAACTATTATGTAGAGACGGCCGGTAATGAGTTAAAGGTTGATGGCACATTAGAAACGTTTAGTTTATGGGATATCACGGAGTTGCCCGAATTTTATGGTGTAAACACATGGAATGCCCTTACACTTACTCAACGTTCCGAGCTACGATGGAGAACTTTTTATGCGTTGTATTTAGGTTTACGAACGGATATGTTAACCCAGCTTAAGAAGACAAAGAATCAAATTTGGGAGTGTGCGTATCAGTATCCTGACTTAGCTATAGTAAAAGATCCTTTATTGGATTTAGATAAACAAGGATTGGACATAGTTAATTCTAATAATGTTATATCTGTATGTCAAGAAACTTGTAAAATTAATGTGGACGAATGGATGCTTAATATAAAAAATACAGCTACAGCCATCGGTTGTCCAGTATTGACAACATTACAGGAAAATAAAATAAGGAGTTTATTATCTTATTATTGTGTTTCAACTTGTTCGAATAACACTAATCCATTAGGTCTATTAATTTATGAAGATTGGATATCTGGATCAAACACATGGTTAGAAAGTATTAAAAGTTATCTTATAAGTAATGGATTAAACTGTTATTCATCCTTATTTGTTAAACAAGCATTTTTATCGCCATACACGTATACGACTTCTACACAGACAAATTGGCAAATAAGCAGTCATGTTTATCAAATCATAAATGCAATTAATAAATTAGTAAATGAGTCTGTAAAATTAGATAATATAATTACTTCATGTTCGGACATTAATCCTAATCAGCAATATGAAATACCATTTTCAAAAATATACTCGGGTGGAGGATATTATCATCAGATAAATATTCCTGTCAGTTATGATTGGACTAATTTTCATGATATGCCATATAATTCGGTAACTATTATAGATGATAGATCTACTTTACAACCTACGTTTCCATATACTCCTGTTTATTCTGATCCCTGTAATAGATTTGAATATATGCCAATCAAAAAACCTTATTCTTTTGCAGTTGTCAAAAACATTGAACCGATTTTTAATTCTGCAGTTGGAGCATGCCCTTTAAGTGAGGATCAATATATAACACCAGTTATATATAGTGCTTCTAACCCAAATTTACCGAATAAAAAGAGTCAATATAGTTTTATACAATTTACCGTTTACCCCAATGTACCTCAAAACACCTTTTTTTGTTCTTATTTGACAGATGAGCAGTATATAGCTAAGGATTTAATTATTAAAGTAAGTAATCCGACTATTGAAGTTATAAATGGTAAAAGATATATTGTAGTTAATGTAATAAAAAAGAGAACAACTAATAGTACTGTAATAGATACAATAAAGTCTGTTATGTTTGATAATTATGATGTAATCTATAATGTTAATGGAAGTGTATATAATCCAATGACACCTGGGGGTACATATATACCAAATAATAATTTTGTTAAGTTTGAGGCTAACACTACAATTAATATTGTCACCGGCCTTACCCCATGTACCGGACCTGTTGTAGACCCTCCTAACGGACCTAGAACCTATTGCCCACTAACTATTCCTTCTGTTCAAGGTATTACTACCTTACGTTCGGATTGTAGAAATGAACAACAACGTTATGCGAATGAATTAGCCCAATTGGAATTCCAACAAGCGATGGATAATTTTGTGGCAGAAAATATTTCAGCGCATATCGAAAAATGTTTTAGTGCTTCAGTAAACGAACGCCTGACACTTACCTACTCCACCAAAGAATACCACTATACCTTATACTATTACGATCAAGCCGGAAATCTTGTGGCTACTGTTCCTCCGGAAGGAGTTTATCCTCTACCCGCTACAGCTTTCCCCGGTGGTGTCTACGACGGAACCAATCCTACACACACCTTACATACCTATTACAGATACAACAGCATAGGTCAGCCCATCCGCCAAGAATCGCCGGATGCGGGCGTGTCTACTTTTGTTTACGATAGTAAAGGTCAACTACGCTTAAGCCAGAATGCCAAACAAGCTGCCGCCTCCTCTACCGGAAATAATCAATACTCTTATTCTAAATACGATGCATTGGGCCGCGTAACGGAAGTAGGACAAGTTAATAATGTAACGCAAACCGGAACAACCTTGGCCAACAAAGCCAATAGAAAAGAGGCACTTGCCCTAGTCGATAACCAGTCTTTCCCGGCTGCATCTACCTCATTAGTAGATGTAACACGAACCGTATATGATGTAGGTAATGCCAACCAATCGAATTTGAGAAATCGAGTAGCAGTAGCTACCACGCACGATAACGCTACATTAGCTGCAAGTACGACCACACGGTACTCCTATGACATACATGGAAATGTAAATAAACTCTATCAAACCATAGGCACAGAAGCCGAACGATTGATTTGTTATAAGTATGACTTAATTTCCGGATTAGTAAAACGGGTAGATTATCAACCGGGTAAAGCGGAACAGTTCGCTCATAAGTATTTTTATGATGCCGATAACCGACTACGAAACGTATACACTTCCAGAGACAACGGGTACAGTTGGCAAGAGGATGCAGAGTATTTCTATTATTTACATGGTCCACTGGCACGTGTAGAATATGGGGACAACAAAGTACAAGGCATGGATTATGCTTATACTATTAACGGATGGATCAAGTTTGGAAATCTACCGCATAAACGTACATCCGGTTTAAATACCCTGGATATTGGTAAAGATGGTACCTTACCGGGTGATGTGAACCAGTATGTGGGGATGGATGAGTTTGCTTTTGCACTGGGGTATCATAAAACCGATTACACACCGATTAATGCATCTGCACCTCAGGGAGCAGCCACCATGGGGCACGAGTTGATGCAGTCGAACATATTGGCAAATGGCTTATATAACGGTAACATCACGTGGATGGCGACACAGTTAAATAACTTATCTTCTCTGCGAGCAGACTTTATGCCGGATGAAAATGGTATACGAGTAGGGGCGTATAAATATGACCAGTTGAATCGATTAACGAAGTCTAGAGCCTATGGCTATATCAACAACTCCGGTTTGGCTACTACTGCTTTAACCTTTATGCATAACGGGACCACGGGTCAAAACAGGTGGCGAGCAGATTATACCTATGATGCGAATGGAAATATAAAAACCGCTTATGTGACAAATGGATCTGTTATAGTAGATAATTTAACGTATAGGTATACAGGAAATATTGGTCCTGGACAACGACTAACGACCAACAACCGCTTGATACAAGTAACCGAATCTGTACCTGCAGCAACGATAGTGGGGGATATAGACCCCGGGCAATTGACGAACAACTATACCTACGATGCCATAGGGAATCTAATAGGCGATGTACAAGAAACCAGTACCATTGAATGGAATGTGTATGGTAAGGTGAAGAAGGTGACAAAGTCCGGTGGTGTATCCTATACCTTTACTTATGATGCGGCCGGCAATAGAGTAAGAAAAGCAGTTTATTCAGGTACTACCTTAGGTAGAGAAACTTTTTATATAAGAGCTGCTAATGGAGAGACCATCGTAACATTAACTAGACAAAATGGAAGTCCTAATTTAGTTGCTGAATATGAAATAAAGGGTAACACAAGATTAGGAACGATTAAAGAGGTTTACTCTACTACTGCCATCGCATTAGCTGAATGGACTAAGTTAAGTGAAAACCGACCGGACAATACTGTTTATGAACTCACCAACCACTTAGGTAACGTAAATGCGGTCATCTCCGGACTGAAAATAGGGGTAGGGACTACCAGTGCTAGTACGTATAAAGTACGCGTGATGTCGTTGATGGATTACTATCCGTTTGGGATGGAAATAGCAGATAGAAGTTATAATGATAGTTATCGTTATGGATTTAATGGTAAAGAGAAAGACAAGAACGAATGGAATGCCGGTTCTATTTATGATTATGGATTTAGAATTTATGATCCAAGGTTGGGTAAGTTCTTAAGTGTTGATCCATTGACGAGTGATTATCCTTGGTACACTCCATACCAGTTTTCTGGAAATAAACCAATATGTAATATAGATTTAGATGGATTAGAAGATTTTTATGCTGCGAATGGTAAATTAATGCTTTCAGGACCTTACAAAATAGAATATGCTTCTCAAGTTATTAAGAAATATGAGAATAATATATCTTTAAGCTTAAAGATTGATCAGTCTTTATTTAATGTTGATATTACCGGATTTGTAAAAGACGTAAATAGACAGAATCAAATTGCAGATAATAAAAGATATTTAGCTTATCAATTAACAAATTTAATTTATACTGATCCAATTTATAATAGTACACCTGGACCTAAAGATCCTGTACCCGATAAAAATTATCAAGCACTTTATCAAGTAACATTATCTAATATAGCTTACGATAATTTTACAAACTTATATTATGTTAATGGGTTTGATAGAATGTATTCTATTAGTGAAAGTGATATTTTAAAATCAACATTAGATATTGGAATCGACAAAGCTAAAGAAAAAGTAACTGACTATTTTAAAGATATAAGTAGTGAATATGCGTCTAATATCGCATTTCGTTTATTTTCGAATAGTAAATTATTTATCACTACCATGATTTTATCAGCAAGGTTTGCAGAAACATATTCTGCTAAAGTAATAGGTCCAACAATTGAATTATATTTTTCACCACTTACAATTGGACCTACTTATAGAGATGTTTTAAATACAAATGCTCATATTTATAATAATTTTTTTAATAAGATAAAAAAATGAAAAATATTCTAAATAACACTATATTGATATTATATACATTATTAGGAGTATATCTTTCAATTGATGAACTATATAATGATGGGAAAACTCAATTTATTATAAGTGTTATATATATTATAATATTTTATTTACTTTTCAAGTATGTGTTGAAATCTCCAAGAAAAAAATAAATAATTTCCCCCTCTTGCTACACTAGCAATGGATTTCTATCAGTTATGCAAGTGAATTTTCCTCCGCTGTTGGTGCCCATCTTCTTTTCCTAAGCACTGTGTCTCGTCCTGAAAAAAGTTTACATATTTATCAAATATACTAGAATAGCTTTACAGTATTATCCATTATCCTGAAATAACTTGTCATTTGTATTTTTCTTATAATAACTTTTCCACTTTCTTTTGGCCTTAATACTAGTTGAATGAACAATGGAGGGTGTTAAGTATTCTATACTCAAATGTGGTCTTTCGTTATTGTATTTATTTACAGATTGCTCCAAAGCATCTTTGGCTTCTTCTAAAGTGTTTACCTTATAGTCTGCCAGGTATTCATTTTTTAGTATTCCATTTACTCTTTCAGCTATTGCATTGTCTCTAGGATCGCTATCTTCTGTCATGCTAATTAAAATATTATTATCCTGTAATAGCTTTACATATTGACTAGAACAATACTGTATTCCTCTGTCTGAGTGATGAATGAGCTGGCTTGCCTGACCTCCCAAAAGGTCAGGCAAAGCTAGCTCAAGGGCTTTCCTCCCATGTTGGTGCCTATCCACTTTTTCCTAAGCACCGTAGCTTCCGCTGTTGTGTCATCGACCAACAGCCCACTGTAGTTAAAATGTAATAAATTTTTTATTATTACTTTCCTCCGCTGCTGGTGGCTATCTACTTTTTCATCCGCTGTTGGTGACTATCTACTTTTCCCTCCGCTGTTGGTACCCATCTTTTTCCTCCGCTGTTGGTAACTATCTTCTTTTTCCTAAGCACCGCAGCTTCCGCTGTTGTGTCAACGACCAACAGCTCACTGTAGTTAAAATGTAATAAATTGTTTATTTCCTCCGCTGTTGGTAGCTATCTACTTTTTCCTAAGCACCTCAGATTCCGCTGTTGTGTCAACGACCAACAGCCCACTGTAGTTAATGTTTAATAAATTTTTTATTATTACTTTTTCCTCCGCTGTTGGTGACTATCTTCTTCCTCCTCTGTCGGCGTCCACTCTTGTTTCCTAAGCACTGTCTTGTCCTTTTTTTCCTCCGCTGTTGGTAGCTATCTACTTTTTTTCCTCCGCTGTTGGTGACTATCTACTTTTTCCTAAGCACCGCAGCTTCCGCTGTTGTGTCAACGACCAACAGCCCACTGTAGTTAAAATGTAATAAATTTTTTATTATTACTTTTCCTCCGCTGTTGGTGCCCATCTTCTTTTTCCTAAGCACCGCAGCTTCCGCTGTTGTGTCAACGACCAACAGCTCACTGTAGTTAAAGTGTAATAAATTTTCCTCCGCTGCTGGTGGCTATCTACTTTTTCCTAAGCACCTCTGTCTCCGCTGTTGTGTCAACGACCAACAGCCCACTGTAGTTAATGTGTAATAATTTTTTTATTATTACTTTGCTATGGAAATAATACAACATCATCCGGTGTTTTTTACTGCTACTATTAAAAATTGGAAGCG
>JALONH010000044.1 GCA_025455005.1 Cytophagaceae bacterium
ACGTTTAACCTGTATAACCACTTCGTTAGAAAGTAATTGTTCACCGTTATCATAATACCAAACCAAACGATATACATACTCCCCCGATTGTAGTATTTTTCTCCTCTGTTAGTGTCTTTCATATGTTTCCTAAACACCTCGGTATCCTTGGTTGAGCGCTCCACAAGAGCGCAGACCACCCACCTACCTAAGTTAAATATTTTTTATTATTTTCACCTTAGTTATGGAAATAATAAAACAGCATCCGGTGTTTTTTACTGCTACTATTAAAAATTGGAAGCGCTTATTACAACCCGAAAAATAGAAAAAATCATCATTGAAGAACTAAAAACTCAAATCAATAAAAATCAAATTATTCTTTACTGTTACTGTCCCGATAGCTATCGGGATGGATAATCACATTCATTTGATTTGGCAAGTAAAAGGAAATATTTTCCTTCTGAAGTACAAAAACAATTCTTGGAAAGCTGTTCTCGAAATATCAAAAAAGACTTGCAAATTTTTCATCCACAAGTGCTCGACTTTTTAAGTCTACTCAAAAAGATAGAAATTTCTATCTCTGGAAAAGAAGACCACTATCGATGGAGCTACATAACGACAATATCTTTCAATAGAAAATGGGTTACATACATTACAATCCTGTGAGCGCAGGGCTCTGTAAGTATCCCGAAGAATACTGCTATTCTTCTGATGATTTTTATTTATCAAGAGAAGATGAATTTGGCGTATTAACTCATTGTTATGGCTAATAGTACGTATGTTATAAATTAAGAAGTAGGTAGTCGGCGTTCTTGTGGAACGCTCTAAAACGGATGCTGTGGAGGTTGGGAAACTAATGACGGAGGCCGACAAAGGAGAAATAGATACCAACGACGGTGAAGAAACTTATATTGATAGAAAGACAATAAACCAAGATTAATTGAAAGGATACTAATTAGCAATTTTACTTAAATCTCTTAAGTTATCTGTTTGAAAAATATCTACACCAAGCTCTAAAGCTTTTTCGTGATCTTTTCTATTATATAAAGAAAAAGTACAAACTTTTAGTTGTTGACTGTGCATATCCGCTACTAGAGTTTCGGTCAATTGATCAATACTAATCGTTATGCCACTTAATTGGAATGTAGTAACAAAGGGTTTTACTTGGTTCCAGTCTAAATAAGCAAATATCTGTAGGTCTGAAGATAAATTTCTATACACTTGAAATTGTCTAATAGAAGTTAATTCTACGTATGATTTAGATTGAATTCCATATTGATGGATTAAAGAAACAATTCTACGTGCCATTCTATCTATGAATACGGTATCAAAAACATTCGTTTTAACATCCCACATAGTATACTTACTTTGTAATTCCGGTAGTTGAAGTATTTCTTCCACTCTTCTTATCCTATATCTTCCAAAAGGATATGTATCATATCTATACTGACTAATTTCTTCCCACGTATGATCCGAAATAAGCCCTGTTCCATCTGTAACACCATCTAGAAGTTGGTCATGAAAGACAACTAAAACCGAATCTTTGGTCATCTGGATGTCAATTTCTACACCTTCTGCCTCTAATTGTAACGCATTTAAAAAAGCTTCTTTTGAATTAGCGGGGTAGTAACCATACAATCCTGTACCTGCATGTCCTATCCTTAGAATATTTGGTTTCTCACCCGAAGGGCCACATCCTATAATACATGCCAACACTACTATAATTAACGTAATTCTTACCATGATTTTAGAGTATAATTTATTGAAATAGCTCCGGACGGTTTCCATTTTTCTACATTATCCCACAATGTATTAACAACAAGCCTAGCGGATAAGCGATTCGAAAATACAAATCTGCATCCTAACGTAACTAATCCAGATACAGCCCAATATCTTTTCAAATCGGATTCGTCAAATTGTGTAAAGGACGAAGTAATAAAACCTAATTGAAATTCAGGACGAACTTTCGTTTTCCCTCCTTCTATTCCAATTTGTATAGGTATAATTAAATCCGGATTCCAATTAGAATATACATCTTTCCATCTGGAAGCACCTATCCCTACTCTAGTTGACAATGAAAAATATCCATTGGTTTGTATTTTTCCTTCAAGAAAAACAACTGGTATAATTCGAACATTATTATACCATCCCGGACCCATTAATTCTGTTTGAATAGAAATTGAATGTTTCGATTGACTAAACGACGAAATCCTTATTAGAGTAATAAATAAAAATAGTATAACAATCTTAACTGTTTGAGAATTCATATATTTATCAATATTGTACTTCAAATGTACTCAATAGAATACTAATATAGAAACCCAACACTCAAAGTGTACAGATAAAATATATTTGAAAAATTATTTTATCTGCACGTTATAATATCAATTAATAATTCACTTTTATTATATACGCCAAAACATAATATGGAGGTCTGTTTTCAATAGCTTGAACCGCATTTTGAGGGATAGCATTAGAAACTGTAATACCTGTTGTATTAGTAGAATTTACCAATGAAGTTCCTGCAACATTATCAAAGCTAGTATTACCACTTCCATCATCGCGGTGGACATCATAGCCGGAAACTACTATTAATTGTCCCCACCCTGCCGTTGTTGAGATATTGTGAGTATGACCTGGATCATTTATAGTGTGACTGTGGGCTGCTGTTCCGGATTGATTACCAGTCAATCGTACTTGTTTAGCATCTTGAGTATTGGCTCCTGTTGATGCTCCATCAGCATCTGAATAAACCGGCCCTAATCGTTGTGTAGCATTATAATCAGCATCGGTTGGATCATACCCCACCACAAAACGTCCTCTTAAATCCGGCCTTCCACTCTGTCCATCACATAACGCCCAACCAACTGGCAATGCTGTAGGACTTCCGGACCACATCATTATAGCACCTGCCGGTACTGCTCCTTCTCCATAAACCCTAGCAGCACTTACACTCCCACTCACTTGCGCATTACCGGCTACTGTCAGTGCTTGACTTGGAGCATTTGTTCCTATACCTACCTTACTATATGTATACGTTGTG
>JALONH010000038.1 GCA_025455005.1 Cytophagaceae bacterium
CACTAGGACCGAATACGTTCCACTTGCCGTTGCCGTATACGTTGCAGCTGTTGCTCCACTGATAGTTGTTGTTCCGTTTCTCCATTGATACGTCAATCCCGTTCCGGTAGTAGCACTTAGCACCACACTTCCTCCCTGACAGAAGGTCGTTGCGCCTCCTGCTGTAATAGTAGCTGTTGGTAGGGCGTTTACTGTAACTGTGGTAGCCGTTGAAGTTGCCGAACAATTCGATGCATTACGCACTAGGACCGAATACGTTCCACTTGCCGTTGCCGTATACGTTGCAGCTGTTGCTCCACTGATAGTTGTTGTTCCGTTTCTCCATTGATACGTTAGTCCCGTTCCGGTAGTAGCGCTTAGCACCACACTTCCTCCCTGACAGAAGGTCGTTGCGCCTCCTGCTGTAATAGTAGCTGTTGGTAGGGCGTTTACTGTAACTGTGGTAGAATTAGAATTTCCAGTTGCTCCTAAATTATCTACTGCTGTTGATCGCAAAGAAAGAGTACCGGATGAAGTTGCCGTATAAGATAAAGTATAGGGTGACGTATTATCAGTACCTATTAATGTAGTGCCATTATAAAAATCAACCCGAGCAATACTTCCATCCGTATCGGTTGCAGTTGATGTTAGTGTAACAGTACTACCCGAACAAACGGAAGTTGCAGAAGTAGTTAAAGTTGCAGTAGGCGACTGATTAGGTGGTGGTGTACCACAACCACACTGAGTTGGTCCATCCAGAGTGGCACCTGCTCCACAGGAAGTATTGGTAATTTGACTCTTAACGTTCGCTACAGGACTTATAACTAAAGAATAAGTAGGTACAAAAGAAGTACCTCTTCCGGCTGTATTTCCTGTGGTATTAGTAAAGAGGTTGTTACGTGTAGTTATAGCAGTAAAGTTATTATCAAATAAGTCAATTGGATTCCGAACATTTTCAAATACATTACTTTCAATTAACAAGTCTGCTTTGAAACCGGCTCGAACACAATGATTGGCAACAGAACTATTAAAAAGATTATTTACTATATGAATTTTACCAAAACGAACACGAGGCATACGTTCTTTACATCCTTGAGCCCACCAACAGTGTTGAAAAGTAATGCGTAGTTTACCTTCATCTGCTGTTGCATTATCAGAACTACCAATCAAATTAGAGTAGCGATGATCATCTGCTCCACCGGACCCACCAGCAATGGGAGGTTTTAAATAACTAAATTTTGTCCAAGTTACGGAGATATAATCGGATTGATTTTTAAAATCTAAATTTCCATCTGTTCCATCTTGAAAATCGCAGTGATCAATCCATATATTTTGACATTGATCTATGGTCATGTTATCATTACCATCTGTATCATATGCACCTGTACCTTCAAAAATGATATTTCTAAAAATTATATTATTACAACGTCTTACGTAGAGAATACCGGATCCGGAAGCCGTTCGATCAACAGAAATTAATCGAGCGCCCGGTAGTCCAAAAATTGTCTTTCCGGTTTGGTCTTGTAGATTAATTCTCCCGTTAGCAGGGAAAGTAATCACACCTTGAATATGAACTACTTTTACTGTTGCAGTGGTTAGGGCAGTTCGTAAATCTGCATAGTTTGTTACTACTCTAGGAGTTGCCGTTCCGCCTCCTGTCACCCCTCCATTTTGTGTAGCAAATCCAACCGGCACACATTGATCTTGAGCGAATAATTGGACTGCTAATTGAATAAGTAACACGATAAACACTATTTTTTTCATAATTCCTTAGTTTTCGAGGTTTCGTGTATCAAATACAAACTAAGAATGCAGGAGTAACGAAAAGGAGTAAAAAAATATTTTTTTGTACTTAAGGAAGCCCAATCCTACAATTTTAAGATAGAAGTAACAAATTGGTTTTCTCCTTCTTGTACTTTAAGAATATACTGGCCGGAAGGAAGCGAACCTCCTACTTGTCCGGTATTCTTTAAAACACCTGATTCTATTATCCGTCCTACTACATCGAGTATCGTATAAGTCATCTCACCTTCTCCTTCTAATTGGAAGGACTCTGCGTAGGGATTTGGAAAACAATTAATTGATAAAGTTTGAGCGGATTTAGCGGACGTATAACGAGGTAAAACTAATACTGTTTGAGTTTCAGTAACTGTTAATCCTCCATCATCAATTATACGAACCAGTATTGTATGTGTTCCTATATAAGGTTGGTTTATCGTATATGTATAAGGTGCTGACGTTAAGAGTTGGATAAAGGTATTGTCTTCGTATAGTTCTATAAGAAGAGGTCTGTTATCAGGATCGGTCGCTTGTATGTCTATACGAATAGTACCATTATTATTTGTTCCGGCGCTAGGTTGAATATACGTTACTTGCAAAGACTGAAGTATAGGACTTCTATTGCCGGCTATCGTAATATTAGACCGTAAGGGAGTGTTCATATCTTGACCTAAGTAATAGCTTAAATGGGGAGGTTGATTATATCCTGAATTTTGCCAAGCTAATGCTACCCGATATTGTGGATCATGTAATAATGTAGTGAACTTGTATGATGTTGGGTTAGTCGTAGTATAGATTAATAAGCTGGACTCATCAGAAGCATGTAAAATTATTTCTTCTCTCCAATCACCCAATATATCTCCGGATAGATTAGGCGTTGCTTTCGTTCCGTTGCAAGATGCTCCATTACCGTATTCGGGCAAGTATAAAGTGGCGAGTCGATTAAGTGAATTTGTAGAATAATTCCATTTCTCTAAACGATTACCATCTAACAATTCCCTTTGCAAATCGCCATCCCAATAAACAGCAAAATTCATTGTTGGTTTGGTTGTTCCTATAGCTTGTCCTTTACAGGTATATAATGGACCGGTAGACCCCCAACATTCGTATCCTTTATGTCTTGGATCAATGTCAGCAGCTAATGCTCTACCAATATCTCCTTGATTTCCATTTCCTAATCCCCAAATTGGAGTGCCATTAGATGCTTGAATAAAGCCTAATCCAAAATTCCCATAACGATTAGGTTCTTCTTGACACATCCATATTTCTTGTCCGAGACGATCCGGATCCATATCCGACAAATGTAAGGCATCTCCGTGACCATGGGTTGTTGTAAACAATCCCCTACCATCGTCGTCTATGATACTAGCGCCATTACATATTTCTTGACGTCCGTCACCGTCAACATCAGCAACCGACATTTGATGATTACCTTGACCGGCATATGCAGCATTTCCTGAAATGTTACTATCAAATGTCCATCGATGTATAAGTTGTCCATTTCTATAATCCCATGCCGCTCGAACCAATCGTGTATAATAACCTCTTCCAAACACCATACTTGGGCGCTGCCCATCCAAATAAGCCACTGCTGCTACAAATCGATCAACACGATTCCCATAATCATCTCCCCAAGATCGAACAGAACCACGAGCCGGTATGTAGGTTGTTGTTGCTGCTATTTTACCATTTTCTCCATGAAATACGGTGAGATATTCCGGACCGTCTAGAATATAACCACTGCTGTTTCTATAATCTGCAGAAGCACTTCCTATAACTGTTCCTTCGGCATCCATTGTTCCATCGGCTGTTTTACAAGCTAATTCTACTTTACCATCGCCATCAAAATCATATACCAGAAATTGAGTATAGTGGGCTCCAGCCCGAATATTTGGACCTAAATCAATTCTCCACAACCGTTGTCCAGATAAAGTATAACAATCTATATATACATTACCGGTATACCCTCTTTGTGAATTATCCTTTGCATTAGTAGGATCCCACTTCAAAAATACTTCCAACTGACCATCACCATTAGCATCTCCAACGCTACAATCATTAGCTGTATATGTATAAGCTACTCCATCCGGAGTTTTTCCACCGGAAGGTTGTTGCAAGGGGATTCGTAAAAAGCGTTGCGACCACGGAGAAACGGTTTGGCTTGCTATTCCTTCTACTCCTTGTATTACAGGACGAATAGAATAACTTGGTGTTGTTCCGGAAAAATTATCTGTAAAATTGCAAACTTGAATAGGATTGGTATTTATTTTAGTACCACTTCTATAAATGTTGTAACTAATATCTCCTTCTGTGCCCAGCCAACGCCAACTTAAAAACACACTATTGGTTCCTGTACGAACAGCTACTAATCCTCTGTCTAAACGCTCCATTTGTACTTGCGCTGCAAGGAAAGACATTGCACTGTAAAGATAGATAGCCCCCACTAAAATGTATCGAAAAATAATCGAATGCATAGCTTTTTGTTTTAAAAGAAAAACAAAACTATAATCCAATAGTAACGAATTATAAAAATTAATTATTCTACCAACTGTACAGCGGTTTCCATTATAGGGGCAAAACTTGTCGTATTTTTTCCTAAAGGGGAAAAATAACTTAATGCAAATCGTATTTGAACACTTGTAGTTGGTATAGAAAACTGAAAATGAAAGGCTATTCCCGAAGAGGGATATAGTGTGGTTCCGATATCTATTTTTTCTGAAAAAGAATACCGACTATGTATCAACCAATTATATCCTAATCCGCTTGATGATCGATAGCTTAGTTGATATTTAAGACTTTGTGTGGATCGTATGCTCCATGTTCCGGAATAAAATACCGTACAAAAGGGTGGATACTGTACAATTCCATTTACCGGTTGGGTTGATGCATTAAAAAATTGTTGGATTGCTATACCCAACCTATGTTGTTTGAAATAGGTGGTTCCACCAATGGCGCCATCAGGGGCAGTAGCACTTCCCGTTGTTGTGGCGGATGGCGCAGATACATTGAATTGTACAAATCCAAGTCGTAAACCCAAGGCAACCGACCAATTTTCGTTGAATCGCAAACGATAGGCATATTCTGCGGCTACTCGTGGTCGTTGTATATAGCTTCCCTCCCTTTCATTCAAAACTTGTAATCGTAACACTTGAGCTACATGATTTTGAGTTTTAAAGTATTTGCCGGCTGTTAACGATACGGTTGAAATAGTGTTCAATGGAGCTAATCTGGATTTATATTGTGCTGTGATTTCGTATTTTTCAGCTTCTTGAAAATATGAAGGATTTAAATGCGAATTGTTCAAATAGGTATACACTAGAGCATCCGGATATAGATCCGTCGTTTGCCCAAATAAAAAAAATGGCGTTAGCAATAGTAAAAAGCTATAAATGTACATCCCTGCTCAGTTTCCGGTGTCAAATTAACATTTTTTATTTTTTTTCGTTACTATGGATAATTTTGTTTGTATTTAGTATAGAATGTGATTATTGAAGAATCCAACATAACGTCATTAATAAAAGATGGGAAGTATAATGTAGTTATACCTGTTTTGTATAAAAAGGTTCTACCCTTAGTACAAAAAACCATCTTAAAGCAAATGGGGAATAAAGAAGACGCCTTCGATGTTTTCCAAGAAGCTTTAATTATATTCTACAGACAGGTTCTCTCCAATACGTATCAAGAGAAATATAAAGTGTTTGGATTTGTTTATCGTGTGAGTTTAAATTTATGGATAAATAAAATCAAACGAGATAAACGAATGCAACTGGTGGAAGATTATACTTCTTTAGAAACAGCGGAATACGAAGCAGAATCTATTACAGCAATACCTAGTAACTTCACCCAAAAGCTATTACAAACTATTGGAGATAAATGTCAAGAAGTATTACAGTATGCTGTCTTTACAGATATCGCTTTGGAAGATTTATCGACACAACTGGAATACCCCTCAGTAAGTGCTTTAAAAATGCAAATACAACGGTGTAAACAAAAGTTAAAAGATGTATTAAAAGAAAATCCGGATTTCCTTAGAAAACTAAAAGAAAGAGATTTTAATGACTAATCAAGAAGCTTATCAACACGTGGAAGCATATGTCCAAGGACGTCTATCAAAAGAGGATAGTATGTCTATTGAGCATTGGATGCGTCTTGATGCTGCTCTTGAAATGGAAATAGATCTAGAAAAAGCATGTCATACACTATCAATTGAACAAAATGTAAATTTAGTCACTACATATTTAAATAATTATCAAGCCCGGTATAAACGTCAATTATATTATAAGAAAATAATCTTTTGGACCGGAATTATTCTATTGATAGCTACTATGTGTTATGTAGGTTGGTCTTTCCAAAATAAAAATTCATTATATAAATTACCAAGCGATTCTACTATTACCTTTACGTCTACTGCTTCTATAATTAAGGATACGCTTTCTTCTATTGTTCCTATTTCTTCATACAGAAAACGAACAACGGATAAAACGAATACGAAAACTACTTCGTCCAATACTACCACTCCTACTATACTAAACAATTCCTTCTCGAATTCAATTGATGAAAAAAATACAGAACCCTTGCCTATTTTACCTAATGACATTCCTAAAGATAAAGCAAAGGAGATTCCGCTTTCCTCAGACTTGTCCCAAAAGGATCCTTGTCTAGGAGTTGAAATTCAAGCAATATATTCTGTACAACCTACGTGTAACGGGTTATCATCAGGAATACTTCTTATTCAATCCATTCAAGGAGGACAGAAACCTTATAGTACACTTCTTCTAAATTCTAAAAAAGAAGACGTTTCACTTTCGTCTTTATCTACAGGAACATATCGATTGGAAATTAAAGATAAAAACGGTTGTAGTGTTTCTTATACCTCTATTCAAGTACCTTCTATTCCTTGTATTCAAGATGTATCTTTTAATCCGTTTATTGGTGAGATATGGAAACACGATCCGATTAGTGAAAATATCGTGCTCACGATATTAGACCGCAATGGTCAAATATATTATCAAAAAAATATTTCTGCTTATGATAGTATTGAATGGAATGGTCTTTCTTCTAAAGGGACTCTTCAATCCGGACAATATTTATATAGTATTCAGTATTCCGATGGAAAAATTACTACAGGATATATTACCTTAGTAGATTAATTAGATATGCTTAAGACCGTTTATAGTATCGTTTTTATTTTCTTGTGGACGAATTATGTTCTAGGACAAACATATACTATTCAGGATCCCAATTTTAGAAGTTTTATAAAACAAACATATCCAACGGTAATGAATGCTTCCGACGAGCTCATAATAGCCCAAGCGGCTACTATTACCGGAACATTTAACTGCTCCAACCGAAACATTCAATCGTTGGATGGAATACAATATTTTACGGGTATTCGGAATTTGCATGCCTATGACAACCAACTTAGTAGTTTACCAAACATTTCAGGTTTAACCCAATTAGAGCACTTACAAGTTCAACGGAATCAAATCCGAAGCTTGCCTCCGCTTCAATCCTTGGTTCAATTACGTTTATTATTTGTCTATGATAACCAACTCACCCAATTACCTGAAGTAAGCCATCTCCCTAACTTAGATGAATTACTTGCTTACAAGAATCTACTTACTTCCCTACCTTCATTGGAAGGGTTAACTAATTTGTTAAAACTTTTTGTTTATGATAACCGGTTAACTTCAATACCTGATCTTAGCGATTTAACTGCTTTGGAAAACCTCCAAATACAACGGAATAATATACAAACCTTACCGTCACTTCAATCCTTAACCCAACTTAAAAATTTAAATGCCAATTCCAACCAACTATCTACCTTTCCTAATATTAATGCTTGTACTTTAATAGAATCTTTAAATCTGAGAGATAATCTACTTAGTAGTATTACACCCTGGA
Organism: Cytophagaceae bacterium; assembly: GCA_025455005.1. Lineage (GTDB taxonomy): Bacteria > Bacteroidota > Bacteroidia > Cytophagales > Cytophagaceae > JALONH01. The sequence continues at coordinate 7,663 of JALONH010000038.1, forward strand.
ATAATTTAAACTTTTTGCAATCGGTGGATTTACGAAATAATATGTTAACATATGCAGATATCGAATCACTCGTATCTCTGCCGAATTATTCATCCTCCAATTATTTGCTATTTCCTCAAAATAGCTTTCAAGTTATGGATACCAGTATTTATATTGGAAGTTCTATAGCGAAAACCGTTACTTTAGATGAAACATTAGCTCATGTATCCTACAAATGGTTTAAAGGGAATATCAATACAGCTGCAGTATCTACAACCGCAACACTTAGCATACTCAATAGTACCTTAACCAATAGTTCAACATATAGAGCCTTTGTATTTTCTACTCTTTTCCCGGGCGACAGTATCTTAGCTTTAGAGTATCAATTGATAGTTGAACCTTGTCCCCTTCCTACTCAATTTACTACTACTATTATCCGACCGGTTAGTTGTTTTAGTAGTGGTGAAATAAGTATCTCAGGAAATAGTGTTTTGATTGCACCTCAAAACTATCTATTACAATCTATATTAACAGGACGAACGACAACATCTACTAATGGAGTATTTACAGGACTTACAGAAACTCAATATACCGCACAAGTAGTCTTTACGAGCCAATGTATTGTATCGTTATCAGCAACACCCATAGTATTTATTAAAGAAAATTGTAATGAAACGTTTATATCACCTAATGGTGATAGTGATATGGATGACATCGCATTTGAAACGACTGATGAAATAAAAATTTACAATAAAAATGGGGAGTGGATCACAACGTTAAAAGGTCCCGCAGTCTGGAATGGCACCAATGATAAAGGCCAAATGGTTCCGATGGGAATATATATTGTTCGATTCACACAAAGTAAAACGATACATTATGTAACCGTTGTGTATTAGAACCTACAAGAATCTACTGTACACAATGCTTCGTTGTAGTCCGCATCGGATTCTTCCACACCTATAATTTCAATACCTAAAATATGCTGCCCACGGTGTTTGTCGTAGATATCCGTAAATATTTCCGGAAGGTAATTGGATACGGACAACATAGAATCTACCACCAACATAGAGTGTGCGGTAAACTCACCGTGAGAATTTTTAGCTAATTTGATTTGGTACTCTACTTTGAATAACATAACAAATACATTTAAAAGATTTACGAACGCATACATTTAGAAAAAATACGTTCTTTCAAACGTGCTTTTTCCTCTTCACTCAAACTAGCCGTATGTTTTTTCCAACGTTGTTGCCAAAAGCCACCGGTAGAACATCCGTTACTACAACATTTTTTCCCCCAACCGGAGAATAGGAGTTTAGATAAAAGTAATATACCCAAACCTTGAAAGAACGAAATGGTAGGCAATTGGAAAATATAAGGCATTAACCAATTCCACAAATACATAAAACCAAAACCTATAGCAATAAGGACAATGGCTGCAAAGCAGACTATTTTAAGGATAAAGAGAGCGACGGACGATTTCATAGCTTATAATTCGTTGTATAGTTCGAGTAATTTTTTTCGAAGGAATAGTATGGCATACCTTTTTTTACTTAGTAAGGTATTCACTCCAACTCCTGTTTGTTCACTGATTTCCTTGAACGATTTATCTTCCAACTCATGCCAAATAAACACCTCGCGCTGGTCTGCGGGCATTACCTCCAAAGCGTTTTGTATCGTAGTCCAAATCAAGTTTTTAGAATACGTATCTTCCGGGCTGTTGCCAAAGTCCGGTAGAATGTCTTGAAGCATGAGCGGGGTGTCGTCGTCGGAATTCGTGGATAACCAAGCGGTAGCGGGAATCGATTCCGTTTTCTTTTTACGGTATCGGTCTATGATTTTATTACGGGCTACTTGGAACAACCAAGAAGTCGCCTTATCCATAGACTCGATACTTTGATAACCGGAGGCAAATTGATAGAAGACATCCTGCAGAATATCTTCCGCTTCAGCCACATCCGAAATACGTTTGCGGATAAAGCTGAAGAGCGACTGACGCTCCTTGCGAAAAACTTCCTCGATATGTGCCGCCTGTGCAGTGGTCATGTGGTGAACTATACTTATAGTCGAATGTAGGGATAAAATATTGTATGGAGGGTAAAAAAAAACTATATACGACTAAAATAGAGGCTGAAACGACGAAAAAAGGGGATGAACAGTAGAGTAAAGAGAAGGTAATGTAATTATCAAAGAAATGTATAGAGTAATCCGGATGATTCATGACCATTGTAATATAGCCTATAATACTGTAAGATGGATGGGTTATTTTAAAATAGTGCAGTAGATTCTGTATTGAACGGCTACTTTGGGCGTTCCGCCTCGCAGGAGCAACACTTTCTCTAACTATTGTAACTACTCGGCGTCGGTCTTTCCGCTGCAATCCGCCGCAGATAGTTCAGAGCGTTGTATTGAAGTTCTAGTTGCGGCGGGATTTCCGCTACTATCCCTCACGCGTTAGTGGAAAGGGTATTACAAAAATGAAGTGTGGTAACGTTTTCACCTTTGCTTTGAATACTCACAAAATCCTTTTCTAATACCTGCAAGGTGTGAACCATTATCATCGACATGGTTTGCCTTTTATCGAACTTTACTGTCTACATCTTGCAGGTGTACATGCCCGACTGTCCCTTTGATAGGTAACTTCACAAAATACTTTTCTAACACCTACAATGTGTATACGATAACTAAGATTATTTATTTATCAATAAGTACTTGTATAGCTTCCTCTAGTGAATGTACAAAATGAATCTGTTTTCCTTTATTACTTTCTATTATAAAAGCGTTTAAACTTTTACTATTAAAAGCCGAAAAATCCCCAATGATCGCAAGGCGAACTCGATAATTGGAAAATTTTTGCAGCATTTCACCCGCAATACCGCTTTTCAAGTCAAAAAAATCCGGAGAAATATTCTTTTGGTGTAGAATAATTCTATCGAAATCCTGGTAATACAGATTAACTAAAATATCCAATCCATCCGAAACCGTATGAATAATTATTTCCGAAGAAAGTACTTCTGCCATATTAATATTTTGTTTGAGATGGGTTACAATTTGCATGAGTAAGAACAAATTGATGCTTGTTGTAAGCGGAATAATCCACTTACCGGATTAAGAAGCTTAACGCATTAAATATACCATTAAACTTGATTTCGAATTATTTAAGACCATCAACCTCTAAAGCTATGTAATAGATATTTTTTAAAATTCAAGTAAGTTAAGATTCTGAAACGTTGTATTGGATTCTCTCGTTTTCGCTGGAGTCCGCATGAACCAGTTAACCAACTCGTTGTAAGTATTGTACTTACTTTTAGGTTGCCTTAAAAGCAATAAAAAAGCTTCACATTTTCATGCAAATCTTCTATTTACATGTGATTCCGTTTGGATTCGAACCAAAGACCTTCCCGTGCTTCGCAACGGGATGCGCTATCCAACTGTATCTATCTATCGAAAAGGTAAACAAAAAAAATCCCAGCCTATGTTGATAGA
>JALONH010000027.1 GCA_025455005.1 Cytophagaceae bacterium
TAAGCCTCCACTTTTATCCAACAGCATTAACTCTGTACTACGATCAACACTAATAGAAATTAAACTTCCTCCTTTTAACAACACAAATTTATAAAAGACGAGCAATACCATGAATACGGTAATTAGACCCATTAAAAAGGAATTGTTTAAGTAATACGATTTAATATGAATAGGAAATAAATTAGATGAAACTTCAGATGTCGATTCTTGTTTGTTCATACTACTATGAATAATCCCTAAACTTAACGAATCCTTAAAAAGTTTTGTGGAGGGGTGGTAAAATAAAATTAATAAAGGTCTAGCAGAAGAAAATGTAGACCATTTTTTTAATTCAATGTATTCTCGTTTGGGTTTTGTTTCCTTAAATTTATAAACCAACTGATTGTCTATAAATACCGTTAAGCCGGGACTTCCATAAAAGGACAGTATATTATTCTGTAGTTCCAGATCACTCAAGAATACACCGGCTGTCGTTGAAGATGCGGAGGGTACAACAGAAGGCACAAACGTTTGGTAAAACTTATTGTATTCATACCATTCATTGGACATATCTTTGAGGACACGATAGGTAGTAGGTGCACCAAAGCTTTGAACACTAATAAAAAGTATCCATATCGGTAATATGAATATCCTATTTTTTAATGCGGGCATAAAAGTATTTTTCAAACAAAGTATACCAAATCATTAATAACACTACTAAAGCACCGAAACTAGTTGTAGGAGAATAGTATTCCAATAGGATAAGTAAAAATGCCAATGTGAACAATGTCAGCCCCACAAGAGTGAATACTACTTGCAAGGAAGAAAAACCTAAATCCAAGAGTCGATGATGAAAATGATTTCTATCCGCTGTGAATGGACTGTCGCCTTTAAAAATTCGCAATAAAAACACTCGTACGGTATCGGATACCGGCAAAATGATAGCTGTAACGGAGATTACAGGCAGCGCACCTTGCCACTCCAATGGGACAGGTATATTACTCATATGAATAGCAACAAACGAAATAATAAATCCAGAAACCAAGGAGCCGGTATCTCCCATAAAGATAATGGCGTTTCGTATATTATATCTCAAAAAGCCAATCAGTGCTCCTAAAAGTCCTACACAAATGTAAACTACAGGACGGCTCTCCTCCCCACCTAGCGCAATACCAATAAAGGCATAAACGATTAATGCGACGGACAACAATGATCCGGCTAGACCGTCTACCCCATCAATCAAATTCACCGCATTCGTTATTCCTAAAATGACAATAAACGTTATGAAATAACTTAATCCTTCGTCTAAAGGCCCTATACCCAATATTCCGTAAAAATTCGTAATTCTATTTTGACTGAGGAAAAGAACGATTGAGGCGGAGAGAAATTGTACAAAAAACTTTTTAAAAGCAGAAATGGATACCATATCGTCTTTTAGTCCGATAAAGAAAATGATAATTGATCCGGCCAACATTTTTTGAGTATTACTATCGATATCCCCAAAGGTTAAAACAGCTGAAAAAAAACCGGCGAAAATCGCCAAACCTCCTAAGCGTGGAGTGGAAGATAAATGTAATCTACGTTGATTAGGTATATCTAACAATTGTTTTTTATGGGCTACCGCAATAATGGATGGGATAGCGAAAAGAGACACAAAAAGTGCCCAAAAAAAAGTTAGAATATAATAATAAAGTTCAACCACGTGAGGAGTATTTAAATGGCAAGTTAATCAGAATCGAGTACTTAATCCAAAATGTATTTTAGACAAATTAAAACTTAATGTTTGATCTTTAGCATAACCTAAAGCATAGATAAATTGAAAGACACCGGCTTTAGTACTAAAACTCAAGCCGGTACCAAAACCTATCGGCCAGTCGGTATAGTTGTTATTTAACGAATTACGAATATATGCTTGTTCTACAAACAATAAAACATAGGAAGTAGCTTCTGTAAAATATCTGTACTCCAACGTATAAATAGCCGCATCGGAGACATAATAATTATTTTCATTATAGCCTCTTAATGTTTTTAATCCCCCTACCCGATATAAATCACCCAAGACTAAATTATTACTTTGAATATACATCCCTTGAAAGCGTTGCAATAAGGTCGCTTTTTTACCGATACGAATATATTTTTCTAAAGTTCCATCTAAAGTCCATTGTAGGGCTTGTATAGGAATAGTAGCTGCATTTTGTGGCAACTGGTCGGTATTAATCCATTTTTTTTCCCCACCGTTCCATTGAACCGCAATATCCCAACCGCTGAGAGGATAAAAAATATCATCCAACGTAGTGTACTTTGCCCACACACCGTATTGGGTAAAATTAAAATCTGCGAATAACGTAGAGCTCGACGTATACACTTGCTCACTTAACGACCGACTACTTTTTATCGTTGTAATGACGCCCATTTTGACTTCCGGAGAAAGTGAATACCCTAAGCCTATTTTTCGATCTAAATTTAGAAACAAAGTATCTTGCTTTAATAAATCCAAGCCTAACAACAAATCGATATTCGATCGAAGGATACGGGGGTGCAAGTATTCCAGTTTTAACTTTTGAGACAAAGGTTCAAAACGACGCCATTGAATTTTAATTTCCTTACCAGAATTAAATGCATTTTTAAGATTAAGATTAAATTCTCCTGTCACTAACAAGCGACTATTTGTCGAGGAGCCTATTGTCGTATTCGGTTGAAACCCAACAAACCCATCGATTTGATTACATTTTCTATAATTCAAATACAGAATAGGATGAGCTAATCCATTTACAAAATAAACTTCAGAGGGGCGCATCCATCGAACATACGGTATGTGTTTCAGTTGTTTATCCAGCCCTATTACTTGTTTGTGATTATATAGACTCCCTTTTTTAAAATTTAAATAACTTTCTAAAAAAATACGTTTCACTTTGGCTGTACCTATTACCGTTACTGTATCCATTCGTATCATGGGTCCAGCTTCGTATTGAATACGGGCACTAAACGCTGCGCTATCCGATTGTATAGAATCCAGAAATACACGGGCGAAGGGGAATCCGGCATTTTCAGAATATCGAATAATTCGGTTTTCTAAACGATTTAACTCCTTATAATTAAAACGCGTGTTGGCATAAAATTTCTGTTTGTATCCCGATTTATATAAAAATTCTTCCGGCACACTTCCGTTGATTAGCCTAGACCATCTATGGCTGGTACCTCTGTGAACCCAAGCTCTTAAGGTATCTTTATAAAAAGCTATACTATCCACAGAGGCTTCCAAATACGTACTTTCATGCAAAGAAATAACGTACTGTTGTACCCATTGTAAAGCAGATAAGCTATCTTTGACAGGTTGAATAACGGTGGGTATACCTACTGTTTTCGAGCCGTTTGTAGAGGGATATACCGCAACCACTTTCTGTTGCCCCATAACATGACCGCAAAAGAGAAAATAAGCCAAACATATGTACGATACCCGATTCAACACAATAAAGATACTTAAAAACTTTTGAAGGAAATGAATACCGTTGGTATATACATTCACATCCCGTTTTGCAGACATGCTTGCCACTATTGTAATTTTCATTTTTCAACCCAACTCCACAACAAACCGGAACTCATAGCCGCTTTAGGTAAAGAAATTCAAATGCGTTCTACTTTTTTTGATAAAAACACCTTAGTACAAACCCTTTATTTCGGTGGCGGTACACCGTCCTTATTAGAACGAAAGGAATGGGAATATCTTATTCAACAACTTCAAACTCATTTTACCTTTGCGAGCGATGTAGAATGGACTATTGAAGTGAATCCGGAAGATGTAACTCCGGTATCTCTTTCCTTTTGGAAGTCTATAGGGGTAAATCGATTAAGTATAGGTGTTCAAACCTTACACGCTCCTGCTCTGACTTTTTTAAATCGACACCACACTCCCAATCAAAGTCTCCAATGTATGGATTGGGTAATACAAGCCGGCTTTACCAATTATTCTGTCGATCTCATTTTTGGAATACCCTTAGTGACAACGGCAAGATTAATAGAAGACATAAAAACACTCACACAATATCGAGTTCCACATATTTCTGCCTATGCTTTAACGATAGAACCTAAAACGTACTTTGGTCATCAGGTCACAAAAAATAAAATGCAGGTGCCGGAGGAGGAATTTGTAGCAGAGCAATTTGAAGTAGTGATGGACTGTCTTGAAGCGTCTGGTTATGAACAATATGAAATATCCAATTATGCATTGAATCGTTCTTATGCACAACATAATTCTTCCTATTGGCAGGACATTCCTTACCTAGGGGTAGGTCCCGGAGCACATTCGTATGATGGACAGAACCGTTTTTCAATGATTGAAAATAATGCACTCTATATTCGAGCTATACAATCCGGTTCGATACCGTTAACCCTTGAAGAAATGAAGCCCGAGGATCGATATAATGACATTATATTAACCTCCATCCGTACGAAAACCGGCGTATCCAAATCGTGGATAGAAAACCGTTCCGATAAGGAACGCGTCCAAGTACTTCAATCCATCGACATCCTTCTAAACGAAGGTTTCTTAATTCAAAATAATGATTATTATCAGTTAACCCGAAAGGGCAAACTGCTAGCCGACGAAATCACTTTAAAACTATTATTATAGACTTTGAAAAGGTGTAATAATTTCTAACTTTGTATAGATAAAATTTTTAAGAATGTCATCAGAAGATAAAAAAATACTTCTTTTACTTCACCTTATCATCTTTAACTATCATGGTTTGGATGAAAAAGAACGTGTCTTTTTGCAAGATTTAGCTCGACACCACGAAGCAAAAGAAGAACTGCAATGGGCATACGATAAAGTAGGGGATGATTATTATTCTTCGTATGATGCAATCCATTCTTGGTTCGACGAAATGGTAACCCCATTAGCACCGGAACGTCGATTGTGGTTTTTAGAAAAAGTATGGGAAGCGAACGTCAATAAGGGCTTTATCAGTGAAATGGAAGCTACTGCAATGTTAAAAATTGCCAAACGTTGGTCCGTCCAAAAAGAGTTATTATCCTATATTCGCAAATAAGTACGTTTTCTATGTACGTTAAACTTACGCTTATGGTGTTGTATATTTTGTACAACACCTTTTCTATTTCTGCACAAACTGTTTATACTCGACAAGACTCCCTTCGTGGCTATTTGAGTCCCCTACGCTCCTGTATGGACATACATTTTTACGATCTATCTTTACGGATAGACCCGATAGAGAAAAGTTTAAAAGGTCATAATCAGATTCATTATACGGCCACCGAAATGCACGATAAAATACAATTGGATTTATTTTCGAACCTTATACTTGATTCTGTATTGTGGAGAGGATCAGTACTTAAGGTTGAACGAGAGGGGCATCACTTTTTTGTGACCTACCCGTACCAACTTATAAAAGGTGAGGCGGTGAGCCTTTCTGTATTCTATCATGGTCAACCGCTCAATGCTAAAAAAGCGCCTTGGGATGGTGGTTGGGTATTCAAAGAAGATAGTTTACACCGCCCTTGGATAGGTGTTGCCTGTGAAGGAATAGGGGCCAGCTTATGGTGGCCACTCAAAGATCATCTGAGTGACGAACCGGACAGTATGCGCATGACCTATCGAGTACCCGATCCACTATCCGCAATAGGTAATGGATTATTAGAAAAAACAGAGCGCCACTCTGATGCTACCTCTTCTTATACCTGGCGAGTCGCGTATCCGATTAACAGTTACAATGTCACTTGTAACATTGCACATTATGCGCATATTACGGATACCCTTCAACAACAAACCGGTGTACTTCCTTTGGATTATTATGTTCTTGACTATAATCAAAAAAAAGCGACAGAACATTTTAAACAAGTAAAACCCATGTTGAGAGCTTATGAGCATTATTATTCCTCTTATCCGTTTATAAAGGATGGATTTGCGTTAGTGGAAACACCTTATTGGGGGATGGAGCACCAAAGTTGTATCGCGTATGGAAATAATTACACCAACTATGTTGGCGATTTTGATTATATCATTATTCATGAAAGTGCGCATGAATGGTGGGGCAATTTAATTAGCACACAAGACCATGCTGAATTATGGATTCACGAATCGTTCACAACCTATACTGAAAACTTATTGTTGGAATACTATTATGGATATGATGCGTCTGTTCAGTATTTAATGTTTCAGCGCCAACGTATAAAAAATGCAGATCCAATTATAGGCCCACTAGATGTTAATTTTCAAGATTGGAAAGGGTCTGACATGTATTACAAAGGAGCTTGGATATTGCATACCCTCCGCAACACTATACAAAACGATAGTATTTGGTTTGGCTTATTAAAATCCATGATACAGCACTTTGGATATAAAACGATAAAAACCAATGATTTGATAAACTATGTAAACACCTACACCGGGAACGATTTTCGGCCCTTCTTTCAACAATATCTATATCAAGCAAGTCCCCCTTTATTAGAATATTCTATTCAAAAGAAAGGGAAATTGATGGTCGTCCGATACCAATGGGTAAATACACACTCTAATTTTACCATACCTTTATACTTGGTCGATTCCCAAACATGGGTTAGACCCAGTACGAACCAACAAGAAATTACAGTACCGTTTGTACCAAAAAAGAGACGCTTATTGTGGGACACCAAGTCTCATTATTTTCAAACCAGAGAGGTTTCGTATTAACGTTTTTTTACCGACAGTTGGGAAATATCGGTGGCGGGCTTTTTCTGCGAAGAAGATGGTGTACTACGCAATCGAATATTATCATCCCATAACAATACGAATGGAGCTGCAACACGTTGCAACATTTTATCCGGCTCTGTAAATGACATGATGTGATAATTCATAGATTTGTGTACTATATAACAAGTTTACACAATTATAACCTATGAAATCGTTTCAGGTAAGACTATCGAAAAAGCTGACGTCAGATGTAAGAAATCGATTAAGAGGCGCTTACTTTTTTATCTTTTATGAGTTCTTGTTTTAAAAACTGAGCAGTATAACTGTTTTTGTGATGTATGATTTCTTCCGGAGTACCAATTGCAATGATATTTCCACCGTTTTCACCCCCCTCCGGTCCTAAGTCGATAATATAATCACAAGCTTTGATTACATCTAAATTGTGTTCGATAATCAAAACTGTATTTCCTTTTTCTACTAATTTATTTAACACAAACATTAAGTGTATGATATCTTGAAAATGCAAACCGGTGGTGGGTTCATCTAAAATATATAAGGTTTTACCGGTATCCCGCTTTGAAAGTTCAGTGGCTAATTTGACACGTTGTGCTTCCCCTCCTGATAAGGTAGGAGCGTGTTGACCTAACGTAATATAATCTAATCCAACTTCTTTTAACGTTTCTATTTTTTTTACAATCCGCGGTTGGTTTTCAAAAAACTCTACTGCTTGCTCTACTGTCATTTGTAAAACGTCCGCAATAGATTTGCCTTTGAAACGAACTTCTAACGTCTCTCGATTGTAACGAGAGCCTTTACAACTTTCACAGGGAACATACACATCTGGTAGAAAATCCATTTCGATTAATTTCATACCAGCACCTTCACATGTTTCACAACGTCCGCCTTTAACATTAAATGAAAATCGACCGGCTTTATACCCTCGAATTTTTGCTTCCGGCAATTGCGTGAACAAGTTTCTAATTTCGGAAAAGACTTCCGTATACGTAGCGGGATTAGAACGTGGCGTTCGGCCAATAGGAGATTGGTCCACTTCGATTACTTTATCGATGTGTTCTAATCCTTGTACTGAAGTATAGACTAGTGGATCTTTTCTGGAACCAAAAAAATGTTTATTCAAAATGGGAAATAATGTTTCATGAATCAAGGAGGATTTCCCGCTTCCGGACACCCCCGTTACACAAACCATTTTACCGAGTGGTAATTCAAAATTAACTTTTTTCAAATTATGCCCACCGGCTCCCTTTATTTTTAACCAATGCCCATTGCCTTCTCTACGTTTATCCGGCATAGGAATCCGAGCTTTCCCTGTAAGATAATCCGCTGTCTTTGTAGATTGTAATATCATTTCAGACGGAGTGCCTTGGGCTACGATGGCCCCACCATGTCTACCGGCACCAGGGCCAATATCGACCACATAGTCCGCCTCCAACATCATGTCCTTATCATGCTCAACCACCAAAACAGTATTCCCAATATCCCGTAAGTTCTTTAGCGCTTGAATCAACTTTACATTATCTCTTTGGTGAAGACCTATACTCGGCTCGTCTAAAATATATAAAACCCCTACCAACTGAGTGCCAATCTGTGTGGCCAACCGAATTCGCTGCGCCTCTCCACCAGACAGTGATCTAAGGGCTCTATCCAACGTCAGATAATCCAAGCCTACTTCTACTAAAAACCCAACACGCTTACGGATTTCTTTAATAATTTCCGTTGCAATTATTTTTTGAGACTCTTCTAATCGATCTTCTACCCCTTCTACCCATTCATACAAGCGACGAATACTCATAGAAGATACTTCGAATATATTTTTGTGATCGATTTTAAAATGAAGGGATTCCTTTTTCAATCTTGCACCATTACAATCCGGGCAAGTAGAAACCGTAATATAATCACTTAACCATTGTTGTGTTCGTTCCGTACCCTCTTCTTGTTGTGTTTTTAAAAAATTCAATACCCCCTCGAAAGTAAACTTTAACTTTAATTTCTCTTCTTCTACTCCTTCGTTGTAGGCTTCTGTCCCATATAAAATAATATCCAATGCATCCGAAGGAATTTTATCGATTGCAGTAGACAAACTACACTTGAATTTTTTTAATACACTTTCAATTTCTCGGAAAATCCAAATATCTCGATATTCGCCAAGAGGAAGAATAGCACCACGGCTGATACTCTTAGATTCATCCGGTATAATAGATACTCGAGTAATTTCTTCGATTACACCTAAGCCATTACACGTAGGACAAGCACCATACGGCGAGTTAAAAGAAAACATATTCGGGGCCGGCTCATCATAAGATATACCCGATTCCGGATCCATTAAATATTTAGAGAAAAATTGCGCCTCCCCTTCTTTACCATTGGTCTGGATTGGTATGACTTGAATGATACCTTTACCTTGATTCATGGCGGTTTTAACCGACTGACTCAAGCGAAATCGATCTTTACTTTCAACTTGAATTCTATCAATGACAATTTCTATATCATGGATTTTGTATCGATCGACTTGAAGTTTTGGTGTTATTTCCAACATCTCACCGTCTACCCGAACTTTTGTATACCCTTGTTTACGGACTTGCTGGAATAACTCTCTATAATGTCCTTTACGACCTTTTACAATAGGGGCCAGTAAAATCAGCTTTTTGCCTTCAAATTGCTTTATCAGATAATCTATAATTTGATCTTCGGATTGCCGAATCATACGCTTTCCGGTTACATAAGAGTATGCTTGTCCGGCTCTTGCATATAGAAGGCGTAAAAAATCATAAATCTCTGTAGTCGTACCAACGGTAGAGCGAGGATTTTTAGAGGTTGTTTTTTGTTCGATTGATATAACCGGCGATAACCCGTTTATTTTATCAACGTCCGGCCGTTCCATACCTCCGATAAAAGATCGGGCATAAGCTGAAAAGCTTTCCATATACCGACGCTGGCCTTCAGCATAGATAGTGTCAAAAGCAAGCGAGGATTTCCCACTACCACTGATACCCGTTACCACTACTAACTTATGCCTTGGAATACGAACATCAATATTTTTCAAATTGTGCTCCCGTGCTCCAAATACTTCAATATATTCACCACCGTCGCTGGCGTCGGATTGTGTACTGTTTACTTTTCCTTTTTTCACTCTTCTTGTTTGTCTAACTTATCCAACTCTACAAAAATACTATCCGATGCCGGGCTTGTCATTTTTAAAGGTAATTCAATAGTGAACGATTTCCCCTTTTCCAAGGTCAAACTCTCCCCAATTAACCAAGGGTTATATTCTTTTACAACATCATACCGCACATTATGTTTAGCGGCCCAAGTTTTAAGGTCCGATACCGATTCCTTTACCACGATAGATTGTACAGCAGGCCGGTTCCACCGATACATTTTCAATCCATACTTATTCGGATGCTCCATTACATCTTTTACAGCTAGGAGGCGGTAAATATAAGAGGCTGTTTCGCGATTTAAATCCAAATCATAAAAATCATTTACGCCTTGTTTATCCATAGCACGTTGCATGCCTCCCATCCCTCTATTATAAGAAGCAGCGGCCAATGTCCAGGTACCAAACTCTTTATAGGCTTGTTTAAAAAAACGAATAGCCGCTTGAGTAGAACGAATGGGATGAAGTCGTTCATCCACCTCCGCATTGACAATCAGTCCTAATTCGATGGCGGTATTTTCTTTTAATTGCCAAAACCCAACGGCTCCTTTAGGTGAGTATACATTTTGTAATCCACTTTCCACAATTGGAATGTATTTAAAATCCTCCGGAATGCCTTGTTGGGTTAACATACGTTCAAAAACGGGTAACCAAATAGCGGCGTTTTTCAGTAATAATCGAGCACTGGAGTTGCGTTGAGCATTGGATTGCAGCTCTCGATTATAATAACCGTATGCTTTAGGGTTTTTAAAATGAACCAACTCCCCTGCGAAGAGATGATGGGTGGGTATTTTATGATTAAAAAATTGATGCCGGTGTTCCGTTTGAGGAATATAAAACTGATCCTCATTGATGATAGAAAAGGCTATAAACGCTCCTAAAAATGAAGCGATAGAAAAGAATACCACACGAATATTTTTTCTAATCATACTTCCAACGAAACAAGTCCATTTATGAAAGTACGAAAAACTACCTTAAGCTACCTATTTCAATCTATTAAATTTTCGATAGCTTTATCTATCGTGTTGAATTTGAATACAAATCCTTTGGATACGATTTTTTTAGCGGAAACGTGTACGCTCCCTAACAAAGCCTGAGCCCGCCCCTTACCCATGAGGAGTTGTAACATAAAAGAAGGGACGTTGGGTAACCAAATCCGTTTTTTTAATCGACGAGCGATGGCATGGGTCAAGTCTCTATTGCTTACCGGCTCCGGTGCAACGGCATTATAAGACCCTTCCCACGATGTATCCAAGAGCGATTGGCAGAACAGTTGTACTAAGTCGTCGATGTGTATCCAAGAGACAACTTGCTTCCCGCTACCTAGAGGTGCGCCCAGACCAAAGCGAACAGGGGCCATTAATTTAGGTAAAGCGCCTCCCTGTTTTGCCAGAACTATCCCGATTCGCCATTTAACAACGCGGCAATTATCACCGGCAAAGGCGTCTGCTTGTGCTTCCCAAGCAGTCGTAACGTTCGCTAAAAAGTCTTTAGCAGGTGGCATTTGTTCCTCTGCAATACGGTCCGGTAGGTGAGCCCCATACCAACCGATGGCCGATGCCGAAATAAAAGCGCGAAGGGAAGCAGGCGCTTTTTGGTGTAAAAGGCGTGCGGACTTTACTCTCGAGTCTAGTATTTCCGTTTTATACGTTTCATCCCATGTTTGATCGAATACCCCTGCTCCGGCCAAATGTACGATGTGTGTTACACCCGACATTGCAGCCGGATCGATGATACCTTTCGCATAGTCCCATGCAAAGGTCTTCACCGGTGCGGAAGAAGATACGTTTCTAGTCAGCCAAACTACTTCAATAGACTGTTCTGTCAACACCTTTGTTAACTTTTGGCCTACTAATCCACTTCCACCGGTGATTAAAACTTTCATAATTTTTATTTTATCGTTTAAACTACTATTTTGTAGTATTACAGTATTAACAAATTTACCTAACCTAAGTAGATAACCAAATGAGACTACCTATTGTTTTATGCCTTCTATTCTGGACGCCGTTGGCACTTTGGGCTCAAAACACCACAAGAGAGATTAAAATACACGAAGGGAAAGAGACGGTGGACCGTATTCTACGAGAAGGAGTTTACGTGATAATAGAACTAGATTATACTTTTGTTAAAAATGCTTGGGAAAAGAAAGTGAAAGAATTTGGTCGAGTAGATTTGACTAAAGGATATGCGGTAATGAAAAATGTTACTATACCCAATGTGACAACTGGTGGAAATTCGTATTCCAATGTCAGTCCACAAACAAATGGAACAAAAGTTTTTTGGGCAGTAGAAGATGTAAGTGGACCTGTAGTTCCAGGATCCGGTCATAAATGGGATGAATTAAAAAAGAAGTTATTGGCATTTGCCAAACAAACGTATGTCGACGATATTAACAATCAAATCATCGCCGCAGAAAACGCCCTTCAAGCGGCTACGCGCAACCAAGAAAAAATCATTCGTGAAGGTGAGAATTTGCAGAAACAGCAATACGATAACGAACAAGAGCGAATAGAATTAGAAAATAAATTAAAAGCAAATGCAGCAGCTAAGGAGCAATTGCAACTCTCGACAGAAAATAATCAATTGCAAAAACAAAATGCGGAAGCGGAAGTGCAAAAAATGCAAAAAGCGGTGGAGATAGTTAAACAACGATTGCTACAATATTAAAAAGAATCCCAATGGACAAAGAACACGTAACCAAGAAATATCGAAATGCCGACATTGAAGTTGTATGGCAACCGCATCTATGTACACATTCCAAAAAATGCTGGCGGAATTTGCCGGAAGTTTTCGACCCTATGGCACGCCCTTGGATCACACTGGATGGAGCAGAAACAGAAAAGATAAAAGACCAGGTAGATCAGTGTCCAAGTGGTGCATTAAAATGGAATAAATTAAAAAATAGCGGAAGTTGATTTTTACGTGTTGCATGAATTAAAACCGTTACTGCATCACAGGTCTTTACCGGTTTAGTAGAAAATCAGCACTTACCTTTTATACTTTTTATTTGATTTGTCATTTTTAAAAGAATGTCACTTCAATTTAGTGTCACTAAGGATAGTAAGACATTTTTATACAAATTGTCTTTACCCAACTGCAATATCGATTTTACTTAATAATGAATCTACAATTTGTTGCGTTGTCACACCTTCCGTTTCGGCTTCGTAGGTTAAGATAATCCTATGATTAAAAACATCTTTTGCCATTTCTTTAATATCCTCCGGCAGTACAAAGTCTCTATCATTCAAAAAGGCAAGAGCTTTAGCCGCGCGGTTCAAATGAATAGCGGCGCGTGTAGAAACCCCATATAAAATATAATCCGATACTTCTTTTATCGGATATTCTTTTGGATACCGCGTAGCAAAAACTAATTCGATAATATATTTTTCTAGAGCTTCCGATATAGTCACTTTATTTATCTCTTCTTGTATAGAAAAAATATCTTCTTTCGAAATAATGGATTGAACACCGGTACTAAAATTCAAATTAGATACTCGGCGCATCACTTCTAATTCATTTTCTTTTGATAAATAATCCAAATGCACTTTCATCATAAATCGATCGACTTGCGCTTCCGGTAAAGGATAGGTCCCTTCTTGTTCTACCGGGTTTTGAGTAGCCAAAACTAAAAAGGGCTTATCTAAAGGATAAGTCGTCTCTCCTATCGTTACTTGTTTTTCTTGCATACACTCCAGTAAAGCAGATTGGACTTTTGCTGGAGATCGATTGATTTCATCTGCCAATATCAAATGAGCAAATACAGGCCCTTTCTTTACTTCAAAATCCCCTTTTAAGGGGTTGTAAATCATTGTTCCAATTAAATCGGAAGGTAATAAATCCGGAGTAAATTGAATACGTTGGAAGTCCAAATCTAAGGTTTTAGCTAAGGTATTCACTGTAAGTGTTTTGGCTAATCCGGGTACACCTTCTAACAAAATATGACCACCGGTAAAAACCCCAATCAATAAACGATTCACCATATACTGCTGTCCTACTACTACCTTAGCCACTTCGAGTTGGACATTTTTTATTTTGGTTCTAAAGTAGGCTGACCTTTCAGCAGCATTGGCAAATTCCATATTGATATTTATTTATTTCTTAAATATAAAAAAAACAGCCAACAGTATACACACAAAAGCGGCAATATGATTCCATTGTAACTTATCCGATTTAAAGACAGCGAGAGCAAAAAAAGTAAATACACCAATTGAAATAACCTCTTGTAACAATTTCAATTGAAAGAGACTAAACGGCCCTCCGGATGAAGTGTGGCCTATTTTATTCGCCGGCACTTGACATACGTACTCAAAAAATGCAATACCCCAACTCATCAATATTATACCTACTAAACCCCAACGCATCCAAAAATTATCTTTATGGAGATGAAGGTGTCCATACCAAGCATAGGTCATAAACGTATTGGACAGAAGCAGCAAAATAATAGAGAGAAATCCATTCATAAGTATAGTGAATAAAAGTAAAGATAGGGAGGATGGGGAATTGTTCAAACTCTTTAAAACGAAATCCCAATTCTAAAAATTGGTATATTTATATCCATTATTTTAGTTAAGTAGGATAAACCGAAGTGATATAAACGAATATACAGGATAGAAATAAATATGAAGCGCTTTAATGTATAAACTAAAATACTGTTGGGGCTTTACTTAACCATCCTAATCGTATGAAAGATAAAGTAAACATAGATTTTATTGGGCTTTTGTTAAAACTGGTTTATGCCATTATTCCGCTTGTCGGCATGTTATATGCTCACTGGAATGTATATACCATTGTTTTTTTATTTGCAGCAGAAACGGTATTTATTGGAGTGCTTCATTTTATTCGACTTCAACTATCGAAATCACCCGGATCTAGTCCATATTTTTTCTTACTTCATTATGGGATATTTGTTGGTGTTCAAACGATTTTGTTAGTGGTATTCTTTTGGCCGGGGGATCGTTGGGATTCAAGGGAATTTATACAAGGATGTTTGAGTATAGGTGTAGGTCTGTTGATTCAATTTACACATCGTTATCTAACGGATAAAACATTCACAGCGAAAGAGGCGAGTGCTATACTTTTAGTACCTTATGTACGAATATTTATTCAACAATTTTTTATTATAGTATGTGGAGCGTTTGTACTTGGGGTAGAGCACCCAAATGACTGGTTAATAGCAGGTTTTTTTGTAGGATTTAAACTCCTGTTTGAAATACTTTTTCTACTATATAATCCATTAAAAAATATCGATCAATAAAAAAAGTCTCACCTTTCGATGAGACTTTTTTTGTACCCGAGGCGGGACTTGAACCTGCCTGCCGGCAGGCAGGCCCGCACGATCGTTGACGGATCACAGGATGTTAAGTCCTTAAAACATCTTATTTTTTAATCTTTCTTTTCCAATTCCTGCCTGATTTCCAATACTTTTCTCTACTTCTTGCAGATAGTCTATCTTTACATTCTTCCAAATAAATCAACTCAAATGGAGCATATGGCCTCGTTGTTTTCTCTCGTCCTTTATTATGTCTTTTTATCCGCTCCTCTACTTCTCTCGTTATTCCTACATAGATGTAGGACTTTTGTACACTTGAAATTGCATAAACGAAATAGGTCATGGAGATGCTATTTAATAAAAAAAGTCTCACCTTTACTTGAACCCGCACGATCGTTGACGGATCACAGGATTTTAAGTCCTGCGTGTCTACCAATTCCACCACCCGGGCATTTCCTTACGGAACTTCAAAAAAAGAACCTCTATAGGAGGTTCCAAAATTTGGAGCGGGAAACGAGACTCGAACTCGCGACCCCGACCTTGGCAAGGTCGTGCTCTACCAACTGAGCTATTCCCGCGTGAATTGGGATTGCAAAAATACGATTCTAACGCAATATCCCAAACAGAATGAAGAAGTTTTTTTATCGTTTTTCTAAAGTATTTGGTAAACAAGCGATTAAATTCAAGTTTTAGAATCCCTGGAGGCAACCGAATACTTATACTCTATTTTTGCTTAGTTGGCCGGTAAGTACATTGAAAATTTATCGAACAAATGCTTCGACGTTTTACCGATATCATAATGTTTACCTTGAAAATGAACATGCTCTTGCTTACCTGTATCATTCAATATAGTGTTCTTTATGCCGGTTGTTTCAAAAGCCGCAATTTCATCTATATTTTCTTTTACAGTACTTTGATAAGATGCCAAAGTAGCTTTACTCTTAATTCCTTTTATCTGTTTTTCTAGATCTACATTGGACGCTTTGGCTTGATTAACCAAGGCCATGGATCGATCGTATTCTGCTTCATTTTTGGTGACAATAAAGGTCAACATGTGTTTAGCTGCGCTGTCTAAAAATAGTTCTGTTTTTTCAGATAATGCTTTAACAGCTTTCATATCTATCTTTTGCGCCACTGTAACTTGAGTAAAGGAAAGGAGTCCTAAAAGTATGCCTAGTATTGTTTTCATGGTTCTATTGGTTTTAACATTTATAAAAAAACTAAATCTATTTTATTTTAGCAAAAGTTTCCATTCATTTATCTTTAGTAATGCTTCAACGGGTGAGAGCGAGTTAATATCTAATGATTCAACTTGGGCTTTTATGGTCTCAGCTACCGGGTCAGAGGTGTTAAACAAACTCATTTGCCAGGTACTTTTTGGCACTTCTTTTAAATGCGCTTCGTTTGTTTCTCTAATATGATCTTGTTCCAAGTGTTTCATTATTTCATGCGCTCTTAACACTAATGTGTTCGGCATGCCGGCCATTTGAGCTACATGAATTCCAAAACTATGTTCACTTCCGCCTTCTTTTAACTTACGAAGAAATATTACTTTGTTTCCTGCTTCCCGAACGGACACATTGAAATTTTTTACTCTTGGCAAATCCTCTGCCAGTTGATTTAATTCATGATAATGCGTCGCAAATAACGTCTTGGGGCGGTATTGAGTATGATTATGTAAGTACTCAACTATAGCCCAAGCAATAGATATTCCATCATAGGTACTGGTTCCACGGCCGATTTCATCCATTAAAATCAAACTGCGGTCGCTAAGATTATTTAATATACTAGCGGTTTCATTCATCTCTACCATAAAAGTAGATTCTCCTTTAGATAAATTATCTGAAGCTCCAACACGAGTGAACACTTTATCCACTAACCCTATGGTTGCCTTTGTAGCCGGGACATAAGACCCTGCTTGAGCCATCAACACAATTAATGCGGTTTGTCGCAACAATGCAGATTTACCGGCCATGTTTGGACCTGTAATAATCATTATTTGTTGACGATCATTATCGACATAAATATCATTCGGGACATACGCTTCTCCAATTGGTAATTGTTTTTCAATAACCGGGTGTCGCCCTTCCTTGATATCAATTCCTCCATCCGTGGTAAGCTCCGGTGCACAGTACTGATTAGTAATGGCCGCTTGAGCAAAAGAGGACAAACAATCTAATTGAGCAATTATAGCAGAATTTTGTAAAACTTGATTCACATATGTTTCTGCTTCTGCTATAAGATCTATAAATATTTTTTGCTCTATAGCATTAATTTTATCTTCTGCGCCTAAAATTTTCTCCTCATATACTTTTAATTCTTCCGTTATGTATCGCTCAGCATTGACGAGGGTTTGTTTCCGTATCCAATCGGAAGGAACTTTATCTTTATGTGTATTGGTAACTTCTAAATAATATCCAAAAACTTTGTTATAAGATATTTTTAAAGAACTAATTCCGGTTCTATCGATTTCTCGTTGTTGTATTTGAAGTAAATAATCTTTACCAGAGAAGGCGATTGCTCTCAACTCATCCAGTTCAGTGTGAACTCCGTCACGAACCATTCTACCAAGATTAGAGAGCACCGGAACCTCTTCTTTTAGTGTCGAATGGATGCGCTGATACAGGTATTCGCAAGGGTTAAGTTGATCAGCGAGTTTTGACATTATGGAAGCTCCGGAGCCTTGTATTATTTGTTGAATAAGGGGTAATCGTTCCAATGCTCGTTTCAATTGAACCATTTCTCTTGGATTAACCCGGCGAGCCGCTACTTTGGCCATTAAGCGTTCCAGATCTCCTATAGGTTTTAATTCTGATTGTAATTGTAACAACAATTCTCTCTGTTCTATTAAAACCGTCACCGCTGTCAATCGATCTTGAATGGGTTGAATTTCTTTCAAAGGTAACAACAACCATTTTTTCAACATCCGCGCTCCCATGGGGGTAGCGGTATAATCTATAATATCCAATAAGGGTACGCCTTCCGGATGCTGGGATTGTATGATTTCCAAATTACGGATAGTAAAGCGATCCAACCATACATACTTTTCTTCTTCTATTCGACTGAGTCGTAGTATATGTCCTACTTCTTTGTGTTCTGTTTCATTTAAGTATTGAAGAATGGCTCCAGCAGCTACTATACCTTCCGGCATATTCTCTACCCCAAACCCTTTTAATGAAGCGGTAGCAAAGTGTCTACACAGTAATTCCTCCGCATACGCAGGAGTAAATATCCAATCTTCGAGTGCGAACGTATTGTATACATCTGCCTGCAGGGACTCCCATTCTTTACGTCTTGGTTTGGAAATCAATACTTCCGAAGGGCTAAAATTTTGAAGTAACTTATCAATATAAGGAGCCGGCCCTTGAGCAGTTAAAAACTCCCCTGTGGATACATCTAAAAAAGAAATACCATGTACTGTACTCGTTAAATGTACTGCTGCCAAATAGTTGTTTTTTCGAACGTCTAGAACATGATCATTAAAGGACACCCCCGGGGTAACTAATTCCGTTACGCCACGTTTTACAATACCCTTGACCGATTTAGGATCTTCTAATTGATCGCAGATCGCCACTCGTTGACCGGAGCGTACTAATCGGGGTAAGTAATTATCCAATGAATGATGAGGAAATCCGGCTAATGCGATTTCAGAAGCAGTACCATTGCCCCGTTTGGTTAATGTTATATCTAAAATTTTTGCCGCCTTGATAGCATCTTCTCCAAATGTTTCATAAAAATCTCCTACCCGAAAGAGTAATAAAGCGCCGGGATACTTTGCTTTTATAGCATAGTATTGTTTCATTAAAGGAGTTTCAATTGTTTCTTTTGTTTTGCTCAAATCCGAAGTAACTTTACACGTGATGAATAAAATTAACCAACCTCTGGCGGAATTGCCAAAAGAGTTATACACAAACACCCCCTATGCGAAAACTTTCCTTAGCCGATTTACAACGCCATTCCATTGAAAGCTTTAAAGATGTTCCGAAACTGCCCTTAGTTGTCGTTTTAGACAATATTCGTAGTATGCACAATGTGGGTACTTTCTTTAGAACAGGTGATGCCTTTGCGATTGAGCATTTGTATTTGTGTGGCATCACAGCACAACCTCCACATCCTGAAATTCATAAAACAGCCTTAGGCGCTACGGAGGCTGTTACTTGGAGTCATGAGAATGACATCACTGTTGTGTTAAAGAAATTGAAAACGGAGGGATATCTTATATTGGCTATAGAACAAACAGATTCCAGTACTTTTCTGCAAGACTATACGTTTGATGTAACAAAAAAATACGCCATTATTTTTGGCAACGAAATATCAGGGGTTCAGTCTTCCACTTTAGAACACTGTGATACAGCAATAGAAATTCCGCAATTCGGAACCAAACATTCGTTTAATGTTTCTGTAACGTTTGGTATTGTGCTTTGGGACTTTGTAAGACGACGATTGATTGCAGAAATTAAATGATCGTTTTATTCACTACCGGTCGACCCACAAATTCAATGTTTTTTTCAATTTTCAACCATGATGTACAACCGCCGTATTCCGGTACTAAATCCAATTCAAACGAGGCCCCAAATTCAAATACTTGCACAACAAACATGTGTATTTGATTATTCCAACGGGTAAAGCGTTCTTCTATTACTGCTTCCGACCATGCATGAAAAGGGTGCAATCGTTTTACTTTATCCCAATCCGTTAGCACTTGAACATCGGCAACTTTAACAAAATATTTTATAAGTACTTTATTTGGGTTTATATAAAAACTATCGTGTTTTAAAAATGGTTTCCAAGAAGGCTTGATGGCGGCATCTGCTTGATGGTATAGTGTCGGGAATAAAACAAATTCATTTCCTTTCATTTCAAATTCGTCACCCTCTTCTTGTATACCCCCCTTTCTGAGAATAAGACTTTGTTTCCCTTTGCCTAATGCATCCACTATGCAGGACCATTCTTTAAATGCAAGTGTCATTTGTTTTTTTTCATCTTTTCGTACGCTTTTAAAAAATCATCTAGATCTTCCATGCCAATCCGCTTAGCTATTATTTCTTTTTTCTCATTTAAAACATACATAACCGGAGTAGAATAAATATCATACGTTTGTTTAAAATCGGTATGATTGTATTTATCTCTTACATTATACCAAGCTTTGATGTTGTTCTTACGAATATAGGCTAACCACTCTTCGTCTTTCCGTTCAATATTGGCAGCATAGACAGCAATCCCTTTGGCACGGTTTGCCAGCCACCATTCATATAGTTTAGGTGTTTCTTTTTGACAGTGACCACATCCGGAATCCCAAAAATAGAGTATGATGTATTTAGCTTGTATGGTGGACAAGTACACATATTTTCCGGAAGTATCCGCCATATATAAATTAGGCGCAACTTTCCCGATCAGCAAAGGTTCCAACAAATTCGCTCTATCCGATATTTTTTTCACCACTTCTTGGGTAGCCCAAGGGCATTTCCCTTTCATATAATAATTCTTTGCCATGTGAACAAAAACAGCATCCATTCCCATTACCGTTGATGTTTCATATTTGTAGGTAAACTCTCGGGTGAAATATTCAAAATTATCTTTTGCACCGGCACATTTCGACAAAACAAAATCAATTTCTTTCGTTATGGAATCGGACACATTGACTACTAACCGTTTGAAATAATCCTCTACTTTGGAAGCTAGAACAGGCGTACGGATTAATCTATTATCCGTAAAATCGACTTGGTCAAAATAATGTGCTTTATAATACCGATACATAAATAATGTATCTCGTGCACCGGATGGTAAACGAGGCGCTTCGGGAATATCTACGTCTTTAGTTGTTTTTAAAATTGCTGTAAATAAATTTTTAGGATGGGTTTGTATGAAATTCGTTATATATTGAACCATAGAAGAATCTATTTGCTTCAATTGTTTTTCATACTGCGCTTTATTCGAAGGCGCTGCCTGTTTGTAAAGAGTGCCAATGGAATCTGCAACGGTACGTTGTTTTTGAAAATATTTTTGGTAGGCATAAAAATCTGTATTATCCGGTGAGCCTTTAAATTGTACAGTAGATATAATATTATCCGGATCAGCGGATAAAGAAAAATGAGTAGGACTTAATATAACATCCATAATACGTTGCTTAGGAAACAAGAAAAAATACATTCCTTCCGCTAACGTAGTCGTGTCTTGAAAAAGAACCATACTTTTAGCATCTACAATAGCGGTGTCTTGGTAAAACCGCTTATCCCCATAATACCGACAAAAATAAACAGTATCCTGGGCTTGCAATCCTTTAAAATGGGCTTGTATTTGATATCCGGATTTTGTTCCGGCAGCCCAAAGAACCGTATGTACAAATCCTGTTATTAAGAATAGGCCAACCTTTATCCAATGCTTCATATGTAAAATTAAGATTTGAAAAGTCTATTACAAAAGTAATGCCGTTTGTCGATAAAGACAAAAGGGCAGTAAAACTGCCCTTTTGTAACATTATAACATTTTAATTATCACCATTTTGGAATACCTTTTTTCAATGCATCCAATTGTTTTTTCGCAGAGTCTTGCGCTTGTTTCTTTTGTTGATCGACTTGTTGCTGGGTTTGCTGTTTGGTTTGATCGACTTGTTGTTGTACTTGTTGCTGTGTTTGGTCGACTTGTTGTTGTACTTGCTGCTTGGTTTGGTCGACTTGTTGTTGCGCTTGTTGTTTCGCTTGATCCACTTGTTGTTGGGCTTGTTGTTTTACCTGATCCACTTGTTGTTGAACCTGCTGTGCTTGTTGTGTATTCATCAATTGGTCTTTTACAGCAGCTTGGTCTATCTGGCCAAAGTTTGTTTTTAAAATCTTAACAGCCGGTTTCTTGCCGGGTCCGGAGAAATTCAAATCCATAATAATATCCTTCGGCATGGCTACTGCCCCTCCTACTAATCCGCTCAATGCACCACTAGCAGCATTCCCGAGTGCACCGGAGGGTGTAGTAAGCTGTACATCATAATCAATCGTTCCGGTCAACTGATTAATCGCTTTTTTGACATCAAACTTTGTATTTCCGGCGTTTACTTTGAATGGATCTAAATGTACAGCCCCATCGATTATTTTAAATTTTGTATTAAAATCATTTATCGTCATAGGATTCAGATTACTCATTTTTGTTAGACCGGATAAAGTTGCCAAGGCCGGATTTTCTTTTATGGTTGCCGACTTGGTACTTAATGTTCCTAATCCATTTAATGTTTCATACTTCGGCATCATATCTTGACCTAACAATCCGGAAGCCTTAACCGACATATTCATTTTACCTTCCATGTATTGAGCAATACCGGCTAATTGCTTAACTGAATTGAATGCTACATATGCATCTTTGAAGGTAACATCCGAAATATTCATGTCCATATCAAATGCAGGCTTAGCTAAGTTTTGCGCATTGTAGGACCCATTTAATGCAAACAATCCCCCTAAAGAAGAAAACTTAAGATTACTAAGTTTAACAATAGACTCTTTCACCATGATGGCACCGGTCATATCCGTAAGTGTCAAGTTGCTGTACAGAACTTTTGACATGGTAGAGTTGAAAGTAAAATCAATATTAGAAGGTACTTCCACCACTTCCATAGGTACTTCCTCTTCCGGAGTTGGTGGAGTAGTAGTGGGTTCTTCAGCCATCCATTCATTTACATCAAAGGATTGAGAATTTAAATTCATCACACCATGTAAGGTGGAATCTTTGCCGCCAAACATATAGCCCATATAATTGGACAAATAGCCGGTAATGGCATAATCACTTTTACCTAAAAGACCTTGCATGGTTTCTATAGTAAAACGGTCAGGAGCTAAACTTAAGGCTCCTTTATTCAGGGTAAATCCTTGAGGTAAATCAGCACTTTTGTAAATCAAATTTGTTATATCCATTCTTCCGGAAGACTGCGTATTCGTGTAATTACCGGCTTGTACTTGAGATAAAACCCCTTTGGTTGTTAAATCCGCTAAAATTATTCCGGTCAATGTTGTTCCTTCGATTGGATACACCTTTGTCATTTTTTCCAGATCGATTTTCCCTTTAATAGTGGCATCATAATTTGGATCGTCAAAATTTTTAACAAACGCTTTGGCTTCGAATGGTTCATTATCGAGTAATAAACGGAAATAATCCAAATTAAACGTAGAGGTAGACATATCGCCGTTGCTTTTAGCAGTTGCAAGGAACTCTACTTTTTCTAACGGCTTAGGGAAGTCTACCGATTTTACATATCCGTTGGTAAGAGAAGCTGTGGCCGTAACCATTGGCATTACGTTCTCTTCTGCACTATACTTTCCTTTACATTTAACATCCATACCAAAAAGGCCTTTCAATGTTGTTCCTTCTATAGGGTAAAATTTTTGAATGTCTTCTAGATTCATTTTAGCTAATACATTGCCATCAAGATCATATGGGTTCATACGCGTCATTAACAAGCGGGCATCCACGGGATTCTTACCCATGTCCATATGGAAGTTTTTTAAGTGAACTAGAGTATGATCTATTATGCCATCTTTATTTTCGACTTTTAAATCCATCATAACATTTTTTACAGCTTCCGGTAAGTCAGGATATTTAAAATAGCCATTATTGATTTGTGTATTCAATCCAAATCCGGGCATTGTCGTATTGTTGTAAACACCTTTAACCCAACCATCAAATGCAATAGTTCCATCGGATTCCAACTTGTCAAAATCCTTGGTATACAAAGCCGGGATAAGAGAAATTAAATTTTTGAATTTTGTTTCCTTTGCTTGATAGGTAATATCCATCGTAATATCCTCGGCCGGCATAGCAACAAAACCGTTAACCCCAAATTTAAAGTCATTTACCGCAAATTCATTTTCTTTGAACGTGTATACCGACTTAGCTAAGTCTATCCCTAATTCGGCATCAGCAAACAATTTATGTCCACTTAAATAAGTAGTTCCATCATAGGAGACTAAGCTATTCGCGATATCAGTCCAAGTTTTCAGACTATAAACGTCTCCATCTATTTTACCGCTACCTTTATGATTAAAGCCTTTTAATTCCATATACATCGGCATGGTTTGATCGTCGTATACTATAATACCATCTTCGATTTCCCAATGCTGTATATCCACTTTTAATGTTGAAGCGGTCGTATCGACAGGTTCCGGAGCTGCCGTAGAATCCGGAAATGTAATATCCCAACTAAAATTTCCGGCTCTATCGTATACCGTAACTACTTTTGGTTGTTTTAAATAGATAGCGTTGACTTGAATTGCATCACCAAATAAAACGGATTTAAGATTTACAGCTACAGAAAATTCTTTTGCCGCAAATAGCGTGTCTCCTTTGAAGGCTTCCGCTTTAGAGGCTACACCAATATCACCGATTGAAACAGTCAAATTAGGAAAGCGCTTGAACAGCGACAAACTGAAGGATTCAGCATTATACCAAACAGTTGCATTAATATTTTGCTTTATTTGCTCGTCTATTGCTGCTTTAATTTTGTCCTTGAATAAGAATGGTGCTACTACCATAGCGATTAATAGAACACCCAAGGAAATTCCTGAGATTTTTAAAAACTTTTTCATAGTAGAATTTGGTAAACGTAAACGGTATAAAGGTTACTAAAAATACAACGCTTTTTACCGTATGCCAAGTATTTCCCTTTAATATTAAATTAAAATGGATCGTAGGTGGCTTATTTTTGAGAATAAAAAGATTGTATCACCGGACATATCTTTTCCGCTTCTACTAAAAAGCCATCATGGCCATAGAGGGAATCAATACATACATATGCTGAATGTGGGATATTTTTCGATAAATAAACTTGTTCAGACGGTGGGAATAAAATATCAGAGGATATCGCAATAACTAGTGTTTTGGCTGTTATGGATTGTAGCGCATTTTCTATACTTCCTCTATTTCGGCCTACATTATGACTGTCCATAGCTTTGGTTAAATACCAATAGGAATGACAATTAAACCGTTTCACCAATTTGTCGCCTTGATAATGCTGATAAGAAACAACTTTATAATCATCTGTCTTATTTATATCCTCATCCCGCTGTGTTTGTTCGTATGTATCATAACTTCTATACGATAACATAGCAATAGATCGAGCGGCTTTAAGACCATCTCTTCCGGCATCAAAAGAAGGATTGCGCCAAGTGCTATCTAAGTCAATAGCCATGCGTTGGGATTCATTGAACGCTATACCCCAAGGAGAATGAGCAGCATTGGTTGCCAGTAATATTAAATGTGTAAATAAATGTGGTCGAAGTATTGCCCATTCCATTGCTTGTTGACCACCCAATGATCCTCCTATTAACGTGTGGATATGTTGGATTTTTAGGTATTCGCGTAAGGTTTCGTGAGCGAGTACCATATCTCGAATGGTAACAATAGGGAAATCCAAAAAATAGGGTTCATTCGTGTCCGGATTTGTTTCCGTAGGGCCTGATGTTCCGTAACAGGATGCAAGAATATTAGCACAGATGATAAAATACTTTTCCGGGTGATAGAAAGCGTCAACACCCACGACACCCGGCCACCATGAGGCGGCATCGGAATTTGCAGTTAACGCGTGGCACACCCAAATTACGTTAGAATCATCCGGTAGACGAGTTCCATATGTGGAATACTGAATTTTCAACTCCGGTAAACGAACACCAGATTCTAGTGTAATGGCTTCTTTATGAATGTAAATATGATGCTCCATGCAGCTCTTTATACCTTTTGAGACAAGCATGACCACAAACCTGATGCAGATGTAAACCGAAGAAAATCGGGAACGACGCAGAACTGTCTGTAATCAATTTATATTTCCCGATTGACGGGTCAGGATGTAGCACCTTAAATTCCAATTGGTTAGATAGGTTGCTAGAGGTTCCAAGAGCCTGTTCTCTCCCCTCTTCTTTATAAATCAATTACTCCCGTAATTGATTAAGAGTTCAAATATACTATCCTTTTGCTAAAATACCAATTAAAATTAGGTGCTAAAGCCCGCTCAAAAAACATTCATTGGTTATCTGGCACTATTGTTGGGTTACTTCATTATAACTTATGTTATTAAAGTAAAAGGAGAACATCTTATGATACTATTACTTCTTATAGCCGTTATATTGTATGTATTAGTTCGATTAATTATTCGCCACTCGGATAATGAAGCAATGGAATAAGGAATTTTCTATCTTAGATATTGCGAATGGTAGACACAAGCCGACTATTTTTTCGTATATTGTACTTTGTTGCGTTTTACTTTTACCTTATGTTACACAATGCACATCGTTGGTTCTTATTAGGAGCGTCTCTTTTAATGTTAGGGATAGCCGTTATAGGAATTTTATTGGCTGAGGATTTGCATTTCCCTTTTGCACATGGCAATCGCTATATATGGCTATACAGAATCAATTATGTTATTTTAACATGGATTATTTTAACATTTACAAACGAAAAATGGGTTCGTGTATATGGATTACTTTCCGGATGGGCTATGATATATTTAGTCCTTTCGAATTGGTTCCATTTACCCCCCGGTGAATTACTGGGATTGACCGGACCCGATAATATTCTTCATATTAATTTAGGTTTGTCTTCTATTTTCTTTGCCTTATTTTTTTCCGAAAAAAAATCGGGGGTGCATTTAGAAGACGAGTCTGATGACGACTTCTTATAATATATTTAAGGATTGTTCTTTAATTTTTTCCAATTCTTCTTTCATACGGACAACGCACTTTTGAATATTCGCGTCATTGGCTTTTGAGCCGATAGTGTTGATTTCTCTTCCGATTTCTTGTGATATAAATCCGAGTTTTTTTCCGCTGGCGTCTTTATCCTGAAGTGTTTGTAAAAAGTACTGTAAATGGGCTCTTAGTCTAACCTTCTCTTCATTGATATCTAATTTTTCGATATAATAAATGAGTTCTTGTTCAAATCTTCCGCTATCCAACGATTCTGATTTCCCAAAGTCTTCGAAATGCTGGTGTATCCTAGTTCGAATGGATTCAATTCGAAGTGGGTCATATGTTTCAATTAGTTTCAAATTCGACTCGATTGACTCAATGTATTCTTTAAATTTTTCCGCTAATACATTTCCTTCGTTTAATCTGAATTCTGTACATTTTCGGACGGCTTCTTGAATGACTTGTAGAATCAATTGCCACTCTGCACTGTGATCTTCATGATCTAAATCACTTTCTATAGCTTTTGGCATTTGCAAAGCCAACTTAAATAAATCGGTAGACTCTGCTTGAACGTATTGGTGTGCAGCTTTCAAATCTTCGTAATATAATTTAACTAATTCTTTATTTATAAAAACCTTCGGCTTCGCTACTGTTTTGTTAACTACATCTATAGTTAAGGCTACCTTACCACGTTCAATAGTATGGTTCAATAAATTTCGAACTTCTACTTCTTTATCGGAAAAATCTTTCGGTAATCGTAGATTCAAATCCAAATATTTTGAATTTAATGACTTTATTTCTACTTGTACAAACAACTCATTATTTTCCGCACTGTGTGCACCGTAACCGGTCATGGATTTAATCATACGATCGTCGTTTTAAAAGAGTAAAATTAAAAAAAGGGAGTTGGTACACTCCCTTTCACTTTGTTTGATTATACTAATTTTTTAGCCACTAAGTACTCTGCTATTTGAACAGCATTAGTCGCTGCACCTTTTCTTAAATTATCTGCAACAATCCAAAGGTTTAATGTTTTGGGCTGAGATTCATCTCTACGAATTCTTCCAACAAAGACTTCATCCTTATTATGTGCGTCTAGGGGCATAGGATATTCTTGTTTTGCCGGGTTATCTTTTACAATAACACCGGGAGCTTGGGCTAATAGTGCTTTCACCTCTTCTACATTAAAGTCGTTTTCGAATTCAATATTTACAGATTCAGAGTGACCGCCCATGACAGGGACGCGTACCGTAGTTGCGGTTACTTTTATAGAATCATCTCCCATGATTTTATTCGTTTCTTTAATCATTTTCATCTCTTCTTTAGTGTATCCATTGTCTTGGAACACGTCGATTTGAGGAATCAGATTTAAATCGATCGTATAGGCATATGCTTTAGGACCATCCATTACTCCTTTGCGTTCATCGAACAATTGATCCACGGCTTTTTTACCGGTACCGGTTACCGATTGATACGTAGACACTACCACCCGTTTGATTTTATATTTCTCATGTAATGGCTGTAATACCACTACCATTTGAATAGTAGAGCAATTTGGATTCGCTATAATTTTATCCTCTGGAGTTAAGACACCGGCATTTACTTCCGGAACTACTAATTTTTTAGTTGGATCCATTCTCCAGGCAGAAGAGTTATCAATCACTACAGTACCTACTGCAGCAAATAGAGGTGCTAATTCTAAAGACGTACTCCCACCGGCTGAGAAAATAGCAATTGCCGGCTTCATAGCTAATGCCGTTTCAGCATTTACTACTTTAAATTTTTTGCCGTTGTATTCTACTTCCTTACCTACAGATTTTTCTGAAGCTACAGGAATTAATTCTGTTACCGGGAAATTACGTTCTTTTAAAACGTTCAACATTTGAGTACCTACCAGTCCTGTGGCACCTACAACTGCTACTTTCATGATTTAATAATTTTATACGTTTATTTTCATTCGAAACGGGTCGCAAGTTATTTAATTTTAACTTATTTTGCATCCTCAACCTGCTTTATTTCAGATTTCAACCCTGGAATAGGCTTTTTATATACCAGCTATGCGAAAAATTTTAATTTTAAGCCTATTTATAGGCTGTACCCCTTTGTATGCCCAATGGAATACATTTCCCAATGAGCTTCCGAGTCCAATTACAGGAGATCGATCGAATGTCATTGTTGAGGATGGCTACATTCGACTCCAGGCTCCGACTTCGACTACAGAAAGCTACCTCTCTTTCCCTACGGCAGAAAGGACAGCTTGTAAGTATTCGTTTACAGTAGGTTACGATATCGAGCCTTCTACATCCAACTATATGGCATTAATCATAAAAGACAGCATTCGTAGTGATGTATATTGGTCTATTCAAGTTGGCGGCACCTCCGGTAGTAATGATAAGATTTTAGTATGGTGGCATACTCCTCAACAAAAAACGTTGCTCTGGCAAAGTGTTTCGGGGATAGGATCTGTATTCCCGATAGAGGTAAACCTAGAAGTGCTTACTCAAAACCATGAATCCTTTCAACTATCCTACCATGCAGGGACAACGAAGGGTAGCGGGGAATGGAATGTACCCGAAGTCTTATTGCCTAACAGCATCGATTGGAAGGTATGGTATACCTCTACCCGAACGACTAAATACCGTTTACTATCGATTGATTCAGAGAAAGTATTCGCTATTCATTCTACGTTTATTCAACCGGATTATAGTCGGGCATCTTGGACATTTAATACGACGATTATTGGATATAAAACCGATCGTTGCCCTTTATTTTCCTCTGCTCATTGGTATCTTCAAGATAGTACTCTCCATATTATATTCGCTTCACCCTTACCTGTAGGATCCTATACCTTAGACTCTATTGAAATAACATCCGCCTCCGGTATTTCGAATTGGTTTTCTCTACAACTCGTTCGACCCATTACCATTTTCGAAGGAATGATTCGTATCACCGAAGTCATGTCGGACCCTTTACCTTCGTTCAGTTCTATCCAGACAGAATACATTGAGCTTAGCTCCTTCAGTCTCGACACCATCACAACAGCAAATTGGAGCCTTCAAGACAACAGTGGCCTTACGCCTTTGCCTTTTTGCACCCTCTATCCGGGTACGGTCATTATTGTAGTACCGGAAGGTGCCTGCCCCATGTTTCCTGGAAAAACCTGTGTTGAATGGTATTCATTCCCCTCCTTGAACAATGATGCGGATTATTTAACATTATACTATCGGGAACGTTGTATTGATTCTGTATCCTATCATATTATACCCGGAGATTATAGATCAGAAGGCGGATATGCTTTTCATAGAAATCGCATTCCATCTGTTTGTAGACAAGATCCAACAATAGAGTATACCTCAACCGCATCGGACCCCGGTATACATTCAACACATTTTTTTACTCCTCCCGTATTAACCGTGACCTTTAAAGACAGTACTACGATTATTGTCGAAACGACCGAAGCCTCCCATGTTACTAGCGCAGAAGGCACAGTGGAAAGTTTAACAACCTATACCCACTGGTTTACACCTCATACTGTACCTAGCGCCGGTTTTGTTTATCCTTTCAACATACAACTACAAAGCACATGTCGTTCATATGAGTTGGATACTATCGTCCAGATTATTTTTCCAAAAAAAGCAAGAAGAGGAGACCTGTACATTAGTGAAGTACTTGCCGATGCCTTGCCCTATCAATACGAATACATTGAAATCGTTAATACAACGAATCAGTATTTACTTTTGCAAGACATGCAAATTCAATTAAAAAGTGTACAATCTTTAAAACAAATGCATATCCCAACAGGTATCCTACCTCCATTATCCTATGTGGCCGGAACAGCCGATACCAATAGTATTCGAATGCTTTACGCAGAAAGAAGTGGTTATTTACAAGAATGGACCAACTGGGAAAGTATAGACGATGAAGCGTGTTCTATTGTATTAAAAACCGGAAGTCAGGTTCTAGACTCCATTTACTACACCACATCATTACACAGTGTTTTTCAGTCCGAAACAGAGGGTTGGGGAATAGAAAAAGTTATAGTGGAAGCCCCGTTGTTTTATACAGACAACTGGACAACAGCGCCTCAGCACGGGTCTCCCGGACTATTCAATTCCTTTTCAGTAGAAACAACATTGACCAATACTGCCTATTGCTCGCCTTGTCACTTACATATTGGTTCATCCTCCGCATCTTTGATCGGGATTCATTTACCTAAGACGGTTGCGGGCAGCAGGGCTTCCATTTCAATTTATACCTTAGAAGGGCAATTCCTACATCAACTTGTCAGCAATGTTCCACATGAACCCCATCGCATCTATCAATGGGATGGAAGTGGGCTTGAATCCATTCTTCCTTGGGCGGATTGGTATGTGGCACAGGTACTTTTATGGGATGCTACTGGGGATAAAAAAACGTATCATGTGCTTATAAGTGCAGCATCCTTTTGACAATCAGCCTAGTCGCATGGTTTAATTTGTGGAAAAAGTAGTCCATTTTGTAACCTTTTTTTAAATAGATTTGTAATAGGTAGATATATAGTTTACCCAACCCTATTACTTTTAGCGGCTTATGAGCAAAAGTGCCAAAAAAGCAGTCAAGAAGACTCCTACTAAGCAAGTAGTTACCAAGAAGTCCACTTCGACAAGCGTAAAAAAGAAATCCAGCACTGTAGGTGCAGCCAAGAAAGTGGTGAAGAAAGCAGCAGCAACGCCAAAAGCTTCTGCCAAAAAACCGACGACTGCATCCGCTAAAAAGAAAACAACCTCTATAGGTACAAAAGACGCAACTAAACATGTAAAGAGTAAAAAGTCTCTTGTATCTGAAAAAAATATCCCACATGCCGGTCTTAAGAGCAAGACAAGCATACCATTGAATACACCCAAGACCCCAATTAACAGTAATTCTATGAGCGAAAGCAGCAAGGTGAATGTGCGCTATAGTAGCGACGATTTGAAAGAGTTTGAAGACATAATAAAAGAAAAACTAGAAACAGCTCGTAAAGAATTGCAATTTATTAAAGAGCTTCTTAGTCGAAAAAACGATGAAGGAACCGATAATACAACCGGGAACTTGAAAATGTTAGAGGATGGGGCTGATGTTTTAGAAAAAGAAAGTAATAGTGCTATGGCTGCTCGCTTACAGAAGTTCATTGTACAATTAGAAAACGCTCTTGCTCGAATTAAAAATGGCACTTATGGTGTATGTATTGTTACGGGTAAATTGATTCCGAAAGAGCGCTTACATTTAGTTCCCCATACCCAGCATTCCATAGAAGCCAAAAATCAACGACTTTAATATTATGTCGATCAACTTTCTACAAAATCACATTGAGAGTATTATCTTTTGCGCCAGCGACCCGGTAAAACCGGAAGAAATACGCCAATGTATGTCGGAGATGTTTGAAGCGGAAATTCCGATTGAAGATATTTTGACAGCCTTAGACAATCTCTTGGCTAAATACGAAGACGAAACTTCTCCTTTCCAAATTTTCACGATTGGAGGTGGTTATCAATTTATGACAAAACCGGCGTACCAATCGTCGTTGAGCATATTTTTAAAACAAAAATCAAAAAAGCGATTGTCTACTTCTGCTTTGGAGACAATGGCTATTATAGCATATAAACAACCGATTACCAAAGGTCAGATCGAGCAAATCCGAGGGGTTAATTGCGAT
Source organism: Cytophagaceae bacterium (assembly GCA_025455005.1). GTDB lineage: Bacteria > Bacteroidota > Bacteroidia > Cytophagales > Cytophagaceae > JALONH01. Next base: position 32,440 of record JALONH010000027.1, read on the forward strand.
TATGCTATTCAAAAACTATTAGAAAAAGAATTAATTGAGATACAAGGTAAGTCAGATGGTGTTGGACGCCCTATTTTATACGGTACAAGTCCAAAATTCTTGGAATACTTCGGTATTAATGATTTAAAAGACTTACCTTCGCCTAAAGATTTCAGTTCCGAGGTGAACGAAATCGGTTTAGTAAACGATCCGGAATTCAATCAATTAGCAGAAGAAGCCGTTTCAGAACTATTACCACCTGATCATACACACACAGGCGAATCGGGAGATTCTCCTACAGACTTAAGTTCCAATGAGCAAACAGAGAACGAATAAATCGACAAGGCCCGCTTCCAGCAGGCCTTTTTCGTCAGATAAGCCCGCTAAAAAATCTTCTTCCCGTTCCGCTTCGAGTTCTACTCGTTCGGAGAAGCCGTCGTCTAGAAGTGGAAGCGGAACAAAAAAATCCTTCAGCAAAAAAGATTCTTTTGGATCTTCTTTTAGCAAAAGCACAAGTAAGCCTTCTCGCTCCACATCCTCAAGAAAAGAGAGTATTTCAGAAAGAAGAGAGGATCGGTCATTCCAACCGAAACGCTCCGATAATGCATCGGCTAAAAAAGCGTATCGAGATAAAAAAAGCGAGAATTACACAGACCGTCCTAAAAAATCATTTCGTTCTAAGTCGGACAATCACGACTCGTTTAAAGAAATGCGAGGATCTTTTTCAGATAAACCCAAAAGACGTTCTTCGAGCTCTTCTTCCTTCCGAAAGGAAGAGTCATCGTTCTCCGATCGACCTAAAAAAACCTTTCGTTCTAAAGAAGAAGGTTTAGAAACATTTAAAGAACGCCGAACAGCAACATCCGACCGTCCAAGAAAAGTATACCGAGACACAGATAGTAGTGCTCCGGAAGGCCGAAGAAGCTATAGTTCCAAAAATACTAAAGAAGAAAGAAGTACAGCATTTGATAAGAAAGCTAGACCGGAACGCAGTAGTGGAGGTTATAAAAAAGACATTAAAAAATCCTTTGATAGTGACGATTTAAAAAAAGGTCGAAAGTCTTACTCCAAAAAGATTGACCGAATCGGGAAAGGCAAAAAGTATACTCCTTCTAAACAAACAGAAGACAGTAGTATTCGTCTTAATAAATATATTTCAAACTCCGGTATTTGTTCGCGAAGAGAAGCCGATCAATTGATTATCGAAGGTTTAGTACAAGTAAATGGTGTTGTGATAACAGAACTCGGGCATAAAGTACAACCCGGAGACTCTGTTAAATACAACAATAAAGTAATACGTCCGGAAAGTTTAGTTTATGTTTTATTAAACAAACCTAAAGATTTTATTACGACCATGGATGACGAAGGTGGTCGGAAAACGGTAATGGACTTAGTTGCCAACGCTACCAAAGAACGCATTTTTCCGGTAGGTCGACTAGATAGAAACACCACCGGATTGTTATTACTCACCAACGATGGTGAGCTAACTCAAAAGCTCACACATCCCAGCTTTAAAATTAAAAAGATTTACGAAGTTGAGTTAAATGAATCCATAACACCGGAGGAGTTTGAACGCCTTCAAAAGAGTCATATCACGTTATATGATGGTCCGGTCAAAATCGATGACATTGCCATTATCTCACCTAATCGTAAAATCTTAGGTATAGAAATTCATGAAGGTCGAAATAGAATTGTTCGACGTGTATTTGAATCTTTGGGAAAAGAAGTGGTACGACTAGATAGAGTAATGTATGCCGGCTTAACGAAAAAAAATCTTCCTAGAGGTAAATGGAGATTTCTGACAAACTCAGAAGTAAATCAAATGAAATACTTATTGTAATCTTCTATGAAATCGTTATCCCCGGTTATAGAAAAAAGAATAGAGAGCATTTGTGCACAAGCAGATGCATTATTTGACGATGAAAAATGTGAAGCGGCGCTTGTTGCATACGAAGAAGCCCTTTCTCTTTTACCAGAACCAATGGAAGAATACGAGCCCTCTGCTTGGTTATTGTCTTCTATGGGTGATGTATATCTTTTTTTAGAAAAATACGAACAAGCTTTATTGCAGTATGAACATGCCTTAGACTGTGTAGACAGTGAGGATAATCCATATCTGTATTTACGAATAGGCCAAACCCTTTATGAACTCCACCGGGATGATGAAGCCGCGGAAAGCCTTTATGAGGCCTACTTGATTGAAGGAGAAGACATATTTGCTGAAGAAGACCCTGCATATTTAGCCTTCCTAAAAAGTAAAAAGACTCTACCGGAATAAGTTTAAGGATTACAAAAATCACAATACATAGGATCTTCCCTTGTTTTATTATTAGGATAAAAAAATGTCTCCTCTGCACCACAGTGGAGACATTTTTTTATTACAGACCGAATGCTTTGAGTAGGCCGTAGACATTGTTCACACACTAATCCTCTTTCCACCTGTACTACATCAAATCCGGGAGTATGACAAGAAGGACAATAAGATACTAATTTTTTCACTAATGCTTCTGCTGCTGCTTCAATCACTTTCATACGTGTAGGATTAAAATGAGCGCGCATATCAGTAGTTAACTCAATAGTATCATGTAAAGCCAATCCCTCTGCTATACATTTTTCTAGTTTAATTTTATCATCTATTCCCTTAATTATCCATTGCTTATTCATGGAAGAACAAATTAAACCATGAGAGGGGAAATGCACTTGTTGTAAAAAAGGGTTAATATCAGTAGAAGCATCCAATTGGAGGGAAGCAAAATTAGTATCTGTACTTAATATAGATGTAGAAACTGTATACCCGAGTTTAAAATCTTTCCATACTAACCATTCTTCATTTGAAGGAATAAAAGGGATAAAGGGATGTGGCCCGAATGAACCTTCCGATGCGATAACAATATCTGCCCCTTCGAGTTCGTTGCCCAATCGGCATTTTTCCAATGCTGTTTCATAAGGGGAACTTTTTCGGTTTATTTCACCCGAAAAAGTACCTAAAGTATCTGTATTTACTTGAGTAGACACAGTACAAGTAACACCTAAAGCACTTAGAATAACAGGGGCGATTACCGTTTCTTTTTTATGTAGTGAAACGATAAGCGCCGATCTGTTTGCAAACCAATGGGACATGTTCTACAGAGAGACAACTTGAGTTCGTAAAGTTACACCGGTAGGACAATCCGAACAAGTCAGTGAATGTCGTAATTCTTGTAATTCAGCTTGAAGTTTTTTGATACTTCGTTCCCGTTGCTTAATATCTTCTTCAGATGTAACGCTTTCCAATTGTTTTTCATGAAATTGGATTTGTGAATGAATCCAATAAGACAATACTTCTAGTGTTTGTTGAGCAGGTAATACTCCGGAATTTTCGAACGTTTTCATAGTTGTAGATGTTTATTGACCTTGACCAAGCGAGAAGGCCGGTTTACCGTTGAAAGTATATAAGTTTTCAGTTTTAATTACTTCTAAAGAGGCTGTTTGAAATTGTTTCAATAATTGAATAACCTCATTCGCCCCTATTGAACTACCATCTGACACTTGGAATCGACATCTCCAATGGTCGGTGCAATACGTTTCTTTAAATCCATCCGGCCATACTTTTATCCCTCGATTTGTAATCATCTTAAGTGGGAATAGTGTAACATCTTTTTGTATGGCTGCGGCTAATTCATTAGGGTTCGATCCGTTCCAATGAACGAATATATCCACCCCAATTTGTGCTTTCGGAGCCGGAGACGATCGTTTATAAGAAGGGAGTTGCATGGGTTTGTTTTCGCCATATACGATGGGCTTTAATTGTTTCGGTTGTTTACCTAAACGTTCTATTACAGCCAACGCAAATTCATGCGTACCTACTTTTTCTTTACTGGTTCCTTCTTTGAAAATATCATAGGTGTGTATTCCGTCTTCTAAAGTGGTTAACCAAGCATTTTGTATTTTTTCAGCAACATCCGCTTTACCTAAATGAAGCAACATTAAGATGGCTCCTTGAAGTAATCCGGATGGATTGGCCATATTTTGACCGGCTCGTCTTGGTGCAGAACCATGTATGGCTTCAAACATCGAACATTCTTCCCCTATATTGGAAGAGCCTGCTAAACCAACCGATCCGGCTATTTGTGCAGCTACATCACTCAGTATATCTCCATATAAATTTGGCATTACGATAACATCAAATGCTTCCGGAGTATCCGCTAATTTTGCAGCTCCTATATCTACAATCCAATGTTCATTTTCTATTTCAGGATACTCAACTGCGATTTCATTGAATACTTGATGGAATAATCCATCCGTTTGTTTCATAATATTGTCTTTTGTAAAACACGTCACTTTTTTTCTTCCTTGTTGACGGGCATACTCGAAGGCATACCGAACAATTTTAGCACAACCGGCTTTTGAAATTAATTTTAGACATTGTACCACTTCGTCGGTTTGTTGGTGTTCAATTCCGGCATACAAATCTTCTTCGTTTTCTCGAACGATAACAACATCCATGTGCGGATGCTTTGTCCGTACATAAGGATCGAAACTTTTACATGGTCGGACATTAGCATATAAGCCTAAAAATTTTCGTGTTGTAACATTAAGACTTTTGTAGCCTCCGCCTTGGGGTGTTGTAATAGGAGCCTTTAAGAAGACTTTATTTTTACGAATAACATCCCATGACTCCGGAGCTATCCCGGCCGTATTACCGGATAAATACACTTTTTCACCTACTTCTATTTCATCATAGGCCAAATTTGCTCCGGCGGCATTTAAAATAAGAAGGGTAGCGTCCATAATTTCCGGACCGATTCCATCCCCTTTCGCTATTGTAATTCGTTGCATATAAATACGTGTTTGTTTGTTGACGATTCAAAATTGGCTTTTAATTTTCATTAATTTTTATTTATCTTTATTATACATAACATTAAATATATTTATGAATTACACATTTCATCAACTAAGTGTGTTTCTGAAAGTAGTGGAAACAAAAAGTATTACTAAAGCAGCGGAAGAATTATTTCTTACACAACCTGCTGTATCGATTCAACTGAAAAATTTTCAAGATCAATTTGAAATACCCTTAACGGAAGTAGTAGGTCGACAATTATATGTGACAGATTTTGGGAATGAAATAGCGGAGGCAGCACAAGCCATTTTGGATCAATTACAAACAATACAGTATAAAACAAGTGCGTATAAAGGATTACTAACCGGTAGACTAAAAATATCCATCGTATCAACCGGGAAATATGTTATGCCTTATTTTTTACAACCCTTTTTACATCATCATCCCGGAATAGATTTAACTATGGATGTAACCAATAAAAGTAAAGTTATTGAAAGCTTAGAACGTAATGAAGTAGATTTTTCGTTAGTCTCTATAGTACCGGAGCACTTATCCATAGAGAAAATCGATTTACTACAGAATAAATTATATTTAGTAGGCAAAAATATGCCATCGGAAAAAAAAGAACTTTACGATCGTTCTATCATCAAACAACTCCCTATGATCTATAGAGAGATTGGTTCCGGAACGCGTCAGACAATGGAAGGGTTTATCGATCGCTATCAAATTAAACCCTTGAAAAAAATAGAGCTTACTACCAATGAAGCGGTAAAACAAGCTATAATGGCGGGTATGGGATATTCCATAATGCCCTTAATAGGAATAAAAAATGAACTCATTCGAAAAGACGTGCGCATCATACCGGTTAAAGGGCTTCCTATACGAACCACATGGAGTTTAATTTGGCTTAAAGGTAAAAAACACCGTCCGGAATCCTTAGCTTATATAAAATTTTTAAAAGGGAATAATCAAGAAATTATTAATAATACCTTTGAATGGTTTGAAAAATATTAAACGAATCCAATGACATTATTTAGTATATTTCGATGTCGTTTAGCTGAAACCTAAGGATTGTTAGTGTAATAAATGTATCGCTTTATTAAGATTTATTCTCTTATATACATTTAAACCAGTCTGGTTAATACTCTTTACAAAACAACTTGAAGTATAGTTATTAAATAAAGTCTAGTATGAACTTATTCCCTTTCGAAATTCACTCTGAGTATCAAACTAAAGTTGCCTATTTTTCAATGGAGTTTGCTATTCATCAATCGTTAAAAATATATTCCGGTGGTTTAGGATTCTTAGCCGGTTCTCATATGCATAGCGCGTATGACTTAAGACAACATCTAGTTGGTGTTGGAATGTTGTGGAAATACGGTTACTACGACCAAACCCAGCAAGAAGACCAAACCTTAGCCGTATCCTATACCATAAAAAAATATTCCTTTTTGAAAGATACCGGAATAAAGGTCCAAGTAGAAGTATTCGGAAAATCAATTACTGTGAAAGCGTATTTGTTAGAAGCCGAAACTTTTAAATCTGCCCCAATTATTTTACTTAGTACCGATGTTCCGGAAAACGATTATTTATCTCAATCCATTACACACCATTTGTATGACCCAAATGAACATACTCGAATTGCGCAAAGTATTGTCTTAGGTGTAGGTGGTGCAAAAATTTTAGAGGCTTTACAATATAACACCGACATCTTTCATATAAATGAAGCCCATGCCTTGCCGGTAGCCTATCATTTATATGAACAACTTGGAAGTTGGGAACGGGTTCGACATCATTTAGTTTTTACGACACACACACCAGAAAAAGCAGGAAATGAATCGCACTCTATCGATTTATTAAAGTATGCTTCTTTCTTTCAACACGCGCACTGGGATGAAGCGATTCAAAAGGGAGTAGTAGAAAATGGCATGTTTGACTATACACTAGCTGCTTTACGAATGGCAAAAAAGGCAAATGCCGTTTCGAAAATACATGGCGATGTAAGTCGAGGGATGTGGTCATCATATGAAGGTATTTGCTCTATTGATCATATAACTAATGCACAACATAAAGGATTTTGGACTGACTCAGAGTTACTTCAAGCTTACGAAAAACACGATTTAGAATCCTTCAAAAAAAGAAAACGAGAATTAAAACAACTATTATTTGAAGAAGTTGCCAATCAGGAAGGTGACTGGTTTTCTCCGGACGTATTAACGGTCGTGTGGGCGAGACGATTTGCAGGTTATAAACGACCGGATTTGCTATTACGTCAATTTGAACGTTTTCTCCATTTAGTAAATCGTAGCGAACAACCCATCCAAGTCATTTGGGCAGGTAAGCCATACCCTAAAGATCAGGGGGCCATTGATCTTTTTAATCACATCAAACGTATGACAAAAGAATTACCTCGAGTAGCTATTTTAATGGGGTATGAATTACAACTTTCTCGTTTGTTAAAACAAGGAGCAGACGTATGGTTAAATAATCCCCGTTTTACCCGAGAGGCCTCCGGAACAAGTGGTATGACGGCAGCTATGAATGGCACTATCAATTTATCCAATAGTGATGGATGGATTTATGAATTTGAACATAAGAATGAAAATATGTTTTTAATGCCTCATGCGGCTCCTGAACTTCCGGTTCAAGAAATGGATGACTTAGATGCTGAATATTTATATCAAACATTAGAAAATGAAGTTATTCCAACGTATTATCACCATCCGGAAAAATGGCATTCTATGGTGTTTGCCGGAATGAAAGATGTAATGGAAGGTTTCAACTCTAATCGAATGGCAAACGAATACTACGTTAAACTATACCACGCAGCTATATAGTAGACGTACAACTATACTTTTACCAAACTACCGCATTCACAATAGCAAAATACAATGGCATACCGATGGTAATATTGATGGGGAAAGTTATAGCTAATGCCATTGGTAAAAATAGTCCCGGGTTAGCACTCGGTACAGAAATTTTAAATGCGGCAGGCACAGCAATATAAGAGGCGCTGGCGGCTAGTACAGCGAACATAAAACGATTAGAAACATCGTCCGTTACGAGTCCGCTTATTGCACCTATTAAGGAACCATTAATAAGTGGAATAACTATAGCAAATACAATTGGAACCCATCCAAATGCGAAAAACTCCTTTAATTTTTTACCACTCGTGATTCCCATATCTAATAAAAAGATTGCTAGAAAGCCTTTAAAAATATCGTTCGTGAATGGTTTAATTCCTTCCGCATGTTTAGTGCTAGCCACAAATCCAATCACCAAACTACCTAAGATCAGCATAACACTTCCATTGGTAAAAGAATGTTTGAAAACACTGAGTTTATTTATAGAAGATGCTTCCTCTTTTGTATACATAGTTATTAAAATCAATCCCATAATAATTGCCGGAGATTCCATTAAAGCCATGATGGCCACCATATGACCATGAAGTGCTAAGTGGTTAGCTTCAAGAAACGAGGTGGCCGTTACGAAAGTAACAGCACTAACCGAACCATAGGCTGCGGCCACTGCACCTGCATCTACAATACTACATTTTTTCTTAAGAATAAAGAATGTATAAATTGGGATAATCAAAGAAATCCCTACTCCAAAAATCATAGACCAAGCAATTTCAGCAGAGAAGCTATCATGGGCTAACTCTTGCCCTCCTTTAAATCCAATAGCGAAAAGCAAGTAAAGCGAAATGAATTTAGAAGAGTTCGTTGGAATTTTCAGGTCACTACCAAAATAAACGGCTAGTATACCTAAAGCGAAAAACAATAATGCGGGATTAGTAAGATTGTCAATTAATAAATGGAAATTCATTTTGCTATTTGTTGGATACAATGGAGCACAAAAATGATCATTCCACTTGAACTATTTGCATTTATAGTATCTATAGTATCCATAAAATAATTTTATGGATACCCCTTTTACTTTATAATTACACTCCAAATTGTTTTAAGTGATGATCAATATGTTTATAAAACATATTATTCCATTCATCCGATGTTAAGGTTCCAAAAGATAATGATTCCTTTCCTTCAAAATGAGCTTTACCAAGGCTAAGAGTATGCTGCAAATATTGAATCAATCGTAGTCTTTCTTTCTCGACATCCTTTGACTCCTTCATTATAAAAGCAGGAGCTGTAGGAGAATTCTTTTTATAGAGCTTATCGTTTACGACTCCATTTTTAACAAACCATTTCAATACTAGTCTAAGCATTGCATTCGGTTTAGGGTGAATGTTTTCGTAAGCCATTTCATATGTAACATTACAATGCGCTAACATTTGACCAACTGTCATCTTTCCCCAAAGCGGTGTTTGATTGGGTTGTAGGTGGTTCAATCGAACAATTAAGGATTGAACGACTTCAGGTGAAAATATATTTTGCATTTCCATAATTACAGACGAATAAATAAACCACCGGAAAAATCTAACTGCATTTGATTGGAATAGGTACCAACACTTGGATTAACGCCTCCTGTTCCTATTGAAACACCTAAGCCTACACCATTCATAGGTGCTTGAACCCTTGCTTGGAATCGAAGACCTATGCGTTCATTTAACAAATATTTTAAACCTAAGGATATGGAAGTGGCGAAGGACCATTGTTCTTGATAACCTGTATAGTTAAAATTTCGATGCATAGCACCTATACCGACTGTTAAGTAGGGCATAACATCCGGATTAGGTAATGGAAAGATTTTAAGCATTCCACCAGTTACATATCCTTGAGCATAAGGGGCACTCGCAAGGATTGTAGCACCTGTGTTATCGTAAACATAGGCTTGTTGATTCGAAGACAAATAATTATAACTTAATTCCAATTGTTTTGTATCATCAATACTATAACTAATAGCACCGGAATATAGCGCAGCATTTTTAATATCTCTGCCGGCAAGCATCCAACCTAACATTCCGGAAATATCAAAACGAGGTCGATATGTAGAGATGGGCTGGTCTTGATACTGTGCATTAGACAAAAGAGGGCCTATAAAAAGAAACAGGATGACAATATTTTTTTTCATAGTAAGAAGATTAATTGTTTAATTCAGAAACGGTCAACCAAGCCATTAATCCGGCTCCAACAGCTAGGGCGGATTCATCAATATCGAAAGTAGGTGTGTGTACACCGGATACTATTCCTTGTGCTTCATTACGTACACCCAAACGATAAAAGCAAGCGTCAATATGTTGGGTATAATAAGCGAAATCTTCAGCCGCCATCCAAATATCTAAATCCACTACTTTATCCGAACCCAAGTACTCTATCGCCGCATGTTTAGAACGGGCTGTTAATTCCGGATCGTTTTTTAAAAAAGGATACCCATCTTTAATATCCAACTCAATGGTAGCGCCCATCCCTTCAGCGATAGCAGTTGCCATCTTTTTAATTTTAGCCTTAGCTTCCGAGCGCCAATATTCATTTAACGTTCTTAATGTTCCTTCTATTTTAACTTCATCTGGAATAACATTTGTAGCGCCGAGTCCTTCTATCTTTCCAAACGATAGTACAGCCGGTATTCTGGGATCTATCGTTCGGCTTACTATTTGTTGAAGCGCAACTATTATATGAGAGGCAATTAGAATCGGGTCAATATTTTTATCGGGCATGGCAGCATGCCCCCCTTTCCCTTTTACGGTTATATAAATTTCATCCGCACTTGCCATGTACATGCCTTCGCGGAAACCCACTGAACCTACGGGTAGCAAGGTCATCACATGTTGTCCTAAAATATATTGAGGCGTTGGATTTTCTAAAACTCCGTTTTTAATCATTAAAGAAGCTCCTCCCGGAAACTTTTCTTCTCCCGGTTGAAAAATAAATTTAACCGTCCCCTCAAACGAATCTTTTATTTCATTAAGAATCCGGGCTGTCCCTAATAAAGAAGAAGTATGGACATCATGCCCACAAGCATGCATAACACCTGTTTTGGTGGATTTATAAACGACTTGATTTTTCTCTTCAATCGGAAGAGCATCCATATCCGCTCGTAACGCAATTGTTTTCTTGTCCGGGTGATTCCCTCGAACATACGCTACAATACCGGTACCGGCGATTCCGGTAGTATGTTCAATTTTATATTGAGTTAAGATTTTTGAAACAAAAGCCATGGTTTCATATTCTTCAAAGGACAATTCAGGATGTGCATGAATATGTCTTCTGTACGAAATAACATCGTCCGCGTAAGCGGTTGATAAGGCTTGTATGCGTTCTTTCAGTATCATTTTAATTATTTACCGGGAACGATTATATCCGGTACGACCATAGCGTTTGGGAATTGTTTTCTTAATTCCATCAAATAGTAATTTGCCTGGACTTTATCTACGTAGTTGCCCACTTTAACTCTAAAGGTGGGTTGTTTAAAATCGGTGTGTACACTTAATTCAGGATTAAATACATACACTTGTTTGCGTACTTTTGAAGCTTCTTCACTACTTGTTCCACTGTAAATTAAAATTCTATAGCCCGATACCTCTTGTACCGTTTTTTGATGGTACATAGAATCTAATTTTTGATGTAAGGCTATAGAATCATCTGTACGAGATGAAGGAACAATAGTCTTATTTGTATTCGGATTCGTTGTTGCAGAAGGAGAAGGTTGAACCCAAGACGGTCGAACAGAGGATATATCTTCCTTATAGGACGTCTTAGATGTATTTTTTTGTTTTTGAGCAGCGCAAGCTACACTTAAAAGCAAAAACACCAATCCCACAAAACAGTTATATCCTTTCATATTATTAGTCTTCTATCAGCATGCATCTATTGGCTAATACATCTTCTTCAACACTTTTGAATTTTATATCCTTTTTTATTGTGCCATCCGGGTAACGGACAGAAACTTTGTCATTTCTACCGGGCAGCTTAATGGATTTTATAGGTTCTTGTTTCGGTTTTTCTGAAGGCGGTACATCCTCTTGATTCATATTGGGACCTTGAAAAACAGAGCGCCCTTCTTCTTTACTCTCTTTTAATTTTGGAGGAGCTGACGATACTCTTGCTTCTTTCACATCTGAAGCTTCTTGTCGAGGGATGTCGGCTTTGAACAAAAACGAAACAATATCTTCATTGATTTTGTATATCAACTTTTTAAATAACTCAAAACCTTCGAACTTATATATAATTAGAGGGTCTTTTTGTTCATAAGTAGCATTTTGTACGGATTGCTTCAAGTCATCCATGTCTCTTAAATGCTCTTTCCAATGTGTATCAATCACGGCTAAAGTCGTGCTTCTTTCTATTGCAGCTGCTAAAGCTTGATTATCATCCGAAACTAATTTTTCAAGAGGAGCTACAATATTAAACTGACGTCGCCCATCTGTAAATGGTATAACTATATTTTCAATTTCTTTTCCTCTTTCCAAGTACAACTGACGAAATACGGATGCCGTTCTTTCTTGAATAAACCGCAATTTTTGATTGTAGTGTTGAAGCACTTCTTGATAAATACGCTCCGTTACGTCCGTCGCTTTTAATTTCATAAAATCTTCTGCCGTTATATCCGGTGTATTCCCGAATAAGCTAACGATTCGAAGTTTAAAATTATCATAATCTTTTACAGGGTGATTGCTTAGTGTGATGTCTTCTACTAAATCGTACAAAACATTTAAAATATCTAGTTTTAAGCGTTCACCATAAAGTGCGTTTCTTCTTCGTTTGTAAATTACCTCCCGTTGTGAATTCATAACGTTATCGTATTCCAATAAACGTTTTCGCATGGAGAAGTTATTTTCTTCAACTTTCTTTTGCGCTCGCTCAATAGAGGAAGTAATCATGGAGTGTTGTATAACTTCCCCTTCTTGTAAACCCAGTTTATCCATCAGCTTTACCACACGCTCCGGCATAAATAAACGCATCAAATTATCTTCAAGAGACACGAAAAATAGGGAGGACCCCGGATCTCCTTGACGACCGGCTCGTCCTCTCAACTGACGGTCTACCCTTCTAGATTCATGTCGTTCAGTACCAATAATCGCTAAACCTCCCGCAGCTTTTGACTCGGGTGTAAGTTTAATATCCGTCCCTCTACCTGCCATGTTAGTAGCGATGGTAACAGTACCCGGCTTACCGGCTTCCGCTACTACATCTGCTTCTTTGGCATGCAATTTTGCATTTAATACTTGATGTTTGATAGAACGCATTTTTAACATTCTACTTAACAACTCTGATATTTCAACGGATGTTGTACCTACTAATACCGGTCTACCATTTGAAGTTAATTCAACCACTTCATCTACTACTGCATTAAATTTTTCTCTAATGGTTCGGTATACTTTATCTTGTTGGTCTTTTCGAGTGATGGATTTATTCGTAGGAATAACTTTTACATCCAATTTGTAAATTTCATGGAACTCCGATTCCTCCGTTTCTGCGGTACCAGTCATACCGGCCAGTTTGTGGTACATGCGGAAGTAATTCTGTAAGGTGATAGTAGCATACGTTTGCGTAGCTTCTTCCACTCGGACACTTTCCTTTGCTTCTAAGGCTTGGTGCAAACCATCCGAATACCTACGGCCTTCCATGATACGACCGGTTTGTTCGTCTACAATTTTTACCTTACCATCCATAATAACATAATCCACATCCTTTTCAAATAAGGTATAGGCACGTAACAATTGTTGAAGGGTATGGATACGTTCTTGTTTAATAGAATACTCACTTAATTTTTTTTCCGTACGTTCCATTCGGTCTTGTTCGGATAGCGAGTTGTCTTTTTCTATTCGTGCGATTTCAGCACCTATATCCGGCAGGACAAATAAAGTAGGGTCTTCTTGTTCTCCGGTAATAAATTCAATTCCTTTATCGGTAAAATCTACGTGATTATGTTTTTCATCAATAACAAATAATAAAGGCGCGTCCGCTTCCGGCATCCTTTTATTATTTTCTTGCATGTATTCATTTTCTGTTTTTTGTAAAGTAGCTTTTATACCTGTCTCACTCAAATACTTTACTAAAGGCTTATAATTGGGTAATCCTCTATGGGCTCTTAAGAGCGAAAGACCGCCTTCTTTTTCATTTCCTTCAGCTAATTTCTTTTTTGCTTCCTGTAAAAAATTAGCAACTAATTTTTTTTGCTCTTCTACTACTTTAAAAATTCTAGGCTTTAGAATATCAAATTCGTGAATATCTCCTTTTGGAACTGGGCCTGAAATAATGAGCGGTGTACGTGCGTCATCAATTAAAACAGAATCGACTTCATCGACCATGGCATAATGATGTTTACGTTGCACCACATCTTCGAGATTATTTGCCATATTATCACGCAAATAATCAAAACCAAATTCATTATTTGTCCCATAGGTTATATCCGCACGATAGGCCTTCTTACGAGCGTCGGAGTGGGGTGCATGTTTATCAATACAATCCACGCTTAGTCCATGGAATTCGAATAAAGGAGCCATCCATTCGCTATCCCGTCTAGATAAATAATCGTTTACAGTTACGATGTGTACCCCTCTACCGGCCAACGCATTTAGGTATGCCGGCAATGTCGCTACCAACGTTTTACCTTCCCCAGTAGCCATTTCCGATATGTTACCTTCGTGTAAAGAAATCCCCCCCATCAACTGTACATCGAAATGCAACATTTCCCATGTAACTTCATTTCCTGCCGCCAGCCACTGGTGCTTCCAAGTAGCCATCCCTCCTTCTATCACCACATTCTTTTTTGAAGTTGCCAACTGCTTGTCCCAGTCGGTAGCCGTAACGGAGAGTTGCTTATTTTCTTTGAATCTTCGAGCAGTTTCCTTTACCACAGCAAATGCCATAGGAAGTACCTCTGCCAATACCACTTCTAACGACTTATTTCGTTCCGCTTCTAAGTTGTCAATCGTCTGAAAAATTTGTTCTTTTTCTACAACTGTAAGTTCGGTGTGCGCTGCTATATATTGATGACGTTCTGCTAATTGAGCATCTATCTCCGCCAGGTAAGTGTTAATTTGACGTTTTATGTCAGCTGTTTTTTCTCGAAGTTGATCATCCGACAAGCTATTCAATTGAGCATATGCCTCATTAATTTGCACCACAACAGGGCGCATTTTTTTAATATCTCTTTCTGATTTTGTACCAAAAACTTTGGTCAGTAATCCCAACATAATTGTAATTCCTACGACGATTAAATAATACTACAAACAACCTATATTATTGGATAATATAGGGAACTTAAAGATACGAATTTAGGGGGAAATTCTGTTAAAGAATAATAAAAGGCTTATATCCAATCAACCGAACCTTGAAAGACTTGTTTAGCAGGTCCCATCAAGTAAATATTGACAAATCGGCCCGTTTCGTCTCGATTAAAAGACACTTTCAAAGGTCCCCCTACTGTTTGAACGGAAATAGGTGAAGTCATACCTTGTAGTGCCGCCGATAGTGCTGCTGCCGTTACTCCTGTTCCACAAGAATACGTTTCGTCTTCTACTCCTCTTTCATATGTGCGAACGAACAATCGATCGCCTTTTTTTTCCATGAAATTAACATTAGTACCGCCGGGGGCAAACGCACTGCTGTATCGAATTTCCTTTCCTACCGGGACCACTTCATACGAGTCGATATTTTGAACATCTGCCACATAATGTGGAGAGCCGGTATTCATGAAAACGTAATTGGAGTGTTGTTGGATGTCGTCCACATCTTTCATGTGTAATCGTACCCAATGCTCGTCTACTTCTGCATCGTGAGGGCCATCTACCGCTAAAAATCGGGTTTGGGAACCGATTACCTTTAAATCATATGCGAATTGAACAATACAACGTCCACCATTTCCACACATCGTACCCTCTCTCCCGTCTGCATTGAAATATACCATTTCAAAATCATACCCTTCTTTATTCTGTAATAAAATCAGACCATCAGCCCCTATGCCAAAACGTCTATGGCAAAGTGCAGCAACAATGTCGGTACGGGTTCTATCAAAGAACAACGAACGATTATCTAGTAAAATAAAATCATTTCCGGTGCCTTGATATTTGTAAAAGGGTATGGTTATCATAACTTTTATGCGTAAGTAAAGGTACCTTGAGGTACTTTTATAGTGAGACGTTTTCCGGACTGTCCCGGTTCCACTCTACCAATAATTTTTGCCTCAATAGAAAATTCAGCTGCCTTGTCTATCAACTTTTGTGCATCAGAAGGATCCACGTACAACTCCAATCTATGTCCCATATTAAAAACCTGAAACATTTCGTACCAATCCGTACCACTTTGTTCCTGTATCAACTGGAACAACGGAGGCAAATCAAACAATTGATCTTTTACTATATGTACAGCATAATCTGTAAAATGGAGTACTTTAGTTTGACCACCTCCACTACAATGAACAGCCCCTTTTACTATATCCGGGTATTGTGTCAATATCGCTTTCATTAAAGGGGCATAGGTTCTAGTAGGAGATAATACTAATTTCCCTGCGTCAACCGGCGTATGTTCAACCGTATCTGTTAAACGAATATTGCCACTGTATATTAAGTCATCCGGAATTGCTGCATCATAACTTTCCGGATACTTTTGAGCTAAATATTTATGAAAAACATCATGGCGTGCGGACGTAAGTCCATTACTTCCCATTCCACCATTATAGGTGTCTTCATACGTTGTTTGACCATAGGAAGCAAAGCCTACAATTACTTGACCTGCCTGTATAGCATCGTTTGATATCACTTTTGCTCTGGGCATTCTACAAGTCACAGTGCTATCTACAATGATGGTTCGGACTAAATCCCCAACATCCGCCGTTTCCCCTCCTGTACTAAATATCGATATACCATTTTGACGCAGCATTTCTAATACTTCCTCTGTACCATTAATTATAGCTGCAATCACTTCACCCGGAATAAGTTGTTTATTCCTTCCGATGGTAGAAGACAGTAAAATATTATCCGTAGCACCAACGCATATCAAATCATCGATATTCATGATAACAGCATCTTGAGCTATACCCTTCCAAACCGAAAGATCACCTGTTTCTTTCCAATACAAGTAAGCCAATGCAGATTTAGTACCGGCACCATCTGCATGCATGATATTGCAGTATTCGGGATCGCCACCTAAAACATCCGGTATGATTTTACAGAAGGCTTTAGGGAAAATACCTTTATCTATGGATTTAATCGCTTGATGCACATCCTCTTTTTGAGCGGAGACACCGCGTTGCATGTATCTATTCTTCATATCGAACACTTAGTCGGGTAAGGGAGTACAAAAATAAAAAAGTCTCCTGAATTACAGGAGACTTTTTTAGTAAGGTATGAACAATCGTCTAGTTTTCTACTTTAATCTCTAAATCTTCATCAAAATGATTTAGAATTTTAAAGGTAGTTCGACGGTTTGTTTGATGTTGTTCTTCCGTCTGAGCATTTCTGATAGCCGGAGTATCTTCACCGTATCCCTTAGCTACCAGTCGATTTCTGTCTATCCCTTTTGAAACGATATAATCCACGGCTGCTTTTGCACGTTTATCCGCCAATACTCGGTTATATTGTGCAGATCCTCGTTCATCCGTATGGGACCCTAATTCAATTTTTAGGATCGGATTTTTAACCATTAGTTCAACAATCTTATCCAATTCTAGAGCAGCATCCGGACGAATATCCCACTTGTCGTAATCATAGAGGATATTTTTTACGATGATAATGTTTTCCAGTTTAACCAATTTAACTTCTGCTTTTTTCTTGATTATGTTTTCACCTTGTTTCAATTGATTAAACGGTGTTTCATCTACAGAGAAGGGCACCCAATCCTCTTTGGTTTGCTCAAAATATTTTTCTTTTTCAGCCGCTAAAAAGTAGTTGGTTTTAGGCTTGATATCGCAAAACTCAAAATGACCATTGGCATCTGCGAGTGTAGTTGCTATGGTGTCTCCGTTCTCTGCTAACAAAAACACTTTAGCACCCGGTAACAAGTATTTCTTTATGTTTTTGGGATCCTTACGTGATTCTCCAAATGAAGTACCATCGACACAATACTTTGCTGTACGGTCGTCCTTGAAGTGGTAGATATCATCATCTCCTTTCGCGTCGTCCCCTTTACGATTAGACACAAAATATCCGGATAACGAATCATCCCAAATTAGATTAAAGTCATCAAAAGAAGAATTTATAGGTAAGCCCATATTTTCAACAGTTGATTTTCCATTTTCTGTTTTCACGTAGAATATATCTAATGACCCGAAGGAAGGATGACCATCAGATGAAAAATACAGACGATTCAATTTCTTATCTACATAAGGGAACATTTCATTACCGTGAGTATTGATGGGAGCACCTAAGTTTTCTACTACTGTCCATTGACCATTAGCGTCTTTGGTTACTTTATATAAATCCACGTTTCCTTGACCACCTTCTCTGTTCGACGCGAAGTACAATGTTTTTTCATCAGCAGATAAGAAAGGACAAGCATCCCATGCCAACGAATCATTAAATGGCATTTTTACCGGCTCATTCCAAGATCCATCAGATTTCATCGTGGTGATGAAAATATCACAATCCGGCGCTTTCTTTTTCGCACCATCATTACTTCGAGCGAAAATTAACGTTTTACCATCTTTTGAAAAAATACAATTCGCTTCATGTGCATTATCCGTGTTGATGATATTTCCGGTATGCGTTGCTTGGCCGGAAAATTTACTTACGCCATCAAAAGCAAACTCATATATATCAGTAAAACCGGTTCCATTGGCAGCGTGCATTTCTTTTGCTTCTCTGTTGGAAGTAAAATATAATTTTTTGTTATACAAATGGGGGCCGTATTCTGCAAATTCTGTATTTAAATCTTCGATATTGTCAATTATATATGACTTTGGTCGAGCTGAAATTTCTTCCAACTTTTTTAAGTTTTCAATTTCTCTCTTCGAACGATTGATATAATCGAAGTTCGTACCGTTCTTAGCGTATTCTTGGAATTGAGCAATCGCTCCTTCATAATTTCCGGAGGATTTTAAAGCGTATCCGTAAAAGAAATGTGCTTCTTCTACATCTAATCCGGCTTCAATCGCTTTTTTATAGTATGGTTCTGCTTCTTGAATACGATTAGAACGTCTGTAGGACTCAGCAATCATATAGTTACATTGCTTGGCATCGTAGCCCTCGGATAATGCTTGTTGGTAATTTTGAATAGCGTGTTCGTATTCTTTTTCTTTAAAGTCGACCTTTGCTTTTTCAAAATACTTTTGAGCTTTTGGTGTACAAGCCATAAAAAAGGCAAATACAGATACAAAAAGTAGAAGTGTAATTTTTTTCATGGAAATAATTCGCTTGAAATACATTTTTAAGATAAAACCCA
>JALONH010000011.1 GCA_025455005.1 Cytophagaceae bacterium
CGCTTCCAATTTTTAATAGTAGCAGTAAAAAACACCGGATGATGTTGTATTATTTCCATAGCAAAGTAATAATAAAAAAATTATTACACATTAACTACATTGAGCTGTTGGTCGTTGACACAACAGCGGAAGCTGCGGTGCTTAGGAAAAAGAAGATAGTCACCAACAGCGGAGACAGAGGTGCTTAGGAAAAAGTAGATAGCTACCAACAGCGGAGGAAAAAATCAGTAGCGCATTCTTTTTTGCCTAATGCAGCAACTTTTGTTCGTATGTACCCTATAAACAAAAAACCAAATTATTATCTATTAAAACTCGAAAGTATTCCGTATGGTTCCAATTATAGCGATTTCATATTTATTAAAATCATGTATGACCAAAACTTGAGTTCGGACTATGTCCAACTATACTTGATTCCTCAAAATAACTGGTCAGAATCGACTCCATTAAACAGACAAGATCTCGTAAATGCCGGATTAGTAAGATTTAGTATAATGTAACGTATTTTAATACTACACCTCTTTACAAGAGGTGTAGTATACGTTAGTTCATCTTATCTTTTACTCAATTCCTTTACCGCATCTACAAAAAACTTCACTTTGCTTTTCTCTGTATCCGGATACAATCCGTGACCTAAATTGGCAATATGTTTATTTGGACCAAAAGCATCTAACATTTCTTTCGTCTTTTGATAAATTTTATCTTCCGGCAAATACAAAGCACACGGATCCATATTACCCTGTAACACTTTATTCGGCCCTACCATCTTTCTAGATTCCTGAATATCCATATTCCAATCCAAGCCTACTGTTTCACATGGAAACTGGGCAAATTCATCTCGAATAAAAAAAGCACCTTTTGAAAAAACGGTTCTAGGAACGTGTGGAACGTCCTCACAAATTTGTTTTATATAAGGCAATGAAAATTCTTTATATTGATCCGGTGGTAATATACCGGCCCATGAATCAAATATTTGAACTAAAGCAGCACCTGCATCTATTTGCCGCTTAATATAAGTTGTAGTGGCCCGAGTAATTTTTTCTAATAATGCATGTGCTACTACCGGTTCATTGTACAAAAATCGACGAGCCTTGGAAAATGTTTTAGAGCCATGCCCTTCAATCATATATGCTAAAATGGTAAACGGTGCTCCTGCAAAACCAATCAAAGGAACTCTACCTTTAAGTTCTTTGAACGTTATATCGATAGCATCGTAAACATATTGTAAGTGATCGGCTGCCTCTTCTGCCAATAAGCGGTCTACGTCCGATTTGTTTTGTATTACATTAGGAAAATAAGGCCCCCGAGCTTCTTGCATTTCATACGGCAAACCCATGGCTTCCGGAATGACTAAAATATCCGAGAAAATAATCGCAGCATCTACACCTAATATATCGACCGGTTGTATCGTCACCTCTGCGGCTAATTCCGGTGTGGTACATAATTCTATAAAACCACTTAATTTTTCTCGAACGGCTCGGTATTCCGGTAACACCCTTCCGGCTTGACGCATTAACCAAACCGGTGTTCGTTCTGTTTCCTCCCCTCTAGCAGCCCTTATAAGGATATCGTTTTGATACTTCATGTTTCAAAGATATAAAATATCCCTTAAAGGGAAATAGACCAAGCTACAATCCATGGTGTTGTACTATAATCTTTCGGACCAAGGTGTTAGTCCCTATTTGTATACGAACAAGATACATACCGGCGGGCAAAGATCTAATAGGAATTTCGGTAATAGTTGAATGCATTTCCGGACTTATATAAACCAACCGACCATCTACCGTTTCTATTTGATAGGTAAACGGTTCAAGATCTTGCGTTTGTATATACAATATATCTGACACCGGATTCGGATAAAGAGTAAACGCATGGAACTGAACCGGATCTACGGACGAGGTTACACAACCGAGCAATGAAGCTCGTCCCGGAGTACCTTCCATACATCCTACTTCCCATGAACTCGAAAGTGCGGGTGGAGCAGTTGGGTTAACCAACTGAATGGTATAACCGGTACCGTTGCCTTCAATAGGCCAAGGCATTTGATTGGAATAACTAAACGACAAATAGGTGGCGCCTGTAGGGGTAATCAGTTCTATCTTTTCTCCTTCATTTGACCAATCAAAACCTATTGGGCCAATAGCGTTTCCTATTGTTGGATGTCGTTGTTGAAATAAAGTAGCATCTGAATATAAAACAAGATACCCACTTGCCGGAACTACTGTACCTTGTGGAATTACAAAGGAATGATACGTTTTACTATCTCTAATTTTCCATAAGGATAGATCCATAGAAGTTGACCCATAATTATGCAACTCTACCCAATCACCTGAATTTTTAAAAAGAGATGAACGGTAATTTATTTCGCTTACTGCAATACGAACGGGTTGGGCAACTCCGGTAAAGTTTGCCGTAATCGTTTGTGAAAGATTACTAATATTTAGAATCAACCGATTTGTTGAACTATTATTACTTGGTAGACCCGGAATAGACCAATGACTAAACGTACAACCGGGAGCAGGGAGAACCGTAATCGTTACCGGAACTCCATCAAAATAAACTCCGGTCCAAGGATAACTACTAGGAACAACAGAATTAATTTGAATAGTGCCGGATCCTGCGGGTAATACTTGTAGTGTCACATCGACCTGTTTGACTAATTGAAATTGTGCTCTTATTTCATTCCGAGCGATAGGGACACGTGCAGTATAAAAATCATCTGCCTCTCGAACCGCATTATCAAAGTTTTTCCAACGATTCCATCGAATACTATGTTCTTCCATTTCTTCATCGATAGTATCTTTTAAAGCATACAGGTAACGATCTAAAAAAGTAGGTTGAAAAACGGTATTTAACAAATCGGCATATCGGTTGACAAAACGATTTCGAAACGGTATATAATCCAACATATTTTTAAAAATATCGGTAACCGGATTTTTTGTGGCATCATCTGAATCTACCACATTAGACAAGGCATTATACGTAACTTCACTTAAATCATATATGCCTAAACTTAAATCGGTATCCCATAGTATCATCCTCCACTTTCGATTGCCTTCTCGATCTCTCCAATACTTTACATTGTTCTGTGGCCAATCCCAATTCGATATAAAAATTTGAGCTGCATAATAATCAACCAGATTATCTAAATCAAAACTATCGGCAACCACTTTATAATTGGCTTCCTGTGATAAATCTCTATTAGTAGCCCACCATTGTAAATCCCATATATTGTTCGTACCCTCCAACGCTGTCCCCCATGTTTCTGTCAAGTCAATTCGTTCAGCGTCGATACCGGAATTATCTTCTACAAAATGCTCGTTTATCTTTTCCCGCAGATTTAAAATACCCCAATACTCTCCGTTGATAAATACTGCTGTCGGACGAAAATCCTGATAATCCAGATTGGTATTCGCACCTATTGCTTTGTGAATAAAGCCATCCCGAAAATGCATATAATTAAAATCACCACCGGAGTTACGTAAAACGATTTGAGTAAAATCAGTAATATCTTTATCCGGGAAAAATGGATGTGAAAAATCACCATCGCCAAACTGTTGATAGGCTTTTAATACAAAACTTTTTTGGTCATTGGCTCGAGAATAGTTACCCGAAATACGTAAAGCAGCATCTTGATTAATGTATCGAAGCGTATTGGTTTCAAAATATTCTACATGTATCGGTATTTCCGTTTCTTCCCAAAAATTAGCTCCAAAGTAAGGTGCATTCGGTTCTGCATCCGGTCCCATCATATAAATGCCCGTTACCGGATCAAAGAGTAAAGCCGGTGTAGTACTAATCGAAAATACAGGGATTGATGTTGACTTATTCAACAAATAAGTAGAAGTAAAAACAGAACGAGGCGGACCTAAGGATGAAAAACAAGCCGCTCGAATAACGGTTGTGCCCGTGATTAAAATAGGGGAAACATAGAGAGGAGAGCTAATATTGGGAATACTACCATCTACCGTATACCGAATCACCGCAGATCCGCTTAAAGCAATACTAACCGATCCGGTATAGAATCCGGCCGGTAAAGAAAACCGAATGGAATCTCTACAATAATCATCGAAGGACTGTACTGCACTATTGGCCATTCCAGGAGTCGGTGTACTAAAGTATTTCCTGGTCGATTGCCCATTAGGTAAAGATCCATAGCTATGATCCGTCATCATGGAAGGTAAGACCAACTGATCTACTAGTGCCCCGGAAGACGTCCGTATAGTGAGCGATTCACCGGAGGAAAGCTTAAAATTACTATGTAAGGGAAGTGTAGTGGAGAGATTAAACCAGGAAGGGGTAGGTCGATACGTCACAGTAGTATTTTTAATTCCAAAGCTTAAAAAAGGACGTGCCGTTATATCACTGGACGTCGCATTTATATTGTATACTTGAATAGCTAATACGTTCATTCCATTTCGTAAGGCCATTCGTAACGTATCTAGGGAAATTATCTTTAACTCCGGCAATCCTCCTGTATACATTACTGCTTCCCTACTGTTGGTTGCTACAGAAGTAAAATTTGGAACGGAGGGAACATTCGAGCGTGCAATTGGGATGCCATTTAAAAATGCTATATAACCATCATCATAATCTATATGGAAAGCTGCTGCTGAAATCAACGATGTATCTGAAACAGAAAATTCATGGCGAAGGTATACCCTAGAAGTTCCATTTGGGAGAATAGTATTATCATCCGCATCGCCTAAACCTACACCTCCGGTTCCTGTACTCCATAATCCATTCGTAAAGCCGGCCAACTTCCAACTTGCAGGAGGCTCTGAACTAGGTACGATGTATTGCCATGTATCGGATTCCATTACGGCCGTTTCCCAATGGTCAACATGTCGAAATCTATTTTTTTCTGAACAATAAATGAGTTGATAAGAACCCGGGAGTAATGAAACAGAGGGAATCCTCCATTTAAACGGTAGGGCACCATTATCAGATATAAAATAATTACTTAAATCCTCTACTTGAGAACCTGCATTGTATAACTCTATCCAATCGGGATAGTCTCCATCTTCATCTGATATAATGGTAGTATTAGAAGCACAACTTTCATTTATTTTAATTTGAGCTATACCTTGGATATTTAACCAAAGAATGGAAAACAGAATACAGAGACGAGCCATATTCTAAAAATATAAAATATTATTGGATAAATTAAATAAAAAAAGCAGGTAAAAGATACCTGCTTTCAGTTGTTACTAGACGTTTATTTTTTGGAAGCTACATACTGTTCAATCCGTTCACCGGCTTGAATAATTTTTTCCATAGGAACACATAACGATGCTCTTAAATAACCTTTACCACCGGCCCCGAATATTTCACCGGGTGTAAAAAACACAGAAGCTTGATATAACAACTCATCTACAAATGCCGGAATATCAGAAATGGAACTAGTCTTTTTAGGCTTACACCAAACAAACAAACCCACTTGATTACGATCAAATTCAAAACCGAGAGTATCAAGTAATTCAAATATTTTCTCTCGACGGTCATGGTATACCTTATTTCTTTCTTCATGCCATTCTGTAGTATTTTGAAAGGCTTTAATCGCTGCTTTTTGTATACCTAAAAACATCCCGCTGTCTATATTACTCTTAACAGCTAAGGCCGCAGTAAGATACGCTTCGTCTCCAACCATCATCCCGACTCTCCATCCGGCCATGTTATGGGATTTACTTAATGAATTCAACTCGATCGCTACCTCTTCTGCTCCCGGCAAACTCAAAATACTAAATGGTTTTTGTTTGTTTAAAACCAAACTATAGGGATTATCAAAACAAAGTAGTATTCGATGCCGTTTTGCAAATTCGATTAAAGGCAACAAGCGATCCGGATTAGCCTCTGCTCCGGTGGGCATGTGTGGGTAATTTAACCACATCATCTTCACTTTGCTCAAATCCATGGATTCAAGCGCTTGTATTGTCGGATGCCAGTCTTCTGATTCTTCTAATGTATACTTCCGCACAACAGCACCTATTAGAGTACTCAAAGAAGTATAGGTAGGATAGCCGGGATCCGGCACCAGCACTTCATCACCGGGATTTAAAAATGCCATTGATATGTGAAGTATACCTTCCTTTGAACCCATTAAAGGCAAGATCTCTTTATTCGAATCTAAGGATACACCATAGGTAGAAGCATAGAAAGTAGCCATCGCTTCGCGTAACTCCGGTATACCTCTATAAGGTTGATATCCGTGAGATGGAGCAGCAGAAGATGTTACAATTAAAGCCTCTATTGTTTCGGTGGAGGGAGCCAAATCGGGACTTCCAATACCAAAACTGATGACATTTTTGCCCGCTTTATTTAATCGAGCGATCTCTTCTAATTTTTTTACGAAATAATATTCCTTTACTGTGGAAAGCCTATCGGCTGCTGGAATAATCATGCACAAAGTCTCCTTTTATATATTCACCCAATACAGTTAAATCTTCTACTAATGAATTGATAGCAATACTTTTTTTAAAAGTTTCGTATTCCTTCCATTCACAATCTACATAAAATCGATAGGCATTTACTTGACCAAAAACAGGTAAGGATTGTATTTTGGATAAGTTGACACCATTATCTACTATTATTTTTAACACTTCCGCTAACGCACCTACCTTATCTGCTAATCGAAAACTAATCGTCGCTTTATTCGCCTCTTTTATGCGTTTCTTTTTATCTGTGGTTAAAATAAAAAAACGAGTAAAGTTTTCTTTATAAGTTTCAATACTTTCTTTTTCCAATAATTTTAAGCCGTATATCTCAGCAGCATATTTACTAGCAATAGCCGCTGTGTCTTTGATATTATTCTCCAGAATATATTTTGCACTATCGGCTGTATCATGGTATTCTTTCCGAACCCAATCCGGATGTTGTAATAAATAGTCTTCACACTGATTTAATGCCATATAGTGAGACATCACATATTTCACATCCGACTTTTTGGATTCCGGATGCACCATGATATATTGCTTAATTCCTAAATAGACCTCCCCTATGATTTGTAATTGATACTCTTGTATCAACGCATAATTTGTAAGTATCGAAGCAGCTATGGAATTTTCAATCGCCATAACAGCATAATCAACGGAATCATTATGCTTTAACTCTTCACATAAGATTCTAAATCCGGAACATTCAGTTATCTGAATGCCTTCTCCAAAATGATACCGCGCTGCTATATCATGAAAAGATCCACGCCCACCTTGAATCGCTATATTCATGTTTATGCTTGCCAACTCTTTACTTCGTCAATAGTAGGATTAGGAATGTCCAACTTCATCTTCTTACGTAACCCACAGACGTCATTAAATAATTTATTGGGGTTAGCACTTTTAACTTGTTCTTTTGTTGTGATACCTAATTTTTGTAATAACGGTAATAACTCCGGTCGAACACCTTCCAAACCGGCATCTTCTGTAACGACTCCACCGGTGTTCACTTCAGGTCGCATTTGAGGGAAAAACAATACATCTTGGATAGACGGTGAATTAGTCATAATCATACTTAATCGATCAATCCCTATTCCTAAGCCGGCTGTCGGAGGCATACCATATTCTAATGCACGTAAGAAATCTTCATCCAATACCATGCTTTCGCTATCGCCTCGTTTACCTAACTCCAACTGCTCCTCAAATCGTTGACGTTGGTCGATAGGGTCATTTAATTCAGAAAAAGAATTACAAATCTCTTTCCCGTTACATATCGCTTCAAAGCGCTCTACCAGACCCTCTTTACTTCTGTGTTTTTTTGCCAGAGGGGACATTTCAACCGGATAGTCCGTAATAAACGTTGGTTGAATTAATTTTGGCTCACACGTAGCACCAAATATTTCATCAATGAGTTTTCCTTTACCCATCGAGGCATCTATTTCAATTCCTAATTCCGCACACGTACGTTTTAACTCCGATTCATCCATTGCACTGATATCAATACCGGTGAAATGTTGAATAGCTTCGAACATGGTAAATCGTTTCCATGGTCGTTGGAAACTGATCGTATGTTCGCCCACTTTTACTTCGGTCGTTCCATGTAAAGCTAATGCTACTTTTTCGATCATTTCTTCCACCAAATCCATCATCCAATAATAATCCTTATAGGCTACATATAGCTCTACTTGTGTAAATTCCGGATTATGAAAGCGAGACATACCCTCGTTTCTGAAATCTTTAGAAAATTCATATACACCGTCAAATCCACCGACAATGAGACGTTTTAAGTACAACTCGTTTGCAATACGTAGATATAATGTCATATCTAATGTATTATGATGTGTTTTGAATGGTCGTGCTGCAGCCCCTCCATATAAGGGTTGTAAAATAGGAGTTTCTACTTCTAAATAACCCTTATTGTTCAAATACTCGCGCATGGTGTTTACTAAGCGCGTACGTTTGATAAAGGTGTCTTTCACTTGAGGATTTACTATTAAATCTACATAGCGCATACGATAACGTTGTTCCGGATCGGTAAAAGCATCATACGTTTTTTTATTCCCTTCTGCATCTTCTACTTCTTTTGGCATCGGTAGTGGACGCAATGCCTTAGATAAAATTTTAAAAGAAGTTACATGGATGGTAATTTCCCCCGTTTGCGTTGTAAATACATAACCGGATACCCCTATGATATCCCCAATCCCTACTAACTTTTTGAAAACCGTATTGTAAAGAGTTTTATCTTCATCCGGACACAAATCATCTCTCCTAAAATATACTTGAATACGTCCTGTAGAATCCTGTATCTCCGCAAACGAGGCATTACCCATTATGCGACGGGTCATTACTCTTCCGGCAATAGCAACATTCTTATAATCTAATTTTTGCTGTTCGTAGTGGTCATGTATGTTCTTAGCCGTTACATTCACTTCAAAAAGTTCTGCAGGATAAGGCGCAATGCCCATTGTCAGTAATTCTTCTCTTTCTTGGCGACGAACCAGTTCTTGTTCACTTAATTGCATGATTGCTCTTTAATATTAGGATTGCAAAAATACGATTTTATAAATAATTTGGAGGATAAAATCAGGTATTCCTAAAGGATTATTTTAATTGAAAATCAATCGCTTACTAAATAACTCAGATTTATGACCAAAATTGCAGTAGTACTTTCCGGATGTGGCGTCTATGATGGCGCTGAAATTCATGAATCTGTTTTAACCTTATTAGCCTTGGAAGAAGCCGGCTTTTCGTATCAATGTTTTGCCCCCAATCGAACGCAATACCATGTTATCAACCACCTGACGGGGGATACTCAATCGGAACAACGTAACATTTTAGTAGAAGCGGCTCGAATTGCTCGAGGTTCTATCTTAGAATTGAATGCTTTAGACGCCTCCTACGATGCGCTTATTTTACCCGGAGGATTTGGAACCGCCAAAAACTTTACGACATGGGCAGTGGATGGCCCTTCCGGAATTATACAAGATGATATCAAAGCTATTATTTTACACTTTATACAAGCCCAAAAACCTATAGTAGCATTATGTATGTCCCCTACTACCATTGCAAAAGCACTGGAAGGCACTTCTTATTCACCCATCCTTAGTACCGGTACGAGTGCGGCACCTTCCCCATATGACATTCAAAGCATTCATAATGGAATGGAATCTATAGGTACACAGACTGTACCTACTACTATTCAAGAGGTTTCAGTTGATTCTGAATTAAAGATTATCAGTTGCCCTTGTTATATGATGGAAGGAACAATAGTTGACGTTAAAAAAGGGATTGATCAAGCGATTACAACTTTAAAAGGATTCCTAGTTCGTTAATCTGTAAAGGATAAAACAGAAGACAGTCGGTAGAAGCGTCTCCACAAAACAACAGAAGCGATAACCAAACCTATAGTTAATCCTACCCATATTCCATACACTTCCCAGCCTAAACCAAACGCTAAATAATACCCACAAGGGAGGCCAATCGCCCAATAGGAAACAAAAGCTATAATGGATGGAATTTTCACATCCGAAATTCCTCTTAAAGCTCCCATACTGGTTACTTGAATTCCATCGGATAATTGAAAAAAAGCAGTCATCCATAAAAGCCAACCACTAATGGTTATAACATAAGGATCGTCTGTAAAGAGTTGAGGTAAAATTTGATGGAGCATTACAAATAGAAAAGAACAAAGACTCATGAATAGGATCACCATACCGATAGCAGAGAATCCGGCTTTTTGTAATTCTACTTTGTTTTTTTGTCCAAATAAATAACCGACTCGAACGGTTCCGGCAGCGGCTATTCCACTCGCAGCCATATATGTAACGGAAGCTAAATTTAATGTTATTTGATGTGCTGCCAATTGTGCTACTCCAAAATTACCAACGTATATAGCGGCAACACTAAACGCCGTTCCTTCAAATGACATCTGAAAACCTGTTGGAAAACTTTTATTCCAAACCCATTTCATCAACACCGGATTCCAACGTGTTTTCTTATTGGGTATAACCTGCTTTAATAGGTTATTGGAAACACTTAATTTTTTAATATTGACATAATGCAAATACACATCATAGTTTCCGGAAAAATAGACATACCCCGTCATACAGAACGCCATAAAGATTCGAGCCGTTAGGGTAGCATAAGCAATCCCTTCTACACCCATCGCCGGCACTTCCCACCACCCCTCTACAAAAATGTAATTGAGTACTATATTTAAGATATTCCCACTAACACTAATCACCATCGCTTGTTTGGTGTGACCTAATCCTTCAATAAATTGACGGAGAATTTGAAATAAAGAAACCGGAAATATCGTCCATACTAATATCTTTAAAAACCGAATAGCATCCGGAACAATCTCTATTGGTTGGCCTAAGTGTGGGATGATTTGTGTAGAGGCTGCCAGTAATAAACTTAGAACAAGTGCTATTCCGAAATTAATCAATAATGCATGATAAAGAATTCCGGATATCTTGGGTGGATTATTCTCTCCGTGTGCTTGAGCTATTAAGGGTGTAAAACCATAACTCAACCCTATATAAAACATGAATAAAGGGAAATAAACACTCAGTGCAACTGTAACAGATGACAAAGCCTGCTCGCTGATACGTACGGCCATATAGGTATCCACTAAGCCTACCATAATATGACCTAATTGACTAAACGCCACCGGCAAGGCTAACCAAAAGGTATCTCGAATATGAGTGGAATACTTCATTTAAAATCAATCCACCGGGCAATGGTTAGAATACCTAAAGTCAACCCGGTAAATATGGCTGACAATAGTAAGTATTCTGCTCCTTTTAACTCACCGGTGTACCCCATGTACTGAACGGTGATTACAATAAACAAAAAAAGATAAGAAAAAAAACCGAGTACACTTAAACCCTTTGTAGTAATAACCCGATAGGTTAGATACAACCCACTCAAGGTAAAGAGCACCAGAGCCGGCCAATACACATAGGGCGTATTAGCTAAACCCATTGCTTGTAAGAGAATAACCAAGCCTACGATACCGAGTATACTTTGCTGTGCCTTTTTTTTATTTATTTCCACCACGTTTGTTGTTTTATAAAAGTAACTAAAGAATCTGCCATTTGTTCATGTGTTCGTTTGGAGGGATGGTAATCTTCTCCAAAAGGTCCCTGTTGGGGACTAAACTTAAACGAATGAACCTGTTGAATATTTTTAGAATGAAAATACGCACAGACACGTTCTATATTGGCTTGCACTCTGGTAAAACATTTCTTACCCATAGGCCATCCGTCATTTAACATCGTTCCATTAGTACAAATAATATGCGCTTGAGGATACCACCGGAGCAACTTTTCTACAAATAAAATATAGTGTTGAACAAATGCTTCTTCCGGCAATGGAATGTCTTTTGATTCTAAATAATAATCATTTGTTCCTAAGTTAATTACAATTACTTGATAGGAAGATTTTGTACTATCCCATATAGGGCTTTCCGGATTTTCCAATAAAACTCGATTGAATAGTTTAGGTAATGTGTTCGTCGTGTCTCCATTAAAGTTTCGGTACATTCCTAATCCTGAATAACAAACGGCATCTGCTGATGTAGATAAACGTCGGGCACATACCTGTGCATAGCTATCATAAGCATTTTCATTCGCTGCATGAAAACCGGTATTCGGATTTCCTTGAGGTGGCGAAGGAATGGCGACTTGATTACCATACCCACAAGTGATGGAGTTACCTATAAATAAAAGTTTAGAAGATGGTGATAAAGCGGTTTTATCCGATTGAGCAGAGCCGCTACGAAGTGTTATCCCATAAAATCGAATCTCCCCCACAAAACTTTCTGTACATTTAAACCAACGAACGGTTACATTGCCATTGCTATAGTTTTTCAGATGAATCGGGTAAGCATGTTTTCCCGGACGTAAGCGCAATGTATCCCAAAGCACTTGATTCACTTCTACCAATAACCAATTCCAGGTCGTTGAATCTTCTGTTCCGGTACTTTCCAACAATACATCAAAATCACCCGACTGTAAACTTAGCTCTACAGTAGTAGCTGACATAGAATAGCCCAAATAACCTTTAGAGGGCTCCGTATAATACCTTCCTTTTACCTGATATGTCAATTGATGATACGGTATATAGGTTATGGAACCCATACAGGTAAGGGTTAAAAAAAGGAATAATAATCCTATCGTTTTATTTAGCGCGTTCATGTTGTAATCGTCTTCTGCGTTCAATCTCTTGTTGTATCAACTCACCTTCTCTTGATGTTTCTCCGGTAAGTGAAGTGTTTTCTTCTGCTCTTCGAATCATATAGGGCACGACCTCTTTCAACGGTCCATAGGGCAGATACTTTGCAACCTTATAGCCATTTTTAGATAAGTTAAACGTCAGGTTATCACTCATCCCATACAATTGAGCAAAGCCCGATTGTGTTTCATCTTTATCATCCATCTCGATAACCGCTTTTTCAATACTTAAGGTGTTGTGTGTGGCTATCAGTACGGCCAAATCATGTTCTAAAGCATATTCAACTGCCTCATCAAACATTTGATCACATGCTTTTTTACTGTCATGAATAGGGCTCGGATATCCTAATTCCTTAGCTCGTTCTCTCTCCTTATCCATGTAGGCTCCTCGCACCATTTTGAATCCGGGGAAATATTTATTTCGGATACTGCTTTCATGAATCCGAACCAACCGCGCAAAGCTATCTTTTCGATAACATTGAATCGTCATAAATACAATAGGCGACTCAATATTATATTCTTCCATAGCCTCAATTAACAATCGATCTATTGGGTCTTGAATCCAACTTTCTTCAGCATCACACATTAATCGAACATGATTTTCAGATGCGCATTTTACTAATTGATAAAATCGTCCCCGTACTCTTTCCCATTCCGCTTGCTCCTCGATTGTGAGGGGATCCATCCGGTTCTTCTTTTCCAATAATGCCACCCGAGCCAAACCTGTCATTTTAAAAACTGCATACGCCACCATAGGTAAATCTTCTACTTGACGTATCACTTGCAGTAATTCTTGGACGGTAGCCTCATATTTATCTTCCCCTTCCGCACCTTCCACAGCATAATCCGGGATACTTCGAACTCCGGAATAATACAATCGTTCCATTACCGGTATACATTCCTCTAAGGTCTCCCCCCCACAGAATTGCTTAAAAAGGGTCTTTTTTATAATATTTTTTATAGGAAAATGCCATTTTAATGCAAAAATTAAGAGAGAAGTCCCTATCTTTGTCCACTTAGGCTTGGCCATAAGTCCAAATAATCGCCTCATTTGGATCAGTTCTTTATCCGAACGAGAAGCAAATGCGGCGGCTGTATCTGTAAAATTAATATGTTGTAACAGTTTCATTCTTGACAATTAGAACGGAAATATACGATTCTTTGTTAAGGATAAACAGAAAAGACGATTATGAAAGTAGAATTGAACGTAAATCCAATTGAATCTTGGGCTAAAACAAAACATAAGCCCCTGTTAATCGCAGGTCCCTGCAGCGCTGAAACTCCGGAACAACTATTTGCCACAGCAAAATTATTGAAAGAGTTAGGAAAAGTTGATGTACTACGCGCAGGTATATGGAAACCAAGAACCCGTCCCAACAGTTTTGAAGGATCCGGAGAAGAGGGATTAAAATGGTTATCGGATGTTAAAAAAGAATTAAATATTCCTATCGGTACTGAGGTTGCTAACCCACAACATATTGAATTAGCACTTAAATACGATGTGGATGTGCTTTGGGTAGGTGCTCGTACAACAGTATCCCCATTTGCGGTTCAAGAAATGGCGGACGCTCTACAAGGAACGGATAAGGCTGTGTTAGTAAAAAACCCTACACACCCGGAATTAGGACTATGGGTAGGTGCTTTCGAGCGCTTCTACCGTGCGGGTATTCGCAACTTAGCCGCTATTCACCGTGGGTTTTCTACTATTGACAAAGCAAAATATAGAAACGTACCTACTTGGGTTATACCGATTGAATTAAAACGTATTGCCCCACAAATTCCAATCATTTGTGATCCTTCACATATCGGTGGAAAAAGGGATTTGATTTTTGAAATTTCTCAAAAAGCTATGGACTTAGGTTTTGATGGCTTAATGATTGAAACTCATATCGACCCGGATAAAGCTTGGTCCGATGCAGACCAACAAGTAACACCGGCACGTTTAGGAGAAATCTTAACCGAACTAAAAGTACGGGATGAAAACTCTGCTTCACGTGATTTCAATGATCACTTGGCTGAATTGAGAGAAAAAATTGACAACATCGACCGTGAGTTATTAGAAATATTAGCTACTCGTATGGCTGTTGTTGAGAAAATAGGTGAATACAAAAGAGACAACAACGTAACAACATTACAAGTTAGCCGTTGGGATGAAATCATGAAAAACCGTTCTGAGATGGGTAAAAAATTAGGTCTGAACGATGAATTCATACAAGAAGTTTTCAAATTGGTTCACGAAGAATCTATCCGCAAACAAACAGAAATAATGAAAGCGGTAGAATCAAAAGCCTAATGTCTTTATAATCTAAATCATACTATTCCTCAAACCCTCAATCTGTCCGGATTGGGGGTTTGACATTTAAAAATGTTCGTATGGCGTCTGAGATTTTGTTTACCCAAAATACCGCTGAAGTAGTCCAAAAATTCCTATCACAATATTCACAAGCGCTGGTGATTGTGGATGAAAATACTCAAATTCATTGCCTTCCGTTGATAGGTTCTTTATTTTCACCGGATGCCGTTATCTGCATTCCCAGTGGAGAAGAAAACAAGCACTTAGGTACTTGCGAGGTGTTGTGGTCCGCTATGACAGATAAAGCACTCGACCGAAAAGCTGTTGTGTTTAACTTGGGTGGAGGCGTTATTGGTGATATGGGAGGTTTCGCTGCTGCTACTTATAAAAGAGGTATTGATTTTATTCAAATCCCTACTACTCTGTTGTCTCAAGTAGATGCCAGTGTGGGTGGGAAATTAGGAGTGGACTTCAAAGGATTTAAAAATCATATCGGCGTCTTTCAAGAACCCAAAGCTGTTATTATAGATACTACGTTTCTTAAAACCTTACCCAAAAGTGAAATTCGCTCCGGTTATGCTGAAATCATTAAACATAGTTTGATTGCAGATGCGGCACAATGGAAAGAACTATTAAACATAACCGATGTAAATGAACACGATTGGGTACACTTAACCCAACACTCTGTTGCTTTAAAAGACCGAATTACAAAAGTAGATCCAACGGAAAAAGGCTTACGTAAAATATTAAACTTTGGTCACACCATCGGTCATGCTATTGAGACCTTTTATCTGAACCAACCGGGTAAACGCTTATTACATGGTGAAGCTATCGCTATCGGTATGATCTGTGAAGCCTATCTTTCCGAAATGAAAGGTTTTCTGTCTTCTTCCGATCTAGTATCCATAGAAAAATATATCCTTTCCATTTTTGGTAAAGTCCAAATCGATTCATCCGCATTGTCGGATATAGTAGAACTTACCCATCAAGATAAAAAGAATGAGCATGGCAAAGTATTGTATTCTCTATTACAATCCATAGGTCAAGCGAATTTCAATATTCCAATCACAAAAGAAGAAACCCTTTCGGCAATACAATATTATGTCCAACTCAACTAAATGTTCTATGGATGTACTTACGTTATCTCACTCCACTCGTAAAATAAATGGTACGATAACCCCTCCTGCATCTAAAAGTGAAAGCAACCGCGTCTTAGTTATTGACGCACTTACTGGAAGAAAATCAACATTGGATAACCTATCCAATGCTCGAGATACTCAAACCATGATTCGCTTGTTGGACCAACCGGATAGCACGGTTTGGGACGTCTTGGATGCAGGAACTACTATGCGGTTTTTAACTGCTTTTACAGCCGTTCAGGGGAAAGAGCGGACCCTCACCGGAACAGCACGAATGCAACAACGCCCGATTAAACTATTAGTAGATGCCCTTCGCGAACTGGGAGCCAACATACGCTACACCGCCAACGAGGGATATCCACCACTGCATATATTGCCTTTTGATCCGGCTCTCACAACAACCGATACTATCGCCATAAAAGGAGATGTGTCTTCTCAGTATATTACAGCCATCTTGATGATTGCTCCTATTCTTCCCAAAGGATTAACGATAGAATTATTGGGGCATGTAGGATCTAAACCGTACATCGAGATGACTCTTCAACTCATGAAAAAATTCGGTGTGTCTGCAGAATGGGATAAAACAACCAACCGAATAACGATACCTCACCAAGCCTATACACCCACCCAACATTCTGTAGAATCCGATTGGAGTGGGTCCAGCTACTGGTTTAGTATGGTCGCATTGGCAGAAGAAGCCACGCTTCAACTGAAAGGATATGTTCCGAATTCCTTGCAAGGCGATAGTGCGATTGTTCAGATCATGGATTTATTAGGCGTGCAGACCGAATATGAAACAGGCGGTTTACGTTTAACGAAAAAAGCCGCTGCCTCCGATTTCACTTGGGACTTCACTGATTGTCCGGATTTGGCTCAAACTATCGCTGTTGTCCTGGCCGCTAAAGGGATTTCGGGTACCTTATCCGGATTACAAAGCTTACGAATTAAAGAAACCGACCGTATTCGAGCCATCCAATTGGAACTTCAAAAATTCGGTGCAGATTTGATTGAATTGGAGAAAGATATCACCTATAAAGTAGTCCCCGGAAATTTTACCGTTAACGGTCAACAAGTCCACACCTATGAAGATCACCGTATGGCCATGGCCTTTGCTCCCCTTGCTCTATTAGGAAACATCTCTATTGAAGAACCTACTGTAGTAAACAAATCCTATCCGGATTTCTGGAAAGACCTGCAACTTGTAGGATACCAATTTTAACCCTGAAAAATCCCATACAATTATGGGATTTTTTAATATTTTTTTGATACAGTCAACAATATTGTTGTTTTTATTGTATTATTCCTATATTTAAAATCCTGAAGGAAATCTGAAGTAGTCCTTCCGGAGTCAATACAACACCCTTTTATACCGAATGCATACCCGACTTGAATTTTCTCGAAAGAATAAGAGAACGTTAATCGTTTTTATTCTTTCCCAACTCTTTCTAATCCATAGCGCTTTTGCCCAATCTCCTCTCTATGCAGACTCCGCCGTGGCTAGAGCTTTGGTTCATTACCCTCAACTTAAAGTCTCTAATCTTCAAGTTGAGCAACAAACCTTGTTAAAGCCCGCCGGTTTTAACTTGTATAGTCCGGAGTTGTTATTCCAATCTCCAACCGGCGATCAAATGCGCTTAGGTATCATGCAACGTTTTGATTTCCCTACACTCTATTGCCAACAAATGAAATTGCAAAGTGCAGCTGTGGGTGTATCCGAAACGCAACGCGATATCACGGTCAATTATTTAAAATATAGTGTGCGTAATTCCTTTATTGAATTTCAATATTGGTATGAAACCCAACAAATATTGAAACGATTTGATTCTATTTTATCCGACTTAGTTGAAATCAATGAAGTACGTTACCGCGTTGGTCAAATTTCAAACTTAGAAAAAATAAATGGAGAGGCTAAATATAAAAATTTACGGTTTACCTTATTACAAGCGGAAGCAGAAGTAACACGTGCCCGTAAACAAATTTTAGTCTACATGGGTAACTTAGAAGACTCCCTACTGGTACCGGCTTACAAAATGAAAAAATTAGATTCGATCGAAGTTATTGAAGTAGATAGTGGCAGTTTTTACAGAAACCCTTTATTAAATTATTACCAAAAACAAATAGAGTACAACCAACGTTTACATAAAGTAGAACGTCATAGAAGTTATCCAGGCTTAGTTGTAGGTTATTTAAATCAAGCAGGTCCCAACACCGAAACCCAATATCGCTTGCAATATGGTATTACACTTCCAATCTGGTACTGGCAGTACAATGCTCGAATTCGAGCAGCTAAAAAAGGAATAGAAGTAAGCGAAGCTCAAGCCCGAACAGGAACGTTCCAATTGAATAGCGAATACTATCAAGCGCAAGCTCGCTATAGACAATATTCCGATGGGCTTAAATTTTACGAACAAGCCGGATTACTTCAAGCAGCTGAAGTACTAAAATCGGCAGCCACTAGTTACCGCTTAGGCAGCATTGGTTATTACGCCTATTTAATGAATATAGAGCAAGCATTCACTATTGAACGCAACTACTTAGAAGCGTTAAAAAATTACAACCAATCTATTCTTTACGTTAATTACTTAAAAGGAGAATTATAATACCATGAAATTTATTGATAGCATCATCTCCTTTAGTGTGCGCAATCCAATATTAATTGGATTAATGGTATTTGTCCTCTTGATTTGGGGAAGTATCTCTTTAGTAAAATTACCTATCGATGCCGTACCGGATGTAACATCCAATCAAGTAGATATCCTTACGAATAGCCCAAGTTTGGCTACATTAGAAGTAGAGCGATTTATTACGGCACCCATCGAAATGCAAATGGCAAATATTCCTAAACTTCAAGAAGTTCGGTCTATTTCCAGATATGGGATGTCTGTAGTGCGTCTAGTGTTTGACGATGATAAAAGTATAACGGAAGCACGGCAACAAGTATTTGAACGATTAGCGACAGTGGATATACCTCCCGCATTAGGTAAACCGGAAATGGGTCCGGTTACTACCGGTTTAGGGGAAGTATACCAATATGTTTTACGACCTAAAAATCCGGAAGATAAGTCGTTTAATTTAATGGAAATCAGAACCATTCAGGATTGGAATGTTCGACGTAAATTATTAGGTATTCAAGGGATCGCAGAAATAAATACGTTTGGGGGGTATAAAAAAGAATACCAAGCATTCATCAAACCGGATCGAATGAAAGCCCTCGGTATTACGATTGATGAATTATACCATGCCCTAAGCTCCGGCAATAGTAATACCGGCGGTTCTTATATTGAACGCAATAATAAAGCATATGTTATTCGAGGGATAGGTTTAGCTTCTTCCTTGGAAGACATTGGCAAAACAGTCATTAAAGTACGAGACAAATCACCCGTGTTAGTGAGTGATGTGGCAGATATTAATTATGGTTATCCGGTACGGAATGGTGCGGTCACTATGAATGGAAATGGAGAAGTCGTGGCCGGTATCGTTATGATGTTGAAGGGTGAAAATGGATACGATTTAATTAACCGACTAAAAGGCAGAATCAATGAAATTAAGGCGGGTCTTCCGGAAGGAATCGTTATGGAGTCGTTTATCGATCGGGAGCAACTAATATCCAGAGCTATTAAGACGGTAGCGACCAACTTAATCGAAGGCGCTTTAATTGTAGTGGTTGTTATTTTAGTGTTTTTGGGCAACTGGCGCGCTTCGTTGTTGGCAGCTTCTGTTATCCCACTTTCTATGATGTTCGCCTTCGGGATGATGGTTCAAACAGGTGTTGTAGGAACGTTGATGAGTTTAGGCGCTATTGATTTTGGATTATTGGTAGACCCCGCGATTATTATCGTAGAATCAGTGGTCATGTATATGGCGTTAAACTTGAATTCTTATTCTACTTCTCATCACTTAGATTATAGAAGCCGTCAATTATTAGTTATCGACGCAGCCGGTGAAGTGAAACGCTCGGTAATATTCGGAGGATTAATCATTTTAATTGTATACTTTCCTATATTAACCCTGACCGGAATCGAAGGGAAAATGTTTTCTCCGATGGCTAAAACCGTTGCATTTGCTATATCAGGAGCTATTATTCTAGCTATTACGTATGTACCCATGATGTCGGCCTTGATCCTACGCCCGGATCCCAATCATGGTCATAGTTTATCCGAACGTATCGTAGACAAAATCTATATGTTTATAGAACCGGTTATCGACTATAGCATACGATTTAAAAAAGTGACCATAGCAGTTGCATTATTAATCTTAGTAGCCGGTGGTTTTGGATTTTCTTCTATTGGAGGTGAATTTATACCAAAACTTCAAGAAGGTGATTTTAATATTGAAATGAATTTGCCGGTAGGTAGTTCCCTGTCTGAGTCGATTAAGTTATCTCAAAAAGTTCAATCCGATTTGTTAAAAGAATTCCCGGACGAAATAAATAAAGTAGTATGTAAAATAGGAACTACAGAAATTCCTATGGACCCTGCTCCGTTAGAAACCCAAGATATCGTTGTGAATTTGCATCCAAAAGAACAATGGAAAAAAGCGCATTCGCAAGAAGAATTAGGTGACTTAATTGCAGCCTTTTTAAATAAATATCCCGGTACCATTATCTCGGTTCAACAGCCAATCGAAAACCGTGTTAACGAATTAATGTCCGGAGCGAAGACGGATGTCGTGGTTAAACTTTACGGAAACGAAATCGACACCTTAATGAATATAGCGAAGCGCATTACTTCTATAATCAAAACAGTAGAAGGGGCTGCCGATATTCAAGGTATAAAAGCATTTGGTTTACCACAAATTAATATTAACTACGACAGAAGCCAATTAGCTTTTTATGGCATCACCGTTGAACAAGTCAATTTTGCTGTTCAAACAGCCTTTGCCGGTGCTACTGCCGGTATCATCTATGAAAAAAACAAACGCTTTGATCTGACATTACGCTTGTCCGGTGCAGACAGAGGATCGATAGAAAATATCAGTGGTCTACTTATCAGTGATAGTCAAGGTCGTCCTATACCATTGTATCAATTAGCTGATATATCGCTAAAATTAGGTTACTCCGAAATTCGACATGAAGGTATGCAACGTATGCTAAATTTAGGCTTTAACGTACGAGGCAAAGACATGACCTCTGTAGTGAATGAATTAAAAGGAAAAATTGATGCCGAGATATTTATTCCTTATGGGTATCAAATTAAATACGGTGGCGAATTTGAAAATTTTGAACGTGCTACAGCTCGTTTAGCCATCGTGTTACCTGTTTCACTCTTAGTTATTTTACTATTGTTGTATTTAACCTTCAACAATATGAAAGACAGCTTATTGATTTATGCTGTAGTACCTTTATCAGCGGTAGGTGGCGTATTTTCACTATTGATCCGAGATATGAACTTTAGTATTTCTGCCGGTGTCGGTTTTATCGCATTATTTGGTATCGCCGTATTGAATGCCATCATGTTAGTGAGTCGATTCAATGCCCTTCGAGAAGAAGGTTACCCCGATATCATACAATGTGTCAAAGAAGGATTAAAAGAAAAATTCCGCCCCGTATTGTTAACTTCAATGGTGGCTGCTTTAGGCTTTATTCCAATGGCGATTTCGAAAAGTGCCGGTGCTGAGGTTCAAAAACCGTTGGCAACAGTAGTTATCGGTGGTCTATTTACGGCTACGATATTAACTTTGTTTGTATTACCGGTATTATATATCCTATTCAACTCTTCTACAAAAAAATCTTCTTAACACGATACGCACACATCATGAAATACATATTCCTTAGTCTACTTACAATAATTATGTTCAGTTGTTCGAAAGAAACAACGAATACGAATTCATCCTCTACAGAAGATAAAGTTCTTACGTTATCAGAATCAAAACTGAAAAATTTAGAAATAAACTTGATAAGGCCTGAAATCAAAGCCTTACAAACATCTTTGTTCTTTAATGGAAAAATTAAAGCGTTACCAAATTACAGTGCTAAAGTAAGCAGTAACATTGACGGTAAAATCGACAATGTTTTTGTTCGCGAAGGGGATTATGTAAAACAAGGACAAACCCTAATTACATTAAGCTCTATGCATTTGATCGAATTACAAGAGCAATACTTAACAGCAAAATCGGAAGTAGATTTTATGACCATAGATTTTGAACGTCAACAAGAATTAAAACGCAATAATATAGGTGCTCTTTCTGAATATCAAATAGTAGAAGCGAAATATAAAGCTGCAATAAGTAAAGAAAAATCCATTCGAGCTAAATTAGAACTGTTAGGGATAAATGTAACGGATTTATCCGACCCTTTAAAATCAAAAATATCCTCCACACTTTATATAAAAGCACCTATTAGTGGCTTCATCTATTCTTTTCCCGTATCGGTTGGCATGCTGGCTAATCCGGAAACCATCATCGCAGAAATTATAGATAATGAACATTTACATGCAGAAATTTATGTATACGATAAAGACATTAACTTAATTAAAGAAGGTCAAAAAGTTCAAATCGATTATGTAAATTCCACCTTTAAAAATTCTATTGGAACGATCATCTCCATTGACCGTGTAATTGATGAAATAACAAAAGCAATCACCGTTCATATTTTATTTGAATCTCCGGATGATCATTTAGTTTTACCGGATATGACAATTCGAGCCATTCTAGAGTACTCTAACAATCAAAATGCCGGTTATGTAGTACCAAATAGTTCATTACTGTTAGAAGAAGATCAAGTCTATATCTTTATTGCAGACAAAAATAGTGGAGACAGCATTCAATTGAATAAAATAAAAGTGACGCTAGAAGATCGAAATGATAAAGAAACGGAAATACGAGTTAACAATGAATTACCTAAAGAGTTTTATGTAGTAAGTAATAATGTATCCGCTATCGAAGTTGAACGTAAAAAAATAATCACAGAGTAATCGACAGCTACATAAAAAAGCACTTCAATTGGAAGTGCTTTTTTTATTCTCCTTCCGGAACATATTTTTGGTCGTACGTTTTTTTCATTTGACCGGATTTTACATCATTTATAAAACGCTTCCAAGCAAAGGGATTGGTTAACGATAAAGTAGGACTCATATATTGGTTTTGAGTATATAATGCTTGTTGGTTCATATAATATCTATAATTCATAGAACTACTCGCACCCATTTCAGACATTACTCTTCTCAACACCTGTTCATTTAAATTTCCGTTCATATTTTCCAACTCTTGACTAGGCAAGTTCAAGGCCAAGAAAGCTTGCTTAAATAACTCTTCTGTAGGCCATGGAGTAATGACAACTGTAGGCATATAAATGGTATCTTGAAAAATTTCTATTATGACTGATAGTTTGTCTTGTGTCGATGCCGGTATGACAAAGGTTTTGTCCTTAAAACCTACCGACTTAATCATAATAGTATCTCCGGTTAATGTCGGCATAGAAAAATAACCCACTCCGTTGGACATCGTCCCTCTACCCTCTTTTGGAACATATACATAAACGCCGGGTACTCCATATGCACTGTCTCCACTTACTATTATACCGGTAAATTGTATCACTTTTCGCGGAACTACTTGTGTAACTTGTGCCCCTGTAAGACCACAGATAAACAACAATAAACATCCAACGATTACTCCATTTTTCATATTCCCTAAATTAAACATAATCCCTCTAAAATCAGCATCAGTATAGTAGAATCCTTATTATTCGAACAAATACCCTATATATAACAAAGAATTTCCTAAAAAAGTGTATATTCGTTTAAGCAAATATTCAATACTATTCCGTTCATGCTTGCACCTTCTGTAAAAATCTTTAAAGCCTTATCGGACGAGTCGCGACTGCGTATAGTACATTTATTGATTCAGACGGATGAGATGTGTATTTCCGACTTGGAAGTTATATTAGATTATTCTCAAACAAAAACGTCGCGTCATTTAGCTTATCTTAGAAATTTAGGTGTGGTGGACTATACCAAAATAGATCAATGGGTTTATTATAAAATTAGTGCCGCTTATGTAGATACCATAACGCCTTTTTTAAAATGGCTGGGCAAAGACCCCATTCTATATAAAGATTTATTAGAATATAGAACCTTATATACTAATAATGAATTAGCTATTCGAAAGCTTCATATTCGAAAGAAAGTGTTTAAATTACCTGAACTTTAAATTCCAATCGTATGAAATATGTAAAACATGTTTTTATTTGTACAAATCAAAAACCTGAAGGTAAAAAGTGTTGTGGAGAAGCCCATGGAATGGCATTAGTTGAAGCGTTTAAAAAAGAAATAAAAGACCGTGGATTACA
Organism: Cytophagaceae bacterium; assembly: GCA_025455005.1. Classification (GTDB taxonomy): domain Bacteria; phylum Bacteroidota; class Bacteroidia; order Cytophagales; family Cytophagaceae; genus JALONH01. The sequence continues at coordinate 24,381 of JALONH010000011.1, forward strand.
CATTGATATCCGAGCGCAGCGGGCGGGTTGTTTAGATGTATGTGGTCAGGGTCCCGCTCTAGTCGTATATCCGGAAGGTATATTTTATGGTAATGTTCAACTAAGCGATGTGGTTGAAATAGTTGAACAACATCTTATACATAACCAACCGGTCACTCGTTTGAAACTCCCATTCTAATGCGCTCCTATACAACCATATTTTTTGATTTAGACCATACCCTTTGGGATTTCGATAAAAATTGTGCAGAAACGTTAGCTGAATTATATGACCATTATCAATTGAGTCAATATGCGTTTGATGTTCTAGCGTTTCAAACTACCTATCGTTACATCAATGACACCATGTGGGAAGGCTACCATAGAAATGAAATCACTCAGGAGGAATTACGTAATGAACGCTTCAAGCGTACGTTTGAACAATTAGGGATACACTCTCGGTATACACCGGATGGTATAGACAAACATTTTATAGAATTATGTCCTACCAAACCCCATTTACACGATGACGCCCTTCCTATATTAGATTATTTAACAGATAAAAAATACTCCTTACATATTTTAACCAATGGTTTTCCGGAAACCCAATTTGTCAAAATGAAACATTCGGGTTTGGCACCTTATTTTGAAGAGTTAATTCATTCCGCTATGTCCGGATTTAAAAAACCGGATCTTCAGATGTATCAATTTGCTTTAAACAAAACAAATGCAGATGCAAAGGATTCCATTATGATTGGAGACGATTTACATGCGGATGTATTAGGAGCAAAAGCCGCAGGGTTAGGACATGTATTTTATAACCCTTCCAAAAAATTGCATACTGCCCGTATCGATCATGAGATACACCATTTATCCGAATTAAAAAACATACTCTAATGCAGCTTCCCCATAACGAACCTGTACTTCATTATTTATCCGGTAGTCCGGAACGAATCGCATTAGAGCATGCGATCCAAAACTGTTATTCTACTGTCCTTGACATACCGATGTACATAGGTGGTGAAAAAGTATTTACGTCCCAAAAAAAAGAAATACGCCCCCCTCATCGACACCAACAGGTCATTGGGACCTTTTCAGAAGGTAATGAACAACACGTCCATCTAGCGATTCAAGCAGCTTTAGAAGCAAAGTATAAATGGATGCATACCCCTTTAGCGGATCGGATTCAAATATTCCATACAGCGGCAACATTACTTCGTTCTAAGTATCGGGCTACGATTAACGCAGCTACGATGGTAGGGCAATCTAAAAATATAGTCCAAGCTGAAATTGATGCTGCATGTGAACTAATCGATTTCTTCACCTTTAATAATTATAATGCTGAACTAATCGAAAGCATTCAACCCTTTTCTCCGGATGGTATTAAAAATAGTATCACCTATCGCCCTTTAGAAGGATTTATAGTGGCCATTACGCCATTTAACTTCACAGCCATTGCGGGCAATCTGCCGGCAGCACCTGCTTTATTGGGCAATACCGTTATCTGGAAACCCGCTTACACACAAATATACTCTGCCCATATTATCCTGAAGGTGTTAGAAGAAGCCGGTTTACCGCCCGGTGTAATCAACTTAATTTATGTAGACGGCCCTGTATTAAGTTCGATTGCCTTTCGTCATCCGGAATTTTCCGGTTTACATTTTACCGGAAGTACTACTGTTTTCAACCAAATTCAACAAACGATACAACAAAACATATCCCTTTATAAAAATTATCCTAGAATCGTAGGAGAAACCGGCGGTAAAGATTTTGTGCTCGTTCATGCATCTGCTGCTCTAGAAGCAGCTGCTACCGCTTTGTTCAGAGGTGCCTTTGAATATCAAGGACAAAAATGTTCTGCCGCATCTCGAGCCTATATTGCAAAAAGTTGTTGGCCTAAAATTGAATCGTTGTTATTGACTTGGCTTTCTGAAGTAAGTGTAGGTCCAATAGAAGAAAGTCAACATTTTATCAATGCTGTGATTGACGCGAAAGCATTTGATAAAATTACATCATATATTGAATGGGCTAGACAAGATCACGAAACTACAATAGTATATGGAGGCACCTATTCGGCTGAAGTGGGTTACTTCATTTCGCCAACGATTTTACTGACAACTAATCCTAAAAGTAAAACTATGGTAGAGGAAATATTTGGCCCTGTATTAACCATTTATTTATTTGAAGATACCGAATTAGACTCGGTGTTAACACTCATCAATGAATCTACTACTTATGCATTGACCGGAAGTATTTTTGCAAACGATGAAAATAGTATTACGTATTGTAAAGAAAAATTATGGTATGCTGCCGGCAATTTATATATCAACGATAAACCAACCGGAGCTGTCGTCAACCAACAACCTTTTGGAGGAGCAAGAAAATCAGGCACTAACGACAAGGCCGGTTCTGTGTTGAATTTATTAAGATGGGTTAGTCCATTAACCATTAAAAATACTAGCAACGCACCTACAAGCCCCTGGTACCCGTATATGATATCTTAAATTAACAATATTTTATTTAAAGTAGATGCACAACGGATTCCAAGCCCATACCCCTAGAACCTTTAATTAAGATAGCAAAACCATTTAACTCTTCTTGGACCAAACGCTCCATTAATTTTTCCTTATTTGGCAAATAAATAGCTTGAGGGCAATAGTTAAACGCTTCTTGCATTTTTTCACCACACAAAAAGATCACGTTAAAATTACATTCTTTCAAATAAACACCAATAGCAGCATGCTCTGCAACACTTTCCTCTCCTAACTCATACATATCGCCTAGTATTACTGCTTTTTTGGAAAATTCCGATGAATTAAAATTTTCAATAGCTAGACGCATAGACGTTGGATTTGCATTATAACAATCTACTATTAATTGATTCTTGTCTGTAACTTTTAATTGTGACCTATGATTGGAAGGCACATAGTCTTGAATGGCTTTATTGGCTTTGATAGGATCTACTTTAAAAAATTTACCAATAGATAAAGCTGCTAAAATATTCTCATAATTATAACTTCCTGTCAATTGCGATTGAACCAAATCTCCATTCTCGGCTTCTAATCGTACCATGGGGTTACTATCGATATAACGAGCAGAATAAAAATCTCCGGGACTTCCATAATAAATAGGATCATGTAGTGTTGTTATACTTTTCAATACTTCGTTGTTCGAATAGATAAATACTTTCCCGCCGTTTTGATTTAAATACTGATATAACTCACCCTTACCTTTCTTAACGCCTTCTATTCCGCCAAATCCCTCTAAATGTGCTTTACCGATATTAGTGATAATACCATAATTCGGTTCTGTATAAGAGCAGTAACTTTCAATTTCTTTTTGATGGTTGGCGCCCATTTCCACTACCGCAATTTCAGTATCTTTGGTTAGCGACAACAAGGTAAGGGGCACTCCAATATGATTGTTTAAATTTCCTTTTGTAGCAAATGTTCTATAGGTTGTGCTTAATACAGCATGAATCAATTCTTTTGTAGTTGTTTTACCATTCGAACCGGTAATAGCCAATACAGGAATATTTAATTGTCTACGATGGTGCAATCCTAATGCTTGTAAGGCGGATAATACATTCTCCACATACAACATCTTATCCTCTTGCTCTAGTTTTACATCATCCACAACAGCATACGCCGCACCCATTTGTATAGCTTCTTTTGCAAATGTATTTCCATCAAAATTAGAACCCTTTAATGCAAAAAAAATAGAGCCTTTCTCTATCTTTCTAGTATCGGTAGATAGTATAGGGTGTTCTAAGAAAATAGAATAGAGCGTCTCAATCGTTTGTTTCATAATAATAATTTAAAATCATCTGCATCCAGGTGTACAGGAAATGCCGATCGGTATTGACTTAACGGTTCTTTATCTAAGGTAATGGTAACAACCTGTATATCGTTTTTTAAATCGTATAACACCGTTCCATCAAATTGTATTACCTGACTATCTCCGGCATACGTCAGGTGATTCCCATCTTCCCCTACACGATTTACCCCAATTACAAACGCTGCATTTTCAATAGCGCGAGCGGCTAACAGGGTCTTCCAAACAGAAGCTCGTTTACTTGGCCAACTGGCAATGTAAAGTGCAAGATCATACTGTGGAGAATGGTTTCTACTCCAAACAGGGAATCGTAAATCATAGCAAATAAATGGAGCTATAGACCAATCTTTTATTGTCCAAAGTTTCCTTTCAGTTCCTGCTGTATAAATGGCATCTTCTCCACCCATTCGAAATAAATGACGTTTATCGTATGTATCGTAGGATCCGGAGGGATGTACAAGTATGCATCGATTGTAAAATTTGTCGTTTTCTTTTACAATATAACTTCCTACTATAGCACAAGAAAAAAATGCGGCCATTTGTTTCATCCATTTAAAAGTATCTAGATTATGAACTTCTGCTAAGGATGCCGCATGCATAGTAAACCCGGTTGTAAACATTTCCGGCAATACAATAAGATCTGTAGCATTGTGGTTTGAATGTAACAACTCCTCCAACTGAGCCCGATTCGCAGATGGGTTTTCCCAAAAGACATCGGTTTGTACTAAAGTGACGCGGAGATGTGACATAATAATCGAACAGCTTTTTCCAAGGTATCATCTGATTTTGCAAAACAAAAACGCAAAAGGGATGGTGCATTTTCTTGTTGATAAAAGACCGAAACAGGTATAGATGCTAATTTAAATTCTTTGGTTAAGTACTCTGAAAATTCTACATCCTTTAGGGAACTTATGTTTTCAAAGGAAACAATTTGAAAGTAGGATCCTTGAGTAGGCTTAGCCATCCAACGAGTTGACTTAATCGAATCCAAGAAAAAATTTCGTTTAGCTTCAAAAAAAGAACGTAATCCATCCATATGAGAAGTCTCCAAAAGAGCTTTGGCAATAGCATATTGAAAAGGGCTTGCGGCGGCGAATGTAGTATATTGATGTACTTTTCGAAATTCTTTTGTCAATAGAGGCGGAGCAATACAATACCCAATTCTCCATCCGGTAACGTGATACGTTTTACCAAACGAACCAACCACTAAACTTTTCTCCCTAAGACCAGGGTATTCTAAGGCAGAATGGTGTTGATGTTCGTCAAATACAATGTGTTCATACACTTCATCACTTAACACATATAGTTCCTGATCTTCTACCAATTTTTCTAAGGCTATCATATCAGAATGTTGCCATACTTTACCGGTTGGATTGTGAGGGGTATTCACGATAATTAATTTCGTAGAATCATTAAGAGCGGCCTTTACTTTATCCCAAGGGATATCAAAATCGGGAGCTTCTAATCGAATACTTTTAGGGATTCCTCCGGCTAAATATATAGCCGGCAAATAGACATCGAAGGCCGGTTCAAAAAGAATCACTTCATCCCCCGGTTGAACAATCGTTGTAATGGCTGTAAAACAGGCTTCAGTAGCGCCACAGGTAATGGTAATTTCCTCCGATGGGCAAACTATCGTACCGGTCCTCCTATGAATATCGGCGGCATGCGCTTCTCGGAGTGGCAAAAATCCGGGCATTGGAGAATATTGGTTATAACCCTTTTGCATTCCTTCTGTTACCCAATCCATCAACGATGGATGTAAAGGGAAATCCGGAAACCCTTGGGCTAAATTTATGGCACCATGTTGTTGCGCTAAGGCCGACATGCGGGAAAAAATAGTCGTACCAATCGACGGTAATTTACTGGGAAAGGTAGACGTGTACATAGACTTTATTTTTTTAAAGGAAATTTCATTCGATACGCAACGTCACAAATTCCTTTACTGATATTGATTAATTTCCCTTTTAATAATCTCTTTTTTAATCCGGATAAATGGTCTACAAATAAAACTCCCTCGATGTGGTCATATTCATGTTGGATAACGCGAGCAGTTAAACCCTCAAATACTTCTGTTTGTACTACTCCTTTTTCATCCGTATAACGAATACGAATAGTGGATGGCCGAACGACATCCGCACGAACTCCCGGTATGCTCAAACAACCCTCTTCATAGGCCCATTCCTCGCCCCATTCTTCTTCAATCACAGGATTTATAAATGCTTTTTTAACCCCTTTTTCTTCTTCGTCTTCAAACGCTGAACTATCAATAACAAAAAGTCGAATACCTAACCCTATTTGAGGTGCTGCCAAACCTACACCACGAGCATGGTACATGGTTTCAAACATATCTAGGATTAAAGTAGGTAAGTCGGCGGAGGGCAAGGAAATATCTTCTGCTTTTTTCTTTAACACTACATCACCAATAGCAACAATAGGATATATCATAATACAGGGCTAACTACCTCCAAATATACTAAAAAAAACTATCCTCTTAAAGACGGGAAGGGTTTAGATAGGATGGATACGACCTGTCGATTTTTGCTCCAAGAACGATTGAAGTATAAGTGTAGCACTGATTTTATCTACTGTGGCCTTTTCCCTCCTTGCTTTTTTATTGATCCCACTATCTATCATGGTTTGAAAAGCCATGGAAGAAGTAAACCGTTCATCCACGCCATAAATAGGGATTTCAGGAAAATGGATTTTCAATTGTTGAATAAATTTTTGAACTGCAGACATGTTGGATGAATCTTGATTAGCCAATGTTTTGGGCAAACCAACTACCATACTTTCTATTGTTTCTTTTTTGAGATAAGACTGAAGGTATTCGATTACACCGGATGATGGTAAGGTATCTAAAGCAGTAGCGATCAATTGTAAGTTATCTGTAACAGCAACACCTACTCTTTTTGATCCATAATCAAAGGCAACAATTCGAGCCATTAATTTAACGAGGAAGTTTGTTTTAATTTCTCCAACCATTCCTTTTCTAAGGCCAACGCTTTGGGAAATAAAATCTCGTTTTCAATTCGGGCGTGTAAGCTTAAATCTTTTTCTAATGAAGCAAGTTCTTGATGTACTACTTTTAGAACGGTAGACGACACCGCTGAGGTATAATTAGACGTAATGTCTTTAATACCGTCCATTACGTCATCGTCTGAACTATGATCTACTGCAAAGTTGCTGATGGATTTTTGATCTAATGTACGCAATACTTTTTGAGCCGTAACGTCCCCGGATAACGCTTTATTCATTAACAAAATATAATGGAATAAGGTATCTTCTTCTTCATAGATATGATGAATAAACTCTTCTACAAAGTATGGGAATATTAGTTTTAAGTCTTTTTCTTTACCGATTTCTTCCTCCGGTAAATCTTTCAATAAAGAGGCTATGTATGGTAAGCGTTGTTTGATATAGCTAAAATGGGCGTGCTTTAGGTATTCGATAATTAAATCTACCGAATACGAGCGAAGAACATCCGGTCCAATTACCGCTTCATGACGAATGGACTCTAAATGTTTAACAAACGTTTCTTTTCGAATACCTTTAGATGCACATAATTCATCCAAAGTCGTTTCAGAATAATTATAAAATTTTATTCCAAAAAAATGTAACGCATGCGCGACTACATAATCTTGTTCAACTAATTCTTGAATTTTGGAGGAAGAAGGGATAGACATAAGACCACTAATATTGGATGTATAGTAAATATATCAAATTAAGCGTTGAATTTCAATGACTTTTCTCATCCTTTACGTTTATGTGGATAGATTCTTTTACCATTTAAATTGTAGGGTAAAAAAGACACTACGAGCATCGGAAGGTAAAATACCCGGACCAGGATAACCTTCAGCCCTTCTGGTGAAATAAGAAGCATTTAAAAGATTATTCACCCCGGTGATGGCTGTAAAATACTTATAAGTATATTCTATGGACCAGTCCCATACTGTATACGATGGTATTATACCCACCACTGCGTTGGGCACTACGGCTGTTGTATTCGTAGCATCGGAGAATTGTTGAGATAAATAATTCATTTGCAAAACCGTTCTCCATTGCTTATGCTTATACGTAAGCCCAGTTCTATAATTTAGTACCGGTACATATTCTACTTTTTTTCCTTGAAAAGCTGTTTGTTCACTGGATATATACCGAGCATCTATTACAGCGATATTATTAAACCAAGAAAATCTAGATTTTGCTTCAGGATGTATGCATTTTAAAAAATCAATTTCTACAAACATCTCCACACCAAAATTCCTGGAATCTGACACATTCGTTCTATATCGGTATACTACATTTTGTGCATTGCGCTCTAATATAGTACCTATTCTATCTTTGTAAAACATATAAAAAACATTGGCATCAAAGTCTAGCCAATTTTTAAGTTTCCCTCTAATACCAATATCAGAACTAAAACCTCGTTCATCTTTAAGATTCGGATTGATTTGTAGATTCGGATTGTTTACTCGCATATCATTGAAATTGATCGAACGATAATTTTGAGAGATATTGGCATATACATTTATATTATCAGATAATTTATACGATGTTCCAATTCCAAATAAAACAAATGATCGTCGATTTATTCGATTATCATTAATACGCTCGTACAAAATAATATTACCGGCTAAATCTTTTTGAATATTGGTATAATATCCTTCGGATGCGGTACTAATATATTCCCAACGAACTCCTGGAGTAACACTCCATCTGTCTGTTAAATAAAATATGTTTTCTGAAAAAAGAGCAATATTATAACTTGGAAAACGATAGTCAGAACCTTCTAAACTATCCGGATTGATATAATAAAAATCAGGTCCGTAGCCATCATTACCTTCTCCTTGTTTACGAAGTGAGGTTCCATGGTAGTAGCGATTACCTATTAAAAAAGTAGCATTTTTATTTTTGATTTTGTAATGGTGTAACAATCGTGTTTCAACACCATAATTACGGTATTTATCCGAAAGATAATCTCTATTCAACAATGGATCAGCTCGATCGATATTTCCTAAAAATCCTAGTGCATCTCTTCCGGCTATTAATCCAAATACCCGTATGTTCAACAAGGTGTTAGAATTAAATTTATAGTCCATTAAAAACGCTATTAAATTCCAATTCACTTTAAACCAATTACGTTCCCGATTTGACTGTTGAGGATTGGTTAAAAATTGTCTATCCGTTAAACCTCCGGGTTGTTGTGCCAAATAATATTGAAAGGTGTATTCTATAGTTGTACTTAAGTGTTTATTCCATTGGTATTTTAAAGAGGCATGCGCAGAAGCCAAATCAAAATGAGCATTAGGACGCCAACCGTCCGAACGCTTGTATTGAATATAGGTGTAATACGATAATTTTCCCGTTGTTCCGGATAAACTATTAAAGCTATTCATCAATCCAAACGAACCAACCGTCTGCTTGGATAAAATATGTATCTTTTTATCTATTGGAGGTGTTTTAAATTTAAAATTGATAAAACCTCCAAATTGAGTCCCATATTGTAATGATGCTGCTCCCCGAACTATTTCAATACGTTCCAATGCATCAATAGGAGGTGTGTAGTAACTTTCAGGATATCCCAAAGCATCCGCTGATATATCATATCCATTTTGACGTGTATTAAAATTCGATACTCGATTCGGATTCAAACCTCTCCCCCCTATACCCAATTGTAAACCCCCTCCATCGCTTTCAAAAATATTCAATCCCACTATTTTACCATATACTTGCCTTGGATTATTCGTTGCAGTGTTCCCCGTAATTTCATCTATCTTAATCACCTCATTTTTTTTACCGGCGTAAATATTTGCTCCTTCCACATCTTGCAACCGATCATTTCCTAAGTTGTTTTTAGTAGATTCAATTACTACAGTGGAATAATCATAGGAAAGCGTATCCACTTTTACATGTAAATACATATTTTTATTAATGAGGAGGGTATCTATAAAAATCAAGTTATCTGTTGTTGTTATCACTAGAATATAAGTCGCGGGTACTACTTGTTGAATTTTAAAAACACCTTGAGTATTTGTAGTAGTAAAATAACCGGTTGATTTTAATATGACGGTTGCATTATCAGCCAATGAAGAATCCGGTCGTACTACTTTTCCGGACAAAGTAAAGGTTTGTGCATTTGACTTTAAAATAAACAAAGCACTAAAGAACAGAAAACGTATACTGTATTTCAACAACATCTTAATAAGGAATAATCCACGATTTATGTGCCCAACTATCGTGAATGGTAGATAAATCAATCGATGGATCGATGAACGGTTTACTGCGTTGGCCATTTAAAGCAACACGTGCATCAACATATATTTCAGGATCGGGTACACCGAGTTGTTTGTAGTATCGATCAAGATAATGGGCAAATTGAAGTATTAAGTCCGGCTGAGTACTCATCATTTTTTCTTGTAATGGGGTTAAATGTTCTCCTACTATAACCTCTGTCTTTTGTCCTGTTTCCGGATTTCTCACAAAGAAAAAACAAACACCTGCTTTTTCCATTAACATAACCCGCCAAGAAAATCGATAACCTTGTTCTGTCCAAAATAATTTACCGGGATAACAGATATACCGAAACGGAAATAACAGTTGAAATACAATATACAATCCTAAAAGAACCGAAAGAAAAGTATACCATTGTTTAGGAGGACGCCCCCATTTCTTTATGGATATCGCTTCCTGCTTAGAACCGGTCATACGTTGTAGAAAGTGCAGTAATCGTTCATGAAACGACACTGAAAAAAATAATAAAGTAGATGCAATCATGATAAAGGGAAACATTCCGATTGGAAATAGAATTCGTGTAAGTACATGAAATAGAATGACCGCTGCATAAGCCGATAATCGATACCGACTACTCCATAATAAAAAAGGTATACATAAATCGTATAAGGCACCCGCCCAACTAAAGGCATATGCAACCCACAAATCATCTAAAAAAGAACCAATTAGCGGCATGTCGTTTCGAGCTGTTAACCATAAGCGAAGTGGCATAGCATCCCATAGCCAATCTGAATTCAACTTTGCCAATCCAGCATAAAAATAAACGATAGCCAGTTGTAGTTGTAATATACCAATCATCCAAAATGGAATATGCGTAATGGTTTTATGAGGAGAGAAATAAGTATCCAATGAGAATCGATTTCCTGCCGGTAGAAATATCATTAAAAAGGATATCAAACTGCAAAAATAATAATGATTCAAATAGGTAGTCACATCTATTAATTCTGTATACGTAAAACAAAGGAACGCAATCGTTGCACTCCATTTATACTTCCAACCCAACGCCACACTTATGTAGGCAAACAGCATAACAAAATAGATGAGAACAATATACGTTTCTGATAGACGCGGAAGCCAATGAAAACCATAGTAAGAAAAGAAAAAAACGGGTTTACCATATAATTCATGTACCCATCCATTCCACAGAAATCGAGCAGCACTCCAAGCCATCAACGCTCCAAAAATAAGTCTAAAAACAATCAACGGAGCGATTGAAACACTCCGTTGACTATACTTTAGTAATGAATTGACATATGACACATTAGTCCCCATCATTATCGGTGTAGGAAATCATCACTCCTACAGCAGAGGTCATATCGACTTTCATAAGAGCTATCAAAGCTACTAACTCTGCATGAAATTCTCTAATTTTTGCTCTATGATTAACATCACTTAAAGACTGTGAAAATGTCTCCGGAATTTCAGATAATTTATTTTCAACAACAACAAATTGTCCTTTGATAGATGCGTCTAAATTAGACTGCCCAATGGCTTGCAAATAATCATCTAGTCCGGGTCCATTGACTCCTTGTGTGGATACTCCTAAATATGTATTTTTTATAGCCAAAAGAGATGCTCGCATTTGAGTAAGGGAGGAGTCTGAATAATAGGCCTCCGCTTTACTAGGATTTACTACAGATGGATCACCCAACACATTGGCAATAATATTAACCGGAACCCCCACTTTAAAGTTTTTAACAATTTCTAAGTTACGAACCATTCGATTAATAACATTAGAAGTAGAAGATCCGACATCTACACCTAGATTAGAAGTAAACGTATTACGATACGTTCCATTCCATTCTGCTAAAGTAGCTGCTACTTTAGTATTAATATGTTCGATTACATCGACTAAAAATGTTCTTCGTTTATCATCATCGAATAACGTTATGATTTCAGCGTCCGTAAGGGATTTACTATAAAGTAAATAGTCTAAAGCAGGAAATCCGCTGAATGTGGACCCTAAGCTGGAATTGAAATCATATCCTCCTGCTGTAATGTTCGCTTCAATCCGAGTTCCATCCGTAGGAAAGGTATTAACCCCTAAACCTTCCGGAATCAACTGGACAGTCAACGCAGGACCAAAATCATACAACGAAACATATTGCCACTGTGTGTATGTTTGTTGAAACGCTGCTCTTAAGAGTTGTAAAGTAGATGTAGTTCGACTTGCGTTGAAATTTACCGCTGCTTGTTGTAAGTTCGATACAGACGTTTGTAAGTTTTGGTATCCCGGACGTATCAAGTTCTCGGAATAATTAACTAACATAGGTCCACGATCAGCTGAAGGGAGCTCTTCTATTCCTTTACCTGGAGTACAAGACATAAACCAGGTAAAGAGTAGAGAGAAGAATACGATGTTGTTTAACTTTTTCATCTATTTTATAACAATGTAAAGCCCACAAAGTTAAAAAGTAAATCCAAAGGTTGTGTTAATATTTGTTCGTAGTGTATTTAACTCGATTTGGGTTACTTCATAGAAATTATACCCCTGCGTTGCAAAGTTAGGATGATCAAACACTGACAACCAATTATTTAAAGTTGCATTAGAAACACGAGCAGGATATGCACTATATTGAAACCCCTTAATAAAGGCAATTAATTCGGATAAAGCATGGTTACGTTTCGCTTGATCAGTAGTATTGGCATCATCAATATATTTTACCATTGTGGCCGCCCATACTTTTTCTAATTCTTGTTGTATGATTGCTTTTTGAATATCTAATAAGGCTTGGTCGTTATTATTTATAGCGACTCTTCCGGCTATAAAAGCATTGTATATCGTTCCAATGGCATTCGGTAATTTAGAATCATTTTTACGGTCAAAAGCATAAGCCCCGAAATAACGCATTCTAGATCTTATCTGTGGATTGGTTAATCCTGAATTTAACAATGAACTATATGTAGATGGTATGCCTACTAATTTAAATGCAAAGTCCCAATTTTTGATTTTATCTGCTTGACTCACACCGGAACCGGTAGAGGAGACATCCATTAGTTTATTCGTCAGTTGATAGTAAATCAACGAACCCATTTGCCCTTTATCGACTAATTGTTGGTATTCCATACCATATTTATTTATTACGTATTTAGATCCACTGGTAGCAGGAGGAACCGGAACCGTTTCTACTACACCTGCAGTTCCTATAGTTCCGGTAACCGGTGCGGCTCCGGTTGCAGATGGATTGGCAGATAATTTCAAACTGTCTATTGCTATATTCAAAACATCTAAACCACTCAATGAGATACCCGGAACAGTAACATCTGTTGAGGTAGTAATTAAATCTTCCAGATCAAACGAGGCATTCGTTAATGCAACATTAGTAAATCCAGATCCTGTTAACATATTTTTCATGGAGACATCATCTAATGTTGTACCCACTGTTTTTACTGCATTCATCTTACCGTTAAGCTCAGATAACATTAAAAAAACAGTGTCACCTTTAGCAAATCCGGATGTGGTATCTGCAAAATTATAGGTAGAGGGAAACGAATACGAAGGAACGGGAGGTGGTCCTATTTCTCCTTCTTTACAAGAAATAGCAAGAGCTACTAGAGCCATGCATCCAACGATTTTAATTTTTGTGAACATAATGCTTTACGTTTAGTTGTATAAGGTAATTTTGTATGTTTGTAGGTAATGGTTATGTTCTCCTTGAACTACCATTCTTATTTAGACTAATTCTAAAGTGATGCAAATCTATACTCTAAAATTGTATCTTGCAAATTATTTAGAAATATTTTAAATAAAAATAATACTCACTGTATATCAATCTTTTATGAATAATACTGAATCAAAAAACTCTTCTTGGGGGATCCGCCTTCCGCTTTTTCTTTCTATTACTTTAGTAATTGGAATCTTGGTTGGCTCATTGATGTCGGGAGATAAATCCCTTCAGGGCACATTGCCGTTACCGGAAAAACTAAGTGAGATACTTACATATATACAGCAAGATTATGTAGACACAGTGGATGTTAATGATCTGACAGATTTTACCATCACCAAATTGTTAGAAAAGTTGGATCCACATACGAGTTATGTTCCCATAAAAGATTTGGAGATGTCTCATGCTCAATTGGAAGGCGACTTTGAAGGTGTAGGGATAGAATTTAACATCATCAAAGATACCATTTATGTTATTTCTCCAATCGCAGGAGGGCCCTCAGAAAAAGCGGGAATATTGGCCGGTGATAAAATTGTACGTATTCAAGATGAAAATGTGGGGGGTGTAGGATTTACATCATCGGATGTTTTTAAACGATTGCGGGGTAAAAAAGGCACTGAAGTAAAAATTGGGGTGGTACGGAATGGCAGCTCTGAAATCTTATACTATACTATAACAAGAGATAAAATACCTACCTACTCAGTAGAAGTGAGCTATATGATAGATGCTCAAACTGGATACATCAAAATAAGTCGATTTGCTGAAAATACAGCGGCCGAATTTAAAGATGCGGTTACTCAACTGAAGAATAAGGGGATGAAACAGCTCATGATTGATTTGAGAGATAACCCGGGGGGATATTTAAATCAAGCAACGGAAATCGCTGATGAAGTGCTATCCGGACAAAAGATGATTGTGTATACGGATGGTAAAAAAGACCAGTACGATCGTGAATACAAAGCCTTTTCAACCGGATTGTTCGAGGTAGGCGCCATTGTCATATTAATCAATGAAGGTAGTGCATCCGCATCTGAAATCGTTTCCGGAGCAGTTCAGGACCATGATCGGGGTATCATTGTAGGTAGGCGTTCATTTGGAAAAGGATTGGTTCAAGAAGTAAAACGATTAAAAGATGGTTCTGAACTTCGATTAACAATCTCCAGATATTATACCCCTTCTGGAAGATGTATACAAAAGCCCTATGAAAAGGATAAACCGGAAGCATATGAAGACGAAGTGATGGAACGGTATAGCCACGGTGAATTATTTAATAAGGACAGTATAAAATTTAATGACACATTACAATATAAAACAGCAAAAGGAAGAATCGTATACGGAGGTGGTGGTATAATGCCGGATATCTTTGTCCCAAGGGACACGAGCGATTATACCGAACTATTGAGTGGTCTATTTAATAAAAATATTATACGTGAATACACCTTGGACTATTATCAAAAAAATAAAACACAATTAGAAAAATATTCTTTTAACGAGTATCAACAATCCTTCCAAGTGAGTTCCCCTATGTTTCAAGAATTATTAAGAAGAGCAACTGCGGTTGGCATATACTATACCAATAAAGACGTAGAACGTTCACGACATAGTATTGAAACCTATGTTAAAGCTTATATTGCCAGAAGTATTTGGGGCAATGCCGGATTTTACCCTATAGTCAATTTAAATGATGAAATTTACACGGAGGGCATAAAAGCGTTTTCTTCAAACGTATTGCGTTAATAGAAAAACAAAGTCGTTAACGTAAGGAGGACAATCCTAACAGGTCAAAACTTTACCTGTATTTGATTCTTCACAAAGTTCAACTAGTAATGAACAACAACCTCAGAATATTAATGTAACCGTCATTGTATTAGCATAATGTTTAAAATCGATGGATGCCTTGGGGTGTAATAACACTATTTAACGCTACGTCCCATGCATCTACAAGAATTTCTTCTTCGATGGCTTCGTAAAATGAAATACCAATTTTTAGGGTATCAACTCTACACATTCTTAATAAAGCATCATAATACCCTTTACCATAGCCCACCCTATGTCCATTTTTATCGAAGGCCAATAATGGAACAATAACTATATCTATTTCTGTTGGTGCTATCACTATTTTGTTTTTGGGTTCTTCTATTCCAAATTGATTTTGAATCCAATCTGTTTGTTCATTAAATAAAACAACTTGTTGTTCCATGCTTCCCTTTTCGATAGAACTGGTACACCATTTTACGGAGGGATAAAGTGCCATAACTTCAGTATATAGAAAAGAGGTAATTGGTTCTTTAAGGCGATCTAATGTTTTGAAAAGATGAATACAGTGTACATCACTTAACGGTATTTCATTAACAAAAAGATGTGCTATCAACCGGCTAAATAACCGTCGATCTTCTTCTGAAAGCAAGGCTCTTTGTTCTTTGAATCGTTTACGAATTTCATTTTTCATCATAACACCACCATTCCATTTCAAATGTTCCATCAAACGGATGTTCTACTAGATTTGATATAACTTCTGCAGAATTAATATACCACGTCCAAAGGGACTCCTTACGTTCCATTAATCCATCATTGGGAAATATTTTTTCCTTTAGTTTTAAAACCTTTTGAATGGGTACATCTTGTTTCCGTTCTAATGCCTTTTGTACTTTCTTTTCCAAATCCAATAGCATTTTTTCAACTTTAACTCTATCCCCTTTTACTGTTGCCACCATCGTGGTATCTACAGTTAAGACTTTATGTTCAATAGCTGTCCATTGAGCCAATAACAAATTCTTTTCCTCCGTAAAATCGATAACCGTCTCGGTAAGCAATTGGGTTATTTTGGACCGAATCTTTTTCTCCTCGTCTGATAATTCTTCAATTGTACAAGAATATTGTTTTAACATATTCCATTGTGTAACACTCATACCTCCTAAATGTAGCCGGGGGAATAATACCGGAAAAAAAGAACCAAACGATTGAAACACCGGTAAAAGTTGGATCCAATACGCCATCTCACCCGGACCGCCTACATAAACAACATCAGGCAAAATAGTAGTTTCATAAACCGGACGCAAGACAACATTAGGACTGAAGTGTTCAGGACGTTGTTCTATCTCTTGTAATAATTCTGCTTCTGTCCATTGTTTATCTCCGGTAGGAACAAGATAAGAATCTCCTTCTTTAACTAGTCTCTCTCTCCTATTATTGACTAAATAAAATAAGTTAATAGGCCGAACATAAACTTGTGTATCCCACCCCATGGCTTTAATTTTTTCTGTTGACGTTTGGGATGCCTCAAGGGCCGCTTGTTCAATAACCTCTTTTTTGAATAATGGAATACATTGTTGTTTTAAAGCAGCATCATCTCCATCTAATATTAGAATAGGGTAATCTTTAAATAATTCATGAACCAAACGCCGTGTAGCTTGGGATAAGGAAACGGATGTGGCATATACTTCTTTAACCCAAAAAGGAAAATCCGGAATGGTATCGAATAGTTCCGCGATACCGTCTGTCTTCATTCGCCCTACTGCTCCTGTTTGTTCCGTTATCCAAGTATATTCTTTAGAAAAAACGTGAAGCGATTGTATTTCTTGTATATCGTGATCTTCTGTAGCCATCCAAAAGACCGGAATGAATTTATTTTCAGGAAAATGAATCGAACACCATTTACTGTATCGAATCGCTGCAATTATTTTTAATACTGTATAGAAAGGTCCTAAGCCAATACCGATTTGTTGGCCTGTAGTAATGGTGAAAGTAGTAGGTTGTATTAAGTCATTTACAAAGGGAGGAAGTGAAATACCGTCCGTTTGATATTGTTGTTGTAGTACGTCAACCAACAAGGGTCTATTCACTGGATAGTTGGACCTTTCCTGAATGGCTTTAGCGATACCTTCTTTGGTAGGAGAAAACGCTGTAAGTTCTGAGAAAGTGTCAGGACTAGAAATATAGGATCGAAATAAGGAAGAAAACTTTCCTTTTAAAGAATCAAATGAAGTACTGGTATGAAACGACAAAGACATAAACGAAGATACTAAAAGCAAATGGATATATAGTAGAAGAACTAAGTTCAAAGGCGACTTGTTCCCATAAGAATAAAAGAATACCTTTGTACCACTATCATTAACGATAAGTAATTGATACTATGGATGCTAAATTTCTAGAAACCTTATTATATAAACATCAAACCTCAAAAGAATATCCCCCCAGTTCTGAAGTATGTCAGTGGGTAACCCGATTGATGTTGTTGATGTTTCCGGAGCAAACACAAACACAGTATCAATCCGTTAATGATATAAAACATGAACTAAAGCATCACGAGCGTACGTTAGTTGAGTTACTCACGCAAATGCAGGCTACAATACCGCGTTCACCTGAGACTTTAGCGACTGAATTTATGAAAGCGCTACCCAGTCTATATCAACAACTGGTGTTAGATGTACAAGCAATTGTAGAAGGCGACCCGGCTGCACGTTCAGAATTTGAAGTGATTAGAGCGTATCCCGGTTTTTATGCCATAGTTTTTTACCGTTTGGCTCATCAATTATACTTGTTAGACATCCCATTATTACCAAGAGTGATTGCAGAATATGCGCATTCTAAAACAGGTATAGATATTCATCCCGGAGCTCAAATTGGCAGTTATTTTTATATCGATCATGGAACCGGTATTGTGATTGGAGAAACGGCGATAATAGGAGATCATGTAAAATTATACCAAGGTGTGACCTTAGGAGCACTAAGTGTGTCAAAAGATAAACAAGATACAAAGCGCCATCCTACCATTGAAAGTCACGTGATCATTTATGCAGGCGCTACTATATTAGGTGGAGAAACAATAGTAGGGCATAACAGCGTAATTGGAGGGAATGCTTGGTTAACCGAAAGTGTTCCACCCTACACTAAAGTATACCACAAAGCACAAATTGACGTTCGTATCAGTTAATACTACCGATTGAAGTATGGCAAGTTTAGTAGACTTTATTGGCAATACGCCACTAGTAGAAATTAAAAAAATTTTGCATAAGCCCAACGTGCGACTATTCGCAAAGTTGGAAGGTCATAATCCAGGAGGAAGCGTTAAAGATCGAGCGGCCCATGGAATGATTAAAGGAGCATTAGAACGGGGTGAATTGAAGCCCGGGATGAAGTTAATAGAGGCTACCAGTGGTAATACCGGTATAGCATTAGCTATGATTGCTCGATTGTATGATTTAGAAATTGAATTGGTAATGCCAGAAAATTCAACCCGTGAACGAGTTTTAACGATGGAAGCATTCGGTGCTAAAGTAATTTTAACACCCGAATCCATAGGAATAGAAGGGGCACGAGATTATGCTGAGGCGCAAGTAGCGAAGGGTGGGTATGTTATGTTGAATCAATTTGCCAACCCGGATAATTATTTAGCACACTATACTACAACAGGCCCTGAAATTTGGAGGGATACCAACCGACAAATCACTCATTTCGTCTCCTCCATGGGTACAACAGGTACCATAATGGGAACATCTTCATTTTTGAAAGGGGTGCGTCCTGAAATACAAATTATAGGCGTCCAACCTACAGATGGATCTAGAATACCCGGAATACGTCGATGGCCAAAAGAATACTTACCAAAAATTTTCGATCCTACTAAAGTAGATAAAATCATAGATGTAAGCGAAGCCGATGCAAAAGCAATGGCAAATCGTCTGGCCAAAGAAGAAGGTATTTTTTCCGGAATGAGTAGTGGTGGAGCCATGGTAGCCGCTTTACAAATCGCGGATTCTATCGATTCCGGAACTATTGTAAGTATTGTTTGCGACCGGGGGGACCGCTATTTATCCAGTGATTTATTTGGAGTGTAATAAATGGTATATTTTATTAATATATCTTTTCACTCTTGTTAACAGGAGGATACATAATAGTAATTAAACGATTTATAATTCAAAAAAATAAATTACTTTAAACCATTTTATTGGATAATCGTTGAGATAATTCCTCTTTTATATAAGGCAATAAAGCACCTGTCATCTTCGGTTTTTGACGTAATAAAAGAGTTAAAGCATCCGTCTCCTTACCCGGAGCCAACGAAGAAATGGCATACGCTCGTCGCTCTGCCGATATGTTTCGATAGGAAGTAAACACTCCTTCTGTTATATATTTTAAATAAAAAAAATATTCCGCATCTATATCATGCCGATGGACTTGCTCATGAGCAATTAAATACAGCCACTCTAAAGGAGTTCTTTTCTTTTTAGAATAAAAAACTTTATTTCCTTTTACTGTAGCAGAAAAAGTTCTGTCCAACTTTGTTATGCGACACCACCATCGATCGATAGTATTTAATTGTCCTTCTTCAAAGCTTACCCAAACCGTCTCTTTAAGGGATGGTGCACTTAAACCAAAAGCGGTAGTTAAAAATAATTGTAAAGGCTGTGTGAGTCGCCCGTTTTGATCAAGAAAATATTCCGGAGGACTCGTTGACTGTATCAAGAAATGACTTTATTTTATTACAGTTCCAAATAAATCAAACTCTGTTGCATCGTGAATATGTACGTTGGCAAAGTCTCCAATGCGTACATACGCCTCTTTAGCCTCAACTAATACTTCATTATCCACTTCCGGACTATCAAATTCCGTTCTACCAATAAAATAACCGGACTCCTTACGATCAAATAATACTTTAAATGTTTTATCTACTTTCTTCTCATTCAATTGAAGTGAAATCCCTTCTTGAATGTCCATAATTGTAGCTTGACGTTCTTCTTTTAATGCCTGAGGGACATCATCGACCATAGAAAAGGAATGCGTTTGATCTTCGTGAGAATAAGTAAATACACCTAAGCGATCAAAACGTTGCTTTTGTACAAAGTCACACAATTCTTCAAAATCTTTTTCTGTTTCCCCGGGATGTCCAACTATCATTGTAGTTCTGAAAGCAATATCGGGAACCGCATCTCGGATGGATTGAATAACATCTTCTGTTTTTTCTTTCGTTATACCCCTACGCATTAATTTCAGCATGTTCGAACTGGCATGTTGTAATGGCATGTCAATATAATTACAAACATTACTTCGTTCTTTTATTACATCGAGAACATCCATTGGAAAACCACTGGGATAGGCATATTGTAATCGTATCCAATCGATTCCTTCTACATCGGACAAGCGACGCATCAAATCAGCAAGGTTGCGTTTACCATATAAATCTAATCCATAATAGGTAAGATCTTGCGCGATTAAAATCAATTCTTTAGTACCTCTTGCAGCTAAAGAGGCTGCTTCTTTTACTAATTCATCATATGGACGTGAAACATGTTTTCCACGCATAACTGGAATAGCGCAAAACGAACAAGGGCGGTCACATCCTTCCGAAATTTTTAAATACGCAAAGTGAGAAGGGGTAGTTAATAAGCGTTCGCCTACTAACTCATGTTTATAATTAGCTTTAAATTTTTTTAAAATAGCAGGTAATTCATTTGTGCCAAAGAAAGCATCTACTTGCGGAATTTCCCGTTCTAAGTCTTCTCTATAGCGTTGAACCAAACAACCGGATACATATACTTTATCGATGACACCTTGTTCCTTCGCATCTACATATCGTAAAATAGTATCGATTGATTCTTGTTTTGCATTGTCTATAAACCCACAGGTATTAATTACCACAACGTTCGCATCATCCGACGAAGACTCATGATCTGCCATGATACCATTTCCCCGCAATTGCGTCAATAAATTTTCAGAGTCTACTGTGTTTTTAGAACAACCTAATGTAACGATATTTACTTTAGTAGTGGTATTGCCTTTTGCTTTCACTTTTTAGTCCTCATATTTTGCGAGATAGTCAATGGTAAATTCCATCTCTGTTAATGAATCTTTTGTAATTATGATTGGGGAAAACCACCCGTCGTCATTTAATGGAGAATAGTATTGCTCGTTCTCTTTTACGAATACGGAATACATACCCGGTTTAAGGGGCAATTGAAAATATCCGTCTTTGTCTGACTTGATAGAATCAATTAGTTTAGTATGAATTAATTTTATAAAAGATCCGGTACTAATTTCCGCTTCTTGAAAAGACGTAGCTTCAAATATATAGAGCTCTCGTTGAACGGCCATCACTCTTCCATTTCCTACTAATTTCCCTTGCTGATCAAACTGACCTTGTCGGAAAACTATATGTCCGGCTACTCCTTGTTTCGGTTTTGGTTGATCTTCCTCCAACGAGGCCTGCGTGTGCAGTACGGATTCTGCGCAGGATAATAATAAAAATACTACAATAAAGGAAAGGTAGTTAATTCTGAAATAAAGAGTCCACGAATTCATGTTTGTTGAAAACTTGTAAATCATCTATTTTTTCGCCTACCCCAATATATTTTACCGGTATTTTAAATTGATCAGAAATACCAATCACCACGCCTCCTTTTGCAGTTCCATCTAATTTGGTAATCGCTAAAGAAGTTACTTCTGTAGCTTTGGTAAATTCTCTGGCTTGTGTTACGGCGTTTTGTCCGGTACTTCCATCCAATACCAACATGACATCATGTGGAGCTTCCGGAATAAACTTCTGTATCACACGTTTAATCTTGGATAACTCATTCATCAAATTTACTTTGGTATGTAAGCGACCGGCTGTATCAATAATTACAACGTCAGCTTGCATATCAACGGCTTGTTTAACCGCATCAAAGGCTACAGCCGAAGGATCGGTGTTCATGCCATGCGCGATGACCGGCACACCGACACGATCTCCCCATAATTTAAGTTGATCTACAGCTGCCGCTCTAAACGTATCCCCGGCTCCTAATACAACTTTTTTACCGTGCTTATGAAATTGAGCTGCCAGCTTTCCAATCGTTGTAGTCTTTCCAACACCATTTACCCCCACTACCATGATAACATAAGGACCGCTAGTGGATGGCAAGTCAAATGACTTTAATTCCTCTGTGGTTTCCCCCAGCAACAAGGCAGCAATTTCTTCTTTTAAAAGTCGATTTAATTCATCGGTCGTCACATATTTGTCTTTTGCGACACGGTCTTGTATGCGTTCTATAATCTTCAGCGTAGTCTCAATACCCACATCCGATGTGACCAATACTTCTTCCAGATTATCCAACACTTCGTCATCTACTGTAGATTTACCTACAATAGCCTTGCTTAGTTTAGATAAAAAACTATCTTTCGTTTTTTCTAAACCTTTGTTTAATGACTCTTTTTTATCTTTGGAAAAGAAATCAAATAATCCCATAGATGTAAAGTTGGATAAGTAGTTAAATGTACAACCGATTGGTTAATAAAACAAAAAAGTCCCTAGAGGGACTTTTTTTATTCAGAAATAGGAGAATACACTTATTTCTTCAATGCTTCTTGAACCTCTGTTACCGGTACCATTTCTTCTTTGAAAGTGTAGGCTCCGGTTTTAGGAGATTTTACTGCTTTAATAATTTTAGCGAAACCTTTGGTAGGGTCAGTACTCTTAAGGGTCGCAACTACCTTCTTTGCCATATCGCTTACTTAATTTCTTTGTGAACAGTATATTTCTTTAGAAACGGATTGTATTTTTTTAATTCAATACGCTCCGGTGTGTTTTTACGGTTTTTTGTAGTCACGTGACGGCTCATGCCGGGTTGACCACTGTTCTTGTGCTCTGTGCACTCTAAAATCACTTGGATTCTATTACCTTTTTTAGCCATGACTATTAATATTTTTTAAGATAACCGTCTGCTTGTGCTTCTTTGATAACTGCATAAAGACCTTTCTTATTGATGGTCTTTATCGCTTTAGTAGATAACTTTAATGTTACCCATCTGTTCTCTTCCGGTAAGAAGAAACGTTTCTTCTGGATGTTCGGTGCGAAGGTTCTCTTCGTCTTATTGTTGGCGTGTGAAACATTGTTCCCTACGCGTGTTTTTTTTCCAGTAATTTGACAAACTCGTGCCATGACAACTCTTTCTAGTGTAAATAATTGGGTTGCAAATATCATTAAAATTTAAGAAAATACCAACCCTGCTGCTTAAAATAACCTAAAATTGTTAATAAAATCCGTTAAAACAATTATAAAAACTTGTATTTCTGACACTTATAACTAACGCTAAATTCACGGCGTTCTTCTTTTTCTTACTTTTGAAGGATAAGGACAATGTAAACAGCCTTTGGTACAACAATACCCCCGTTGTCGGAGATAACTAGCCGTAAAAACCATTTGACCGGTTTCATTGATATAATAATCGCGTTGAATCAACATACCATGTACAGATTTCTTTGGTGGCATTTTTAAGTACTTGATAATAATATTGTATTTTTGTTTGTTCTATACATGCATTAACCATCCCTGACTGGTTAAGTTTAATGTTATGGGATATATCCATATTAGCACTGTTTAAACAATATACTATATGTCTACTTCAATCTCCTCTCTTTCCCATCAGGCAATGGCCTTGGAAGACCAATACGGCGCGCATAATTACCATCCGCTACCGGTAGTATTGGCAAAAGGCGAAGGAGTACATCTATGGGATGTGGAAGGAAAACACTATTATGATTTCTTATCCGCCTACAGTGCCGTTAATCAAGGGCATTGCCACCCAAGAATTATTCAAGCACTCACGGAACAAGCTAAAACACTTACGTTAACCTCTCGAGCCTTCTATAATAATCGTTTAGGTGAAGCGGAACGGTACCTATGTGAATTATTTGGATACGATAAAGCACTCCTCATGAATTCCGGCGCAGAGGCCAATGAAACCGCCATAAAACTAGTGCGCAAGTGGGGGTATCAAGTAAAAGGCATTCCAAATAATGAAGCTATCATAGTGGCGGTAGAACGTAACTTCCATGGTCGTACCACCGGTATTATATCTGCCTCTACAGATCCAGATTCCAGAAATAATTTTGGTCCATTTATGCCGGGTTATCAAATCATACCTTATAATGATATTCCGGCTTTGGAGAAAGCACTCAGCCATCCTAATGTTTGTGGTTTTTGGGTTGAACCTATTCAGGGAGAAGCCGGCGTTTATGTTCCGGACGACGGTTATCTTAAAGCTGCTCAAGAATTATGTACGACGTATAACGTCATTTTGATGATGGATGAAATCCAAACGGGTGTAGGGCGAACCGGTAAACTTCTCGCTTCGCAACATGAAGGTGTTCACCCCGATTTATTGATATTAGGTAAAGCACTTTCCGGGGGGACATACCCTGTCTCCTGTGTGTTAACTTCGGATGAAGTGATGTTAACCATACAACCCGGAGAACATGGCTCTACCTTCGGAGGCAATCCATTAGCTTGTGCTGTGTTAATGGAATCATTACAAGTCATTTTGGATGAAGACTTAATTCAAAATGCAAATCAAATGGGCGAATTATTCCGTGAACGGATGCGTGCGTTGCAATCTAAAACGCCCTTGATTACAACCGTTCGTGGTAAAGGGCTGTTGAACGCTATCATTATTCAACCCACTGCCGATGGAAAGACCGCATGGGATGTATGTATGCAACTAATGGAAAACGGTTTATTGGCCAAACCTACACATGGAGATATTATTCGATTTGCACCTCCTTTAATCATAACAGAGGAACAAATGAATGAGTGTTGTTCCATCATTGAAAAAACTATTCTTGCTTTCTAATTAATAATCTAATTCTGAAGGAGTCGTTACCGACTCCTTTACTTTTGTATATACTTATGAGACGTCCCAGAAGAAATAGAAAATCCCCAACCATTCGATCCATGGTCCGCGAACATGAAGTATCCGTTACGGACTTAATGTTTCCTTTATTTTTAACGGAGGGGAAACAGATTCAACACGAAATCGCTTCTATGCCCGGTATCTTTAGACATTCTCCGGATGAAATAAAAAAAGAAATCGATGCTTGTTTAGCACTTGGGTTATCTTCTTTTGTTCTTTTTCCACATATAGCGGATTCGCTAAAAGACCCGTACGCCACAATTAGTTATAACCAGAATATTTATTTAAATACCATTCAACAACTTAAATCTGACTATGGCGACTCCATCTGTTTAATGACCGATGTGGCGATGGACCCCTACTCTACAGATGGGCATGATGGTTTAGTAGTCGAGGGTAAAATTGTAAACGACGAGACACTTCCCATATTAGGGAAAATGGCATTAGCACAAGCTCAAGCCGGAGCCGATATCCTTGGGCCATCCGACATGATGGATGGACGAGTAGGTTTTATACGTGACCTATTAGATCAAGAAGGGTATATCGATACCTCCATCATGTCCTATACTGCCAAATATGCCAGTTCGTTTTACGGACCTTTTAGAGATGCACTTGATTCAGCACCCAAAGCCGGAGATAAAAAAACCTACCAAATGGATCCAGGAAATGTTACCGAGGCTTTAGTAGAGGCGGAATTAGATGTACAAGAAGGAGCAGACTTTTTAATGGTTAAGCCGGCTCTATCGTATTTAGATGTTATCAAAACATTATACGATCAATTTGATATTCCAATTGCTGCCTATAATGTCAGCGGTGAATATGCGATGGTGAAAGCTGCTGCAGCCAAAGGTTGGCTTCACAATGATAGTGTTAGAAATGAAATGTTACTCAGTATGAAGCGGGCCGGTGCTAAAATTATTATCACTTATTTTGCTAAAGAATATGCGTTCTCTTTAAAGAGATAATCCATAAACCTTTTTGTTTTACTTTAATCCTTTTTAATATGAAAAAAATCTTTTTAGCTGCTTTGGTACTTATCGTTTTCGTAGTAATCGGCTTGATCACCTACCTACACGTTGCCTTACCCAATGTGGGAGAGGCTCCGGTGTTAAACATTGAACGAACAGCGGATCGAATCGAACGAGGGAAATACTTGGCTAATGCCGTAACTGTATGTATGGATTGTCATTCTAAAAGAGACTGGTCCTTATACGCTGGCCCTATGGTAAAAGGGACGGAAGGAATAGGCGGAGAACTGTTTTCAAGGGACTTTGGTTTCCCGGGTAATTTTTATTCCAAGAATATTACCCCTAGTGCACTAGGTTCATGGACAGATGGAGAACTCTATAGAGCCATTACCATGGGTGTAAGTAAATCGAATGAAGCCATTTTCCCTGTAATGCCTTATCATCGATACGGACAAATGGCCGATCAAGATATACACGCCATCATCGCCTATATCCGAACGTTAGAACCCAAAACCAGTACCATACCGGAAAGAGAAATTGATTTCCCTATGAATTTTATATTGCCTACTTTGCCTCGAAAAAATCAAGCGGCAACTACGATCCCAACAAAAGGTACGGTAGAGCATGGTCAATATTTATTTAATGCAGCGGCCTGTGGTGAATGCCATACGAAACAAGAAAAAGGACAACCTATTGCCGGGATGGAGTATGCCGGTGGATTCGAATTTAAAATAGGAAGCAGTGCCATTGTACGCTCTGCTAATATTACACCGGATTCGTCGAGCGGAATTGGTAAATGGACAAAAGAACAGTTTATTCAACGGTTTAAAGTCTATGCTGATAGTGCCTACCAAGCACAAAAAGTTGCACCTAACACTTTCAATACGGTTATGCCTTGGGCTATGTATGCAGGCATGACAATAGAAGATTTAAGTGATATGTATGATTACATCAGAACACTACCTCCCATTGATAATAAAGTAGTTCGATTTTCGAACGAATAAAGACTCTTATACTCTATAAAAAAAACCACTATTCTAATCAGTGGCTTTTTTTATAAAATAATTATCTAAGTTTTAAAAGGTACATTTTGTCTTCCATGACATTGGCAAAAATAAAATACGTACCGGAATTGGAACATTGAAATGTTTTAAATACTTGGGCAATCAGGACACCCTCCGGTAATGGTATGGCATCCCCTTCCCCATTCACTAATTTAGTTTCTTTTGACCAGGGAATCATATAGAAATAGATATCTGATTGTATGGGATAAATGGTCGGAGTTCTAGTTGAAGTAGATTTAGTTTTCAGTCGATCATATTCTAAGAGCTGAGGGGTAGTATCGAATTGAAACACATGTGTATCCGTTACCAATCGACCGTTATTGATTTGGTTATTGATTACTTGTATGGAATGAAAAGAAGTATTGGTTTCTAGAGTAGTAGAAAAAGAATCTTTTTCAGAATAATAGACTCTATAATGCTTTAATGTATAACCTATATCCACTTTTTTATGAAAATTCATTAGCAATTTACCGGGCGCTATAATTATACAGCTCTCTACACTGTCTTCATATGTTTTTACATCTACTACTTTTTTAGTTGTTAAGTTCCAACGATAAAAAATAGTTGGATACAAATCAGATGTCATTACTATAGTTTCATTGTTTTCAAATTCGAAATACGAACATTCTACTTTTGAATACAGGACAGAATATCGAAAGCTAGTAGAGGACGGCTGAAGTAAATCATTACTTTTTAATTGACGCCAATCTTTGATATAAAAAAACTTTGTCACATCAAATCGTATAAGCAATGTGTATTTATTTGTTGGGTCTACTTTGAATTGAATCGTTTTTAAAGTGGAGGTTTTGGGCATCTGCAAAATGGATTCTACTTTTTTTGTTACCACATTATAAATGCTAATACCTGCTCCATTCAACATATCACCCCAACTTATGTAAAGCAAAGAATCATCCGACGAAAAAACGATATTCGATTGATTTATATTTTTTACCATTGTCATCCCATCCACGCTTAAGGACTTATAATCAATAGTGGAATATAACGTTACCTGTGCATTAGAAGTAATGACAGCGCCAAAGAGAGGAATTAAAAAGAGAATAGTATACAATCGCATAATAAAACTTAAATAAAGTACTGTAATAATACAGTTGATTAATAACGGAAGGGTATCTATTGTTAAACATACAATAGATACCCTTCAAAATAGTATGGATCGGACAGCTTAGTAAGTCCGATAGTACAATTCCGTTATAAATATAAAAAAAACTAATTAGACTCCATCTTTTTACGTTCCGCATTAATTAAATATACATTTTCACTAACGACCAAAGTACCTTTATCAATTCCTTCGCCTACTTTGACTTCAGTCCAAACCCCATCTGAATCTCCTAAAATTACTTTTACTTTTTTAAATTGATAGGTAGCGTTTTCTTTAGGCATGGCTATAAAAACAAAAAACAACTCCCCTTCTTGTAATAAGGCAGCGTTTGGAACAGCAATCACAGGTGTAGTAGATGCCTTTCCAACCAATAGTGCTTTTACTCCCATATCAGGTAAAATATTAGATCCTTTAGGCGGTATAAAACTTGCATGAACCGGAATTGCTTTTGCCATGGGATCTATTGCATTTAAGACAAAGGTCACCTTCCCTTTAACTTTAGGTACGTTTTGATTTAAAAATTCTATCGTAACATCTTGTCCTATCTGAACTAAATCTATGTCTTTTTCATAGATATCTAAGTCTACATACAACTTCTCTAAATTATAAACCTCTACTAAATCGGTTGTTGGATCCACAAACATTCCAAGAGTACTTTTAATTTTAAATACCGATCCGGATATAGGAGATGTAATCGTTAATGTATTTTTAACATTTGCAGTCGATTTATGATTATATTCTGTAACATCAACTCCTAATAACTTTAATTTTTCACCAATACTTTCTACCGTATTCAATGCATTATAATATTTGGATTCCACGGCTTGAAAATCTGCTAATGCCCCTATATTGTCTTCTCTTAACTTTTTTTGACGTTCAAACTCTAAGGTTAATAACTGGGCTTCATTTTTAGCTGATAAGTAACTTTGTTGTAACTCGATAAATTCAATACTACTAATCCGTAGTAATGGTTGACCTTTGGTAACATAGGTACCTTCTCGGACTAAAATTTCGGAAATTTTACCTCTTATGTTCGTACTAATAATAGCAGAACTATTAGGAGCCATCGATACTTTACCGGTACTGACCACCATAGGTTGAATCGTTATCTTTTGAGTAGCCGTAAGGGATATATTCATGCCCTTAAGTTGCTTCTCCGATAATGTAAAGGGCTTAGACGAAACCACTTCTTTTTTTACTTCCGAACAACTAAACAGTCCGATACTTACGAGTATAATTAATATATAAAATTTCATGTGTATTATTTTTTTGATGGTGTGGAAAGGAACAATAAATATAATATTGGTAAAATAATCAGAGTTAATACAGTTGCTACAACCAGTCCTCCAATAACGACCGTAGCTAACGGTTTTTGTACCTCAGCACCGGCTCCAGTAGCAATAGCCATAGGCATGAACCCTAATGCAGCGACAGCAGACGTCATAAGTACAGGTCGGAATTTATATTTCACTCCGGCCCTCACTAATAACTCAACAGAGTCATATTCTTTTTGGTGTTGTTTAAAATGGCCTATTAACATGATACCATTCAATACAGCAATGCCAAATAAACAAATGAATCCAACACCAGCAGAAATACTAAAATTAATCCCGGTTATATATAAAGCAAAGATTCCGCCGATAGCAGACATAGGTACAGCTGTAAATACTAAAATACTTTCCCCTACTGTTCCAAATGAAGCATACAATAATGCTAGAATGATAATTAATGCTATAGGAACTACAATCATTAATCGTTCTTTCGCCATACGGAGATTTTCATATTGACCACCGGCTTCTAATACATAACCAAAAGGCAAACTCACTTCTTTCTTAATACGCACATTAGCTTCTTTTACCAAACTTTCCATATCTCTTCCTCTTACGTTTGCTCCTATTTGTAGACATCTCGATTTGTTGACATGGCGAATTTCTGCTGGTCCGATATCTAATGTAATTTTGGCTAATTGTTTTAAAGGAATTAGATTACCTTTGAAATCTTTAATCAAAATATTTTCTAAGGTCTCAACTTTATTTCGTTCTAGGGTTTCTAATCGAACCACTAAATCATACCTTCGATCTTCCTCATATATAATCCCTGATTTTTTACCGGCAAAAGCCGTTTCAATCACTTCGTTTACTTGATTTATTGTAATACCATAGAGGGCTAGGGTTCTTCGATTATAACTTACTTGTATTTGAGGAAGGCCATCCATTTGTTGCATTTGAACATCTTTAGCACCTTCTAAAGAAGCTAGAATAGACATCAACTGATTCCCTAATTGTATCATTTCTTTTATATCCGACCCATATAACTTATAAACTACATCTGTTTTTGACCCACTTAATAAATCATTAAACCTTGCTTCGATCGGTTGTTGCATGGAGGGTAATGTACCCGGGAAGAACTCTGTATATACTGCATTGATTTGCTCGATTAATTGTTCTTTAGAATGAACTCGTTTCCATTGATCCTTCGGTTTAGTTGAAATGATAATGTCCGTTGATTCCATCGGAACAGGATCAACAGGAATTTCAGATGTTCCAATCTTGCCGACTACATGTTCGATTTCATCCGGAAATTCTGCCAGTAATTTTTGTTCAATTTTAATAGAGGTTTCAATGCTCTGCGATAAGGATGTGCCTACCGGTAACCGGGTTTCGATTTGTATATCTCCCTCATCTAATTTCGGAATAAACTCCCCTCCTATCTGAGTAAAAGTAAAACCGGCTACAAGTAATAAACCAACCAAAGCAACTACAAGTGTAGTTTTAATTTTTAATGCACGAAGGAAAATCGGCTCAAAAATTTTATCGTGTAAATAATCAACCAATCGATCCGAAAATCCCCCTTCAGCATGTGGTTTATTTAATATCCAAGCACACATCATTGGTACATAGGTGAGCGATAAAAATAAAGCGCCAAATATGGCATAACTAACAGTTAAAGCCATTGGACGAAACATTTTACCTTCTACACCGGATAAAAAAAGTATAGGCGTATACACAATTAAAATAATTATAGTGCCGAAGAAGACAGAATTTTTAATATTCTTCATCTCATCTATAACCCATACTTGACGATCTTCATAAGGCACACCTTTAACCATTCCCCGCATTCGTAAGCTTAACATCATGACGATACCCTCTACTACAATTACAGAGCCATCAACTATAAGTCCGAAATCTAATGCTCCTAAACTCATTAGATTACCTATCACTCCGGTACTGACCATCATACCAAATGTGAACAACATAGACAATGGAATAACAGACGCTGCTATTAAACTTGCCTTGATATCTCCTAAAAAAAGAAATAACACCAGCAACACGACAATAGCACCTTCTATCAAATTTTTAGAAACTGTAGAAGTTGTTCGAGCAACTAAATTTTTCCGATTAATAAAGGTGTTAATAGTTAATCCTTCCGGTAGAAGCGCTTTTACCGTAGTCATTCTTTCTTCTAATCCCTCTATAACATCTGAAGCATTTTCACCCATTTGTAAAAGCACAACTGCACCAACGACTTCTCCTTGTCCATCCATTGTCATAGCTCCATAACGGATACTACTTCCAAGTTCAACATTGGCAACATCTTTAACTAGAACAGGAACATTATCATTTATTTTAATAACTGTATTTTGTATATCTTCTAATGTAGTAGCTAATCCAACCCCTCGAATAATATAAGAACGACGGTCTTTTTCTATGTAAGCACCTCCGGTATTATTGTTACCTTGCTCTAATGCATCAAATAATTCCGGTATGGTTACATTAAAGGCCCGTAATCGTTCCGGAAATAATTTAGCTTGATATTCTTTTTTATAACCACCAAAACTACTTATGTCCGCTACACCAGGCGTACCCAGTAGATTTTTCCGAATAATCCAATCTTGTATGGATCGGATTTCCATCAAGGAGAAGGAGGTATCTCCGGGTTGTTCCGGCTGAATAACGTATTGATAAATTTCCCCAATACCTGTGGTAATGGGCGCCAACTCTGGTTCTGCACCAGCCGGTAAATCTTTTTTAACGGTACTTAAGCGTTCAAACACTTGTTGTCTGGCCCAATACAAATCCGTAGCATCATCAAATACAACGGTCACAGAAGACAAACCAAATTTTGATATAGAACGTATTTGCTGTAAGCCTTTAATATTGGAAAGTTGAATTTCTAATGGTGAAGTGATAAAACGTTCAATCTCCACCGGACCTAAATTAGGCGAAAGGGTAATTACATTTACTTGTTTGTTGGTAATATCTGGAACTGCGTCTATGGGTAATTTTAGTAAAGAGTATCCACCCCAAATAACTAAAAGTAACATAGCACCCAATACAGCCCACTTATTCCTTACACTAAAGGAAGTGATAGCATCTATCATATAAATAAGATTAAAGTATAACGAAAACTATTAAAGACTAAAGTAGTTAAGCGTTATTAGGAGGTGGGGTTGGTATGTTACGGTATGGAATGGGATAATTAAAAAAGTCAGCGTGATGAATATAGTTAGTATCCCCTATTACTTTCGAATGTAGAGCGATATTGGATATTTTATCCGGTATTACAAAGTAGAAATATACTTTTTCTATTAATGATCCACCTGAATCATCTTCTTGATTTTCAGGAATCATATTCTTCTTATCCAAACAATATTCAATAAACCATTCTGAAATGGATTCCATTTCATTGATTTGCAAATTTTCTTCCAAGCTTAAATCTTTATCTAAATTCGAGCGAACATCCGGAGGGTTGATACAAAAATTCACTACAGCCATTAACCATATACTAATAATGGGATATACAATATACATATGACGTAGTGTACGCAGCATCCTATAAATATGTACGTTAATCTCAACTTTTACAAGCTTTTGTCATTTCTTTTTTAAATGGTGGTCCCTTTATCGCCTCTACTCGATAACCAATTTGTTGAAGTGTTCGCTTAAAATTTCCTTGTGCACAATAGGTTACTAGTATACCTTCCTTTCTTAATGCAGTATATAACATACTAAAATTACTTGTAGACCACATGTCCGGTTGTTTAGAAGGGGCGAACGCATCAAAGAAACAAATATCAAAACTTTCTTTTGGCAAAGATAGGTCTTCTAGTAATTTTGAATATTTAAATAATATAAAATTAGAATGGAGTTCAATATTAGTATTAAATGCCGACTCATGTAAGGCTGTAAAAATCGATTCCTGAACCTCCGTCAAGGCAGAATAATTTAATTGTTGTACTGTAGCTAACGATACAGGAAAGGGTTCTATCGTTGTATACCGAACCAATACATCATGCTCCAGAGCCCACTTATAGGTTAACAATGCGTTTAATCCTGTACCGAATCCTACTTCTATGACATCGATTGTGTTTTTAGGCAACAAAGTATGAATTCCTTGTTGTATATAAACATACTTCGATTCTTGTAAAGCACCATGTTTGGAATGATACGTTTCATTTAACTCTCTATGGTAAAGAGAATGAGATCCATCAGATGAAGTAATCAACTCTACACGTGGAGTGTTCATTTTTTATAGAGTACCTAATACTATAAAACCGGAATTCAATAAATTTTCTTTGTTATAGGGAAAGAGACTTCCATCGATTTTGGTGAGGGTGCCGCCTGCTGCTTCTACAATAGCATGACCGGCCGCGGTATCCCACTCCATGGTAGGTCCGTGGCGATAGTATAAATCTGCACTTCCTTCCGCCACTAAGCAAAACTTAATCGAACTTCCGGTGCTAATCGTTTCATCAATTTTGTACTTAGTAAGTATTGCTTGTTCATCCGGTGAAGCATGCGAACGACTCCCAACTGCAATTCTAGGAGCTCTTGCAACTCTTACCTGTAATGGTGTTTTCTTATGTTGTTCTATTTTATATGCCTTCACTTTAGGAATACCAACATACAATTGACTGGTAACCGGTATATAAATAACCCCCAACACCGGTCGATTATGTTCCATTAACGCAATATTAACAGTAAACTCTCCATTCCGTTTTATAAATTCTTTTGTCCCATCCAAAGGGTCTACCAACCAATAATACGGCCATGAAGTGCGTTCCTCTAACAACACTTCACTGCCTTCTTCTGATAAGATGGGTATGGATGGAAAACTATCTTGTAATATTTTTGATAAAACAATATGAGATTGCTTATCCGCTAAGGTCAACGGAGAACGGTCGTCCTTGTACTCTATTAAAGAAGTAAAATCAGGACGGTCATAAACTTCCAGTATTGCTTTACCGGCCTCAATCGCAGCTTGAACTGCAGCTGCTTCTAATGATTCTATTGGATACTGCATGCAAATAAATTTGTTTGGCAATTTACATAAAAAACAGAGCATATTATAGCTTACCTATGAGAATACAAAAGGCTATTTGGAAGTCAACATCGATTACAAAATAAATACTTTACTAATTCGATAGAGTATAGAATATCACTCAAGTTAAAACAAATAAAAATCCTTCAACTACCGCATGAATATTGGTTATAATACCTTACTTTTGTACCTCATTATTTTACAGTATGGCTGATCATATACATCCAATCTTTGATAAGATACTTCAACGAAGTGATAAAGAAAAAGCGCTTCGTCAAAAAGCACTGGTAATTTGGATGGTGGGTCTTTCCGGATCCGGTAAAAGTACACTAGCAAAATCAGTAGAAGGGGCATTACACGAACGTGGGCATGTAACGATGTTATTGGATGGTGATAACCTACGTACCGGTATCAATAATAATCTAGGGTTTTCAGAAGCAGATCGTATAGAAAACATACGTCGCGCTGCTGAGGTTTCGAAGTTGTTTGCTTCTTGTGGTATCATAACGATTTGTTCTCTTATCAGTCCTACAGAAGAGATTCGACAAATGGCCAAAAAAATTATCGGTGAAGACGACTACTTTGAGTTGTTCGTTCATTGCCCGATTGAAGTTTGTGAACAACGAGATGTAAAAGGTTTATATAAGAAAGCCAGAGCCGGAGAAATTAAACACTTTACCGGAATTGATTCTCCATTTGAAGCTCCTACACATCCCAACTTAGAGGTACGTACCGATCTTAATACATTAGAGAAGTGCTTACAGGATATCGTAGATCAAATCTTACCTAAAGTAACGTTACATTAAATAAAATATTTCTATATCCTATCATCATGAATTCGTATAAATTGTCTCATTTAAAACAACTGGAATCTGAAGCCATTCACATTATGCGGGAAGTTGCCGCACAATTTGAGCGACCGGCTTTATTGTTCTCAGGAGGAAAAGATTCCATTGTTATGGTTCGTCTAGCGGAAAAAGCATTTTTCCCTGCACGTATTCCATTTCCATTAGTACATGTAGATACCGGGCATAATTTTGAAGAGACGATTCAATTCCGTGATTATCTAGTAAAAAAATTAGATGCGCAATTAATCGTTCGTTCCGTTCAAGATTCTATTAACAAGGGAACTGCAGTAGAAGAAAAAGGTCCTAATCCTAGTAGAAATTCCCAGCAAACGATTACCTTATTAGAAACAATTGAAGAATTTAAATTTGATGCTTGCTTTGGTGGCGCTCGAAGAGATGAAGAGAAAGCAAGAGCGAAAGAACGATTCTTTTCCCATCGAGACGACTTCGGTCAATGGGACCCTAAAAATCAACGCCCGGAATTATGGAATCTGTACAACGGAAAAAAACAAGTAGGAGAACACTTTAGAGTATTCCCTTTAAGTAATTGGACAGAGATGGATGTATGGCAATATATTTTGGCTGAAAATCTTGAAATTCCTAGTATCTACTTTACCCACAGACGCGATATTGTAAACCGTGAAGGAACATTGCTTGCTCATTCACCTTTTATCACAGTAATGAATGGTGAAACAGTTGAAAATAAGATTGTACGCTTCCGTACCGTAGGTGATATGACCTGTACCGGAGCAGTAGAATCAGAAGCATCTACTCTGGAAGAGATTATTCAAGAAGTGGCGGCAGCCCGTCAGACGGAACGCGGAACACGTGCCGACGATAAACGCTCTGAAGCAGCTATGGAAGATCGTAAAAAACAAGGTTATTTTTAATCTATTCGAATTAAGCATTTACTTATATATATGTCACAGACTACAAGTACAAAAGAATCCTATAGCACAGAAAGTTATTTAAATATGGACTTACTACGCTTTACTACTGCCGGTAGTGTAGACGATGGTAAAAGTACCTTAATAGGTCGTTTATTATACGACTCTAAAGCCATATTCGAAGACCAACTCGAACAAATTGAAGAGGTATCCAAACGAAAAGGTAAAGGGTATGTTGATTTATCTTTATTAACCGATGGTCTACGTTCTGAAAGAGAACAAGGTATCACCATTGATGTTGCTTATCGTTATTTTGCTACTCCAAAACGTAAATTTATTGTAGCCGACACTCCGGGTCACGTTCAATATACGAGAAATATGGTGACTGGTGCTTCTACAGCAAACTTAGCTATCATTCTTGTAGACGCACGCCATGGTGTTATCGAACAAACTTGCAGACATTCTATCATCGCTTCTCTATTGCAAATCAAACACGTTATTGTTTGTGTAAACAAAATGGATTTGGTTGACTTCAAAGAAGAAGTCTTTAACACAATCTGTTCGGACTATTCCAACTTCGCATCCAAACTATCGATTCCGGATATTCGATTTATTCCCATCTCCGCCTTATTAGGAGATAACGTAGTAGATGCCTCTGATAATATGCCTTGGTATAAAGGGGGTACGTTAATGTACAATTTAGAAACAGTAAATATTTCAGCTGATTTAAATTTTATAGACGCTCGCTTTCCTGTTCAATATGTCATTCGTCCTATGAATGATAAATACCATGACTATCGTGGGTATGCCGGTAAAGTGGAGGGCGGCATTTTCCGTCCGGGTGAAGAAGTGGTGCATTTACCTTCAGGATTATCTTCAAAAATAAAATCTGTAGAAACCATTGAAGGTCCTTTAGCAGAAGCTTTCCCTCCCATGTCCGTTACCATCACGTTAGAAGACGATATCGATATCAGTCGAGGAGATATGATTGTAAAACCCAACAACCAACCGGAGGTTAGTCAAGATATCGAACTAATGATTTGTTGGTTGAACGATAAAAAAATGAATACCGGTGGAAAATATGTCATTAAACATACAACTCGAGATGCCCGTTGTGTCATCAAAGATGTACGTTATAAAATAAATATTAATACCTTAAATAAAATAGAAGACGACAAAACAATAGGATTAAATGATATTGGTCGTATTGTTATTCGTACTACAACTCCTCTATTTTTTGATAGTTATTCTAAAAATAGAGCTACCGGAAGTGTTATACTCGTAGATGAATTTACCAACGAAACCGTAGGCGCCGGTATGATTATCTAAATTAATTTTAATCCTTATTATCCAAAAGCCGTTACTTCATTAACGGCTTTTTTTTATACTAAAAAACGTTTTCGGACGTATTTAATGTATGAAAACACTTCTTGCCATCCTAGCTTTAGCTTTCACGCTCGTAACTTGTAGCCCCAAAAATCAAACCTTTAAAGGTAGCCATAAAGATAAAAAAGGCCACACCTGCATTAATGGATGTTAATTTGATTTAACAGAAATACCTCCATTAGTGTCTTATAGTTTTTGTATATTGAGTACTATTCTATATGGTGCTCACAAAAAAACAATTTTCCTATTTACGCTGGGGTGGAGTAACTTTTGTACTTCTTCTTATTTGCTTATATAGCGCTATTCAATTTTTTTCCGGAAGCATCCGAACAAAAATCGAAGAAATTTTAAATGAAAAATTAACGGCACATATTCATTTTGAGACATTTCAATTCTCAATTTTGAATTCTTCTTTAAGTCCCACCATTACTGTATCAGATAATACCTTGATCGGTTTGGATGAATTCCATAATGATACACTATTAACTTGTTCTGAAATAACCATTAGATTCCCATGGTCTATACTATGGAGAGAAGAGACATTAATAAAAGAAATTGAACTTCTAGAACCCCATATTTTTTTACATATTCTAAAAAACGGACATAACAATTTTAATATCCTTCGACCTTCTACTGATTCGGATTCCAGTAGTGATAGGGTGCGGGTAGATGCATTACTTATTAAAAGGGGTGTGCTAGATTATAAAGATTATCAAAATGATATTTTTATTCATGCTGACCAAATCGATCACAGCGGAATTATTAGAATTAGTGCCGATACTATATTTTATTCCACTGCATCATCTATTTCAAAACTTAATATCGAACATCATGACATTCTTTTAGTAGATAATAAAACTGTGACATTAAAAGTGGATCATATTTTATTACCTCATAGCAATCAATTTCGATTTATAGGACACGAGTTAAATATTAATGCACTAAACTTGAGTTTTAATGGTGAAATACAAAATAAATCGAAGGGGATTTTTGTAAACTTAGTTGCAAAATCTAAAAGTACAGAATTTAAACAACTGTTATCTTTGATACCCGGTGCGTATCGAATGGATGAGATACCGATGGAGTCCGGTGGAACTGTCTCCCTCTTTGCCTCTATTGAAGGAATGATTGGCGACAATGATAAAACAATACCCATATTTGATATAGATATGGCTATATCGAATGGATACTTCAAAATTGATAGCTTACCTTTTAGAGTAGATTCCATCAATACTCAAATAGAAATTTCCAATATAAATGGCCATCCGGATAGCACTACCTTCCACCTAAAAAATCTAATGGCTGTAGTGGATAAACACCAATTAAAAGGTAACATATTAGTTAAAGGTGGAAAGGATAAGTTTATTGATATGAGCCTAGTGGGTGATTTTAATTTAGATGCCTATACTAAAATCTTTCCTCTTTCCTATAAAGAAATCGCAGGGGAAATGCACTTGGACGTAGCAGCTAAAGGTCATTTGAAATATAAAAAGAATCATGACTCAACGTATACGTTGTTACAAGTCCCCATTTTCAAAATGAGTAGTGGTATAAAAAATGGGTTTCTAAATTACGATACCCTGCCCCTTCAATTCGATAAGATTCAATTCCAACTGTTCGCCGGAAATCCATCCGGAAAACCGGAAGACACCTACTTCCAAATACCACATTACAACATAGTATTTGGCAAGAATACTTTAGAAGGCAAACTACTCTATAAAGGGTATAGGCAGCCCTTTATAGATGGCAATCTATTATGTGATGTAAATTTAGATGATATAGAAAAAGTATACCCTATACCTAAGAACCAATGGAAAGGAAAATTAAAGAGTCAACTTGAAGTATATGGATCATTCAACACTCAAACAAAACAATTCCCCAAATTAACGTCCATCATCCAAATAACTGATGGATACTACAAACCCAATAACTACAGTGAATCTATTGAAAACATTGTATTTAAAGGACAAGCCATTAATGGAACAGGTAAATGGGAAGACACCCGAATAGAAATCGATCAATTTACCGGATCCTTAGCTAACGCTCCTTTTACCTTATCCGGTTATGTCAATGACTTGGATCGAATAGAGTATAGTTTAAAACTAAAATCCACTCTTGACCTAGAAGCATTCACGAAAGTAAATCCTATAGAGGGATATAAAGTAAGAGGTTCGCTACAAACAAACATAGAGTCTAAAGGTATTTGGGAAGAAATTAAAAATAAGAACTATTCTAATTTAACAACAAACGGATCCATCGAAATAAAGAATGGCTTGCTGCTCGGCAGTGCTTGGGCAAAAACGATCCAAATCGGAGAAGGGCTTTGGTCCTTTCAAGACGAGGCCGTTAAAGTAGAAAAATGTAAACTCAAAATCGATCACTCAGATATAGCAATCAAGGGTTACTTAAACCACTATCTAACACTTTTCCAAACGAATTCGCATGTAAATGGTGATTTTGTATTGTCCGGAGATACATTAGACCTTAATCCTCTCTTATCCTCCTCACGGACAGCTAACGCATCCGGCACTTGGAAAGTACCGTCGAATTGGGCGTTACAACTATCCGCAAAGTTCAAACATGTATATTTTACCGACTTACATTTTAGCCCACTACATGTAAATGCTACCATTGAAAATAAAACGGTACGATTGAACGAATGTAAAACCTTGTTAAACAATTCGATTGTAATGGGTAATGGAACATATACCACTACTGAAAAAACCCCTTTCGTCACCCTTAAACTTAATGTTACCCATTGGGATATTCAAAAGGGGTATCAGTCTTCTATTCTAATTCGAAATTGGCTACCGGCTTCAAAAGATGCTTATGGAATAGTAGACATTGATTATATGGTAAAAGGAAAGTTAGGGGACGATTATATTCCTATTACAGAAAGTTTACAAGGTGAAGGGACAGTAACGATTCAAGATGCGACGATAAATGGAATGAAGATGTTTGAAGAATTGAGCAAACATAGTAAAGAAGATAAACTAAAAGCGCCTAATTGTAAATCGTTCACGTTGTTTTCAACAATAAAAAATAATACCGTATATATTCCAAACTTCCAATGTAAAATCAATGGATTTGAAACAGAAATAGAAGGGAAAGCCGAATTTACCGGACCTATACAATTTGTAATTAAAATGCAATTACTACCGATGGATGTTATTAAAATTCCGTTCCATGTAAGTGGTACTTACGACAACCCAAAAGTTATCCCTGGTAAAGGAAAAAATTCGGACAGTAGCGTTAACCAACCGTAATTGTTTTTTTACCAACTCGCACTTCGGCAGCTGAGCGCATTTCACCTACATAACGAACGGTGATGGTATGGGTGAATTTTCGAATTGTCTGTACGATATCTTTTACAAAACCTTTATGTGCCGTACTGCAACAAACGGTAACAAACACGTTTTCATTAACACATAATTCTAATAGTTGACGTTCTAGCTCATCCATATACTTAAGACTTAATGTGATAGACTAAAAATGGTATAACGTAGTATACGATATTCTTGAACTAGGGTTATAAAAAAAAGCTCTGATACTATCAGAGCCTTTATGTGATCTCGTTAGGATTCAAACCTAAAACCTTCAGAGCCGTAATCTGATGCTCTATTCAGTTGAGCTACGAGACCATTCCGCTGTGGGGTTACAAAAGTATAAATTTTAATTTTTCTTTACAAATAATAGTCTAAAAAAGCTACAGCATATCTTTTGTATCCTTCAATAATCGGTATAAACTTGTACGAATAATACTTCCCATCCCTTTACACTTCAAGAATTTTTTGTCGCCATAATGATCCGCTAATTGTTTTTTCAGTTTTTCTATGTTTTCGGGCGGAGCTATGGAATCTTTCATTACCGCATCCCATAAACCCTTGATTCTGTATTTATTAGCTCTTAACCTTCCGGCCATCATGGCACGTTCTTCCATTTGATATTGGCGAACCGACTCCGAATTCAAGGCTTCCATTGCTACGTTTATAATCGGATTGTTTTGAGGAAAATACTGAGGTAAATACACCAATTTCCTTCCATCATAACATTGTTGATCAAAATCTATCGCTCTGATTCGATAGTGTACCTCTTCAAAATCCGGGGTCATTTCGATGACATAATTACTGGAGTGCATATCGCCTAAAAGTCGGATAAAACAACGTTCATTGAATTTTACAAATTCTTTAGCCAAACGTATTTTATTGATTCCCGGATTGGATAATTGCTCTTTAATAAACATATCCCCCGGCACCCCCACTATGTGTTCTTCCACTAATGTATCCTGATCACTGATATAGTTGATATTGTTGGGAGACAAAATATGCTCCAACTCTAAACCATATATTCTGGAAGCATCCGCTACTTTTACATAAAAATAATCAAAGTTGTCATTCAGTCGGTTTACTACTCGAACCCGAAATGGTTTTGTATTCCCATAGATACAAATATCAATTCGGTCTATAAATAAGTGTTGGGAAACACTCAAGTCCCCTCCGATTTTCAATAATACATACGTGTATTTCAGTCCTTCATAAATCTCAATCATATCTTGAGACGCATAAAATACGGTTTCCCAAAATGTATCCTTATTGGTTTTGTCTTTTAATGGAATAGAATGCTCGTATCGATTTAAATCGGAATATGAAATTGACAATTTATGTTCTCTGCCAAATTCGGTTAAATACCGGCGTAACGGCTTACCAATTTTATATACTGCTTTTTTTTTTGTGATTTTAATCATAATATAGCATCGCTGCCCGAAGCATACTATAACAAAGGTAAACTATTTTAACGAATGTCATTGGATTCTAAAACCCAATACCTATTTATTATCAATCCAATTTCGGGCGCGATTAATAAATCAAAAATACCGGATTTAATCTATACACATATCACCCGTGTACCGAAAGAAAGTATCCGTATTCAACTAACTCGTTATGCCGGACATGCCAGAGAATTGGCACAAGAAGGGGTTCAACAAAAAATACCCAGAATCATAGCTGTAGGTGGCGATGGAACGATGAATGAGGTAGCATCTGCCGTATTACATTCTGAAAGCGCTTTAGGTATCGTTCCTATGGGGTCAGGTAATGGATTAGCCCGTCATTTAAAAATCCCTTTAAATCCTTCTGAGTCTATAAAATTATTAAACAACGCGTCGCATCGTACGATAGATTCAGGCTTAATCAATGGTAAGCCTTTTTTCTGTACAGCAGGCATAGGCCTAGACGCTGAAGTAGGAAAAGCGTTTGATGCGCTTCCTACTCGTGGTCTTAAAACCTATATTCAAGCGACTTGGAAAACATTGAATACTTACAAGGGAGAACATTTACGCATTACACTGGATGGTAAAAAAACTATAGAAGGAAACTATCTCGTATGTACGTTTGCCAATGCGAATCAATATGGAAACAAAGCGTACATTGCTCCTTTAGCACACTTAGAAGACAACTTGTTAAATCTTGTTTTAATACCACCAATTGGAAAAATAAGTATCATACGTAAAGCCATACAACTTTTTAGAAAAAAAATACATTTGGATGCTTCGGTTTATCAAACTACGTTTCGAGAACTTTTTATTCAACGGACATCAAAACGTGTACTGCAAATCGATGGAGAACCCATAGAAGAAAGTGACACCGTACATGTAACCATTCATGCCGGTGCTCTTAAAGTTCTTATTCCTACTATTTATTAATTCGGTATGGTTGCAAATAAGGGTTTACGTGTAGAACACTGAAACAAACCGAATGCTCCATTATTAAAATTACTCGGTGCATTCGCAGGGGGTGTAGAGAAAAATCCACCATCACTGTTTAACTGTAGTTGAGCGGCTAAGTAAAACTCGTACGCTTCTTTCGTGAGTGAATAAAAATCAACCCTTGCATTGTCTCCAGGTTCGTAAAGGAAATCCAAATCGATACCTTGAACATTTTGTGATAGAAATCGATCATCTGAAACAAAAATATCTGTAGGTTCATTTAAGAAAATATCATTGGCATAACCTTTTATAAAATAATAATCTGACTTATTCGGATTATCTGCACCATAAAATCGAACATACCATCCTTCATCCGTAAAAGTATTACCGGGATCAAAATACGGAACTATACTATCTGCTTTGTACAATTCCGGCAAAACTGAAACAGCAGTGTATTGTTTGCCCTCTACCAGAACCGATAGTGTATACGTCCGTCCAACCACACCAATAATAGTAGATCCATAGTACGTTTCATCTGTAGGGTTATAGGTAAGAGATTCTGAATTTCCTACATTATCCGACAATGTAATAACAGCTGATGCTGATCTGGGCGGTTTAGTAGAGCTTAGAAAAGCTGTATTTTTAGTTACAACTACTTTAGCTACGGAATCATTAAATAAGAAAGCTTGTATGACAGCTACTTCCTCTCCCGGTGTGGGTTCTATTTCAATTCTTTTAGTACAAGACAAAACAAGTCCTAAAGAAATACTAAGCCATAATATATTTTTCATTACCATTAGAATTTGAAATTATATGTAACTGAAGGTATCGGTGCCGGGAAATAAATGGCTTCGAAATAACGCTCCCCTTCTTCGTTTGTATTGGTTATAACCGTAAATGGATTAATTCTAAATGCACCATACAAATTATAGATGGAGAAATTCCAACTTCCCTCCCCTGTTTTGAATATCTTTTTCTTTTGTTTTAAAGTAGCGGAAATATCGAATCGATGATAACTTGGTAATCGGAACGAGTTTCTTTCCGGATAAATACCTAACCAAAAGTAGTCGAAGTCATAACCGGAATTCGGGATACCTATTGGTCGTCCGGTACCAAACACCCAGTTTGCAGATATATCCCAACGATCGTTAATTTT
The DNA here is from genome assembly GCA_025455005.1 of Cytophagaceae bacterium. Taxonomy (GTDB): domain Bacteria; phylum Bacteroidota; class Bacteroidia; order Cytophagales; family Cytophagaceae; genus JALONH01. The sequence goes on from JALONH010000011.1 coordinate 69,264, forward strand.
ATAGGCACCGACAATGTTGATGTTATGTCTTCGGTCAAAACCTGCAAAATATTTTTCACCATTGTTAATACCATCTATCTTACGATAACTCCAAGATAAGGTATAACTCACCCATCCGGTCAAATCTCCTTTTTTCTTCTTCAAGAAAAACTCCGCTCCATAACTCCATCCAATACCGGTGCGTACTTGTGATTCTATATTAGGATTTAATAATATATCCGCATTGTCTTTGTAATCAACAGCATTTTGAAAATACTTATAGTACACTTCAACCGAGGTTTCAAACATGTTGTCTTTTAAATTTCTAAAATACCCTGCGGCAATTTGATCAGAAATCTGAGGTTTAAAATGAACGCTTGCCGGTACCCATATATCAAATGGTACAGGAGATAAAGAATTGGATATTTGAGTAAGGTATTGAATATTTCTATTGTAACCGATTTTAACAGAGCTTTGATCATTAATCAAATACCGAACTGCAGCCCGTGGTTCCAGACCCCAAAAATCTTTAATCAATTCACCGCTTTTATAGGTAGTAGTATCAATGACTTCTCCGGTTGAAGGACTTCCGTTGTAACTATACACTACTCCCTTGCCCATGTAAGCAAACCAATTCAATCGTAATCCATAATCTAATGATATTTTTTCACTTACCTTTTGAATATTAGAAGCAAATAAGGCTCCTTCGATAGAATAATAATTCGGATTTTGAATAGGTTTAAATACAGAACCCTCTTCCTTAGGTGTAAATTTTCCGGGATCATACGTTCGTTGTGCAAACGATACTCCATAATGTATATTATGATTAGAGTTGGGCAAATAATTAAAATCAACTTTCAAGGCATATTCTCTAATACCTGTTTCATAGTCAAATTTTGTTGACCCACTATTGATACCCAATAAATACCTGTAATTAGAATATGTACCGTAGGTATTAATAATTAATTTATCCGATGCTACGTGTTTCCAATTAGTCGTTAACGTTGCATTACCCCATCGTTGTTGAAATACATCTGCAAACTTGAATCTATCTCGTCCATAGTAGGATGAAACATAAAAACTATTTCGAGCATTTAATTTAAAGTCCATTCGACCATTTAAATCATAAAAGTATAATTTATTGCTTCGTACGTCTTCATCAGGAGAAAGTAATAAAAATAAATCAGCATAAGAACGACGACCGGAAACGACGTACGATAATTTATCTTTTATGATTGGTCCTTCTAATGTTAATCTACTGGCAACTGTCCCAATACCTCCATTAGCAGAGAATTTTTGCATATTACCGGATTTTGTTCGAACATCTAATAAGGAAGACAATCGACCACCATATTGAGATGGCACCCCCGCTTTATATAGTTCAACAGTGCTAATGGCATCTGCATTAAAAATGGAGAATATACCAAAAAGATGTGCGGCGTTGTATAAGGGTGCTTCGTCTATTAAGATTAAGTTTTGGTCGGCACCGCCCCCTCTAACATATAATCCGGTATTCCCTTCGCCTGCTACTTGGACACCGGGTAATGTTTGTATGTTTTTTAGGATATCTACTTCACCAAATAAGGCCGGCATTTTTTTAATCTCATCTATCGTCAGCTCCGTAACACCCATACTGGTGTTGTCTACGTTTTGATTTGGCTTCTCTCCCGTGATAATGACGGCTTGTCCTACATCCGTAGGCTCAATTTGAAAATCGATGGTTTGGTTTCCGGCTACTACGATCTTTCGCTTAACCGTTTTAAATCCGGTATAATTGATCACTAATGTATAAGTACCCGCCGGAAGCTCTAAGACATACTTACCGTCAACATCTGTAGTAGTACCATACGATGTGCCTTCTGCAAAAAGTATGGCACCAATGACTGACATACCACTGGTATCACTGACCACCCCTGATATCTTATATTTTGTTTGTGCGGAAACTTGGCCGATAAAACAAGCAAAAAGAATACTAAACCCTATAATTTTTTTCATAATCTAAACACACATATGGACAAAACAACTTACTAACTGCAAAAGTTGAGTTTATGTAAGGTTATTTTACATATTAGACTAAGAGAATAGATTCTACCCCTACGACTAATAAGAATAAATAAATATGGAATTGTTTTTAATACCAAAAATCTTCTGCTGTACAATATAAACTTCTTTCATACCTGTAAATTCAGACGATTCTATTATAACGTCTTTGTAGGTATATAAGTGTACTTTATGAATCTTACCATCTCCTTTGCTATACACCAAATAATCGTCTACGAAACTAAAGTACGTAAGCCCAACCACCGGTAATTTAGTTTTATAGTTACCCATATTATCAAAAATAAGTATACCGGATGTTGCGTCGTTAATAAATAATAAATTCTGGTATTCTCGCATAAAATTCATATCGTAGACCTTGGGATCAATAATCAAATCTAAGGGTGTATTGATATCTAATGAATTATATGTGGTATTATATTTCTTCAAAGAAAAATCTGTTTCATCGACTAACCACACGGATTGGTCGAGAGCAGGCGTTGCAATCCGTGCATATCCTACTTTATCCGGATTAAATTGTAAGGTTTGTGTAGCGTTTAAAAAACGATCTATATAATAGAAGACTTGAAAATCTCTATAGAATATAAAAATATTAACATTTCGAAATGCTTCAATGGAGGTAATCGTGCCTCTTCTCGGAGGTGAATAATTTACCATTTGTTTTCCAAGGGAATCCAGTTTATACATATTCCCTTTTTCGTCAGCTATATATACAAAGCCATATGCATCATAGGATAAAGCAACCGGTTTGCCGGGAATTTGTACACTACTGATTGGTCGTATCGTTTGAGACGATACAATGATTCCTATACAAAGTAGTATAATTATTCGTTGGACCATGTACATAAGTTTACTCCAGTCTCATCAAGGGTTACATACGTATTATAACGAATCCAATCCCCTGTATTCATATACCGAACCTCTTTTTTTAATGGCACATCTAATGGCAAATGACGATGCCCAAATATAAATCCGTCTACTGGTCGTGATTCCACTTGAGTTTTACAATATTGGTATAAATATTCTTTATCGCCCATATATCGATCGTCTTGATTGGTTAAGCGACTTTTTCTGGACCAATACTGTGCAATACCCATACCTATAACCGGTGGAGCCATCTTAAATACCCACTGAAAAAAAGAATTAGTGAAGATAGATTTTAGCACCTTATACGTATAATCTCCCGGACCTAATCCATCCCCATGACCAATTAAATATCGTCTAGAATCTATTGTGAAGACCGTTGGTTCTTTTATAATTGACACACCTAATTCTTCTTCCAGGTAACCAAACATCCACAAATCGTGGTTTCCTGTAAAAACGTATACCGGAATGCCGGCATCGGTTAGCGCTGCGATAGCTGCTTGTATACGAACAAATCCTTTTGGAATAACATATCTATATTCAAACCAAAAATCAAATGTATCTCCCAATAAAAATACCGCATGAGCGGTTGGTTGTATGGCTTGTAAGAATCGAATAATTTTTAACTCACGAACTCTGGATTCTTGTTGCGATGGTGCACCTAGATGAAAATCAGATAAAAAATATACTTTCTTTCCCGAAGGAATATCTAATTCATAAGGTTTCATCTAACAAAAATAAAAGAAGTTCTTTTGGACCATGTGCGCCTAGGACTAAAGTCTTTTCTATATCGGCTGTTCGGCTGGGACCTGTTTCCAAACAAATCATAGAAGGTAATCGAATCGGGTATTTTTGCTTCATTCCTTCTAGTGCATCTTTGATATCGTAAACAATCTGATCTACCGTAGCGATAACAATATGGATATGTGGGTATACCGACAAGCGCCTTCCGGATAAAGAGCCACTCGAGACAATAAGACTGCCAGTGCGCGCAACTAAGAAATCGCAACCTGTTATGCCTACTTCCGCTTGAGCAAAATCTTTTTCGCTGGTTTCCATATCTATACCCGACCCCTCTAAGGCATCAATCATACTTTTTTCCCAAACATAAATATGTTTATGAATCGAACGGGCTTGAAGTACTTGCCGTAACTGAACATGTAAATCGTTGATACCATCAACATAAAAAAACTCTGCCTTTGTTTTAATAAAGTTTTGAGCAAACAATACAGCTAAATCTTGTTCATCGGACTTCGTATAGATATCCGATGAAAAGTTTGGTTCGGGTGGCAAATTATTTCTACGCGTATACGCGTTCCGAATCTTTTTTAATATTGCTTCTTTAGAAGGGTTTAAAGCCATTCTATTCGTAGTTAAGACAAAGGTTGTTCAATCGAGGCATTTTCAGAGGAGGCGCTTGGCTCGGAGGCCGATGCATCAGAAGCAGGTGTTGTTTCCTCTTTCTTTTCATCAGTTGCGTTTTGTCCATTGATATACGCTTCGTATGTTGTTTGTTGTTCAAATGGGCGCTTACCTATCAATCCCTCTAAATCGGATTGGAAAATAATTTCTTTCTTCAACAATTCTTTAGCTATGATTTCTAAAGCCTCGCGTTTTTCTACTAATAGTTGTTTTGTGCGTTCATAGGCACGTTCCACTATTAATCGCGCTTCCTCATCAATAGTTTTAGCTGTGGCTTCCGAATAAGGTTTATTGAAAGAATACTCCGATGCTTTAGAATCGTAGAAGGATATATTTCCGATTTTATCGTTCATACCATAAACAGATACCATACTATACGCTAACTTAGTTATTCGCTCCAGATCACTTAGCGCGCCGGTAGATATTTTACCAAAGATAATTTCCTCTGCTGCACGGCCCCCTAGGGTCATGCACATTTCATCCATTAATTGTTCGGTTGTATATAAGAACTGTTCTTTAGGAAGATATTGAGCATATCCTAGTGCTGCGACTCCACGCGGTACAATACTTACTTTGACCAATGGATTAGCATGTTCCAAGAACCAACCGGTAACAGCATGACCGGCTTCGTGGTAGGCCACAATTTTTTTCTCTTCCGGAGAAATGATTTTGTTTTTCTTTTCTAACCCACCTATTACTCTATCGACTGCATCTTGGAAATCCTGCATGTCGATTTCGGTTTTATTTCTACGAGCAGCTATTAAAGCAGCTTCATTACAAACATTCATAATTTCTGCTCCTGCAAATCCGGGCGTTTGCGTAGCTAACTTTTTAGGGTCTACGTTCGCATTCAACTTCAACGGTTTCAAATGCACTTTGAAAATTTGCTCTCGTCCTACAATATCCGGCTTGTCAATGCTAATCATCCGATCAAATCGACCCGGGCGTAACAACGCAGCATCCAACACATCCGGACGGTTGGTAGCCGCTAAGATGATGACGGCCGTATCTGTTCCAAAACCATCCATCTCTACTAACAATGAGTTTAATGTATTTTCACGTTCATCATTTGCTCCCGGCATGGCACCACGTCCGCGCATACGACCGATGGCATCGATTTCGTCAATAAAGATGATACAAGGTGCTTTTTCTTTTGCTTGTTTAAATAAGTCTCGAACACGCGCCGCTCCTACCCCTACAAACATTTCAACGAAGTCGGAACCGGAAAGAGAGAAAAAGGGAACACCTGCTTCACCGGCAACGGCTTTAGCCAATAGAGTTTTTCCGGTACCCGGAGGGCCTACTAACAAAGCGCCTTTCGGAATTTTGCCTCCTAACTTGGTGAATTTGGTTGGATTTTGAAGAAAGTCTACAATCTCTTTCACTTCTTCTTTAGCTTCATCTAAGCCTGCTACATCTTTGAAGGTAATTTTAACTTTGTTTTCTGCATCAAATAACGCGGCTCTGGATTTCCCTATATTAAATATTTGCCCACCGGCACCACCACCTGCCATTCGACGCAATAAGTACCAAGTACCAAATAACAACAACACCCAAAAAGCAAGACTGATGAGTGTATTGGTTAACTCTGCTCGATCGCTATCAATCTCTAATGGAATTTGTTTGTCTTCTGAAATATTATTGTTTTTGTTTAACCGTTCGTAATTACTAAGGAAGTCGTACGATTGAGGAACTTCAAATTTAAAATGAGGACCTCTGGATGCTCCGGACAATGGGCTATTTTGCTTTACTTTCTCGTAACGCCCACTCTTAATGGCTTCTTCATTCAAGGTAACTTCAACCAAACGATTGTTTACCAATACTACTTTTTCAACATCGTGTTTAAGGTACATATCCTCAAACGATTTCATTGTAATAGTTTGTGCGGAATCTGAACCACTGAAATAAGCTATTCCTAAAACAAGTAGTAATAATCCGGATATAACCAAAATTTGAATATTGGATTTCGGAGCCGGATTGTTGGACAACGGACTTTTGCGTTTTTTGTTGGGATCTAATTCACTCATATGATTGGTAGACGTGGGTACACGTAAAATATTTTAAAGGAGACTAAACATTTATGAAACAGGAAGGAAAGTAGCATCACCCCACAGTTCTTCGATAGCGTAGAAGGCTCGTTTATCTCTGCGCATCACATGAACCATGATATCAATATAATCTAATACTATCCATTCTTTTGTTTGTAAACCATCTACCCGAACCGGGTGTTCATGGCATTCATTAAATACTTTCTCTTCAATGGAGGTATAAATGGCATCGGCCTGATTATCCGAATTTGCCGTACAAAGTACAAAATAATCTACAACGGGGCCTTTTAAGTGTCGAACATCTAAAATGGTGATGTCTTCCGCTTTTTTATCTTGCATTCCTAATACAATCCAATCTAAAACGTTTGATTTATTTGTACTTTTTTTCGTTTTTGCCACGTATCTTTCCTTCTATTAAACGTTAAATTTAACAATTTACTTTGTACAATAAACCTACCAATACGATTTTCACCGGTTCAGACATCATTTTTCTGCCAACTTGTCCATCTACTAACCAAGTAGCATTAGAACTTGCTCGATATAAGCCGTTTAAAAACGGAACTGTTGTCATTACGGAAAACCAAACCCAAGGAAGAGGTCAAAGAGGGAAAAAATGGGAAAGTGCTCCGGGGTTAAATCTGACTTTATCTATTTTGTATACCCCAACGTTTATTCCGAGTCGTCCCATCTTTTCCTTAACCGCCTTTACGGCTGTAGGTGTTTGTAATGCCGTACAATCTTTTGTTTCAAGTCCTGTTCGCATCAAATGGCCCAACGATGTATACATCGATGAGCGCAAAGTAGGGGGTATACTTGTAGAAAATGTATGGCAAGGGCAACAACTGAAAGCAAGTGTCATTGGCATTGGTTGTAATGTCCTTCAAGACACTTGGCCGGAATCTATATCGGCTACTTCTTTGAAAATAGAAGGGGGATCCGCTATTCAGTTAGAACACGTTTGGGAAACCTTGTTAACCGAAGTAGAAGCGGTATATCTACAATCAAGTTCTGATTTTGACAGCGTATTTCAATCTTATATCGAACTTTTGTTAGGTCTTGGTCAACACGTTGAAGCCGTCTATAATGGAGCTTCTATAACTGGCACTTTAAAATCTGTTTCGTCGGATGGCCTTTTAACACTAGATACGGTAGATAATGGGACTATTATCGATTATCACCCCAATTTGGTACTTACAAAGTGTTTTTAGAATAAAATTTGTTAATCCTCCTTAAAAAGTATCATTAATAGTTATTAATTCTACATTTCAATATTTAAATAGTTTTTTTAACCATATTTTAGTAATAATAGTGGTATTTATCCTGTAAAAAAGTAGTTTTGCTTATTATAAATTCTAAAAAACTCCTTTATGGTAGATACATTCGTAAAATACAAAGTGAAAGACATTTCATTAGCGGCTTGGGGTCGTAAAGAAATTGAATTAGCAGAAGCAGAAATGCCGGGCTTGATGGCTATTCGAGAAGAATTTGGTCCATCTCAACCGTTAAAAGGAGCGCGTGTAGCCGGTTGTCTACACATGACGATTCAAACTGCAGTACTAATTGAAACGCTTGTTGCCTTAGGTGCTGAAGTGACATGGTCTTCTTGTAATATTTTCTCTACCCAAGACCATGCGGCAGCCGCTATTGCCGCTGCGGGCATATCTGTATATGCATGGAAAGGAATGAACGAAGAAGAGTTTGATTGGTGTATCGAACAAACGTTATTCTTCGGAGAAGACCGTAAGCCGTTAAACATGATTTTAGATGACGGTGGTGACTTAACGAATATGGTATTAGATCGTTTTCCTGAATTAGTAAAAGAAATACGTGGTATTTCCGAAGAGACAACTACCGGTGTATTACGTTTAAAAGACAGAGAAAAGATTGGCAAACTGCCATTACCTGCTATCAACATTAATGACTCAGTAACGAAATCTAAATTTGATAACAAATACGGTTGTAAAGAGTCTCTTGTAGATGGTATCCGTCGCGCTACAGACATCATGATGGCAGGAAAAGTAGCGGTTGTAGCCGGTTACGGTGATGTAGGAAAAGGTTCTGCTGCCTCTTTACGTGGTGCCGGTGCTCGTGTAATCGTTACTGAAATCGACCCGATATGTGCCCTACAAGCGGCAATGGATGGATATGAAGTGAAGTCTATGGCAAGTGCTATTCCTAGAGCGGATATTATTGTAACAGCAACCGGAAATAAAGACATAGTTACCGGCGAGCATTTCCAAGCAATGAAAGATAAAGCGATTGTTTGTAACATTGGACACTTCGATAATGAAATCGATATGGCTTGGTTAAACAAAAACTATGGCTCAACTAAAGTGAATGTAAAACCACAAGTTGATATCTACAATGTAGATGGACACGATGTTATCATCTTAGCGGAAGGTCGTTTAGTTAACCTAGGTTGTGCTACCGGTCACCCATCGTTTGTTATGTCCAGTTCTTTTACCAACCAAGTAATAGCGCAATTAGAACTTTGGAAAAACAGTGCTCAATATGAAAACAAAGTATACACCTTGCCAAAACATTTAGATGAGAAAGTAGCCCGTCTACACTTAGCTAAAATTGGTGTGGAATTAGAAGTATTAACAAAAGATCAAGCAGAGTATATTGGTGTTCCGGTATCCGGACCATACAAAGCGGATGAATACCGTTATTAATCTAAACGCAGTTGATAAAAAAAAGCCGATAGAGTTTTCTATCGGCTTTTTTTATCTCCCTATTGCTGAGTAAAACTAAAGTAGTTATGGTCGTTACTGGAAGTGTCTTACTTATAATCCAAACTCATGAACAAAGGAAGTACCGTTAGGTATATCCCTTTTGAATAAGGAAAATCCATTCAATAAGTTACATTTACTGTATATACTATTCTTTATTCTTTCACTAACACTACCTTCTCCCCTGTCTTTACCATCAACCACTCTTGAAATAACGCAGCTACTTTTTCCTGCTCTTTGCCTTCTATCTTATACAATACCAACAGTGGATAGGAAGTACTTATGGAATCTCCTGAAACTTTTAATCGCCCAACTTGAATACCCGAAATACTCGGAAATAACACATTGGACTCTTGTATAATATTTTTTACATTAACATCCAATTTCTGCAATCGTTCTCGCAAAACTTGAATCGTTGAATCTTTTTGCTCTAACAAGGCTTGATCTATTTTTGATTCTGCAATTATATTAGTATTCACTTCCCTTAAATCTTGTTTAATCACCAATTCCGAATTCTCGATCTCATAGAACTTTAATTTTTCATTAAACTCTTTCCACTCCGCTGCTGTATACACTTTGTTTAAAAAAGCAATTTCTATGGTTTTAGGATTTTTATAGAAATTAATCTTCTTATAAATAACCGTTCTACCAGCGGCTAAAAATTCTCTATCGATAAACAGCTCAACTTTTTTAGTGTATTTTTTTTCTTGTAATAATCGATACGCTAAGTACGAACTCGGCACCAACATAATAATCATCAATAACAATATTGCTGACCCGATAACCAAGCGTTGTTTGGGGCTTGGTATTTGAAGCATAGGATATTTTAAATAATATCGAACAATCAAATAGGTGGCGATACAGATGAAAAAGCAGTTTATCGTATACAAATAAAAAGCCCCAAAGAAATAATCATAATGCCCTACAGCAATTCCATATCCTGCTGTACACAAAGGCGGCATTAAAGCTGTTGCTATAGCAACTCCAGGTATAGGATTGCCTTTTTCTACGCGTGTTATTGCCACTACTCCAACCAAACCACCAAAAAAGGCAATCATAACATCGTAAATATTAGGCGTTGTACGGGCTAATAATTCAGATTGGACTTCTTTAAAAGGACTAATAGAAAAGTAAAGTATCGCTACAGATAAACTAACTACAGTTGCAATTAGTAAATTTTTCATAGAGCGTTTAAACAAATAAAAATCGTGCATCCCTAATGCAAACCCTGCTCCTACTATAGGCCCCATTAAAGGAGAAATCAACATGGCACCTATGATAACGGCTGTCGAGTTCACATTCAATCCTACACAAGCAATAACAATCGCACAAGCCAATATCCAGATGTTAGCACCTCTAAACGAAATATTTGAGGTAACATTTTCTATTACTTTGGAACGATGTTCTTCTCCTGTGTTTAGACTGATAAAAGATAAAATACTATTTCTCATGTATGGTTTATTTTATAACTAAACATACAAATTAAATAGGGCTTTATCAATTTGTTTACTTCCGCTTGATTTTTCTCATATCCAAAGTATGCGGAAACTCATGATCAATCTTAGGTGTTGGGATATCAATAATATCGACTGCATGTACGTCGTGGTCAAAATAAATAGTACGACGATCGAGCGTCACATCGGATAAACCACTTGCGATCATTACTTCCGGTGTGTGACCGGTATCGAAGAATCGACTAATACGTCGTGCTTCGGCTTCGTTACTGTTCACCGGGAAAGTAGTATAGTTTCGTCCACCCGGGTGTGCGACATGATACGTACATCCTCCAATAGATTTACCATTCCATGTATCCACTATATCTAACACTAAGGGCACATCTACTCCTATCGTTGGATGTAGGGCACTTGGCGGATTCCATGCTCGGTATTTTATTCCACATACATACATTCCTTGAACCAACGTAGATTGTAACGGAACTTTTACTCCATTACACGTTAATACATATCGAGCCTCATTAAAATTACGAACAGTTACTTGAAGTCGTTCTAATGATGAATCTACATACCTGGAGGTACCTCCGCTCGACATTTCCTCCCCTAATACATGCCAAGGTTCTATAGCCGCTCTTACTTCCACTTCCATTTGCTTATACTGAACTCTTCCATGTACCGGAAATCTAAATTCAAAGAAGGGTTCAAACCAGTCCATTTGAAATGGATAACCAAATTGTTGCAACTCTTCTACCACCTCCTGTATGTCTTGTCGAACATAATGTGGCAATAAAAATTTATCGTGTAACTGCGTTCCCCAACGTATTAGATTGTGTGTATACGGTTCTTTCCAAAATCGTGCTACCAAGGCACGAATTAAAAGGATTTGCACCATACACATTTGATAATGCGGAGGCATTTCAAACGCTCTAAACTCTAGAATACCAAGTCGACCTGAGGAAGAATCCGGCGAATACAATTTATCAATGCAAAATTCTGATCGGTGCGTATTTCCTGTAATGTCCGTTAATAGATTTCGGAAGATGCGATCGACTAACCAAAAGGGAACATCCGGCGTTCCGGGTTCCGGCACTTGACTGAACGCAATCTCCAATTCGGATAATCGGTCCTCTCTACCTTCATCTACTCTCGGAGCTTGACTCGTAGGTCCTATAAACAATCCGGAAAACAAATACGATAAACCGGGATGGTGCTGCCAATATGTAATCAAACTGCGAAGCACGTCCGGTCGTCGGAGTATCGGACTATCGGCAGGTGTTTTTCCTCCTATTGTAATATGGTGTCCACCGCCTGTACCGGTGTGTTTCCCGTCCACCATGAATTTTTCTGTACCTAAACGAGCCAAGCGGGCTTCTTCATACAAGACATTCATGTGGTGCAAACATTCTTTCCAATCTGAAGAAGGATGGATATTCACTTCAATCACTCCCGGATCGGGAGATACTACTAACTTTTGTAAACGATTATCTTTAGGGGGCTCATACCCTTCGATACGGATGGGCAATTGTAACTTTTTAGCGGTACGCTCTATACAATATACTAAATCAACATAATGCTCTAAATAATCGACCGGTGGTAAGAATATATATAAGATACCTTCTCTTGCTTCAACAGAAACAGCGGTCTTAATGACTTCTACATATTGAGTTGGTTGAGCTCCTTTAGGGACTTCAACCGGTTTTGGTTTTGCTTCTTTTTCCGAGTCGGTCTCTTCTTCTGAATAAATAGTTTTCGGGACAATCGGAGGGTGCTCTATTATATTACCATACCGTGCTTCGATTCGAGTATCGATATCGTCCCACGATGAAATGTTTTCGAACAAACTTCTGTCTACCGGATCGAGTGCATATTCCGGTGGCACTTCCGGTAAAGTTTTTAAAGGCAATCTTAAACCAATAGGGGAATTTCCCGGAAGTAAAAACAGTTGGTTCCGTCTTATCTCCCAAGGAACACTTTTCCATTGTTGGATGTGATAGTTCCAACGCAAGGGCATCATATACCCCACCGGTGATTGTATCCCTTTATCCAGTAAATCCGCCAAGGTCTTTCGTTCGTATCCATCTTCTAAGGTGTATTCTAATGGATTGATGTTAACCGGGCTTTTATTTTCTGTCCATAAGAAATAAAAGACATCTTCATACACCGGTGTTACGGTATCAGTGGAAACGGCTAAACAACGAGCCAACTCTTCCATAAACAACTTAGCATCGGCTGTCGTATACTTCGCTTCAATTGATTCGTGGGCCATCCATTGTACTTCTTTCCAAAATGGTTTACCGTCCTTCATCCAATAAAGGGCATACTGCCAACGAGGTAAGGCCTCGCCGGGATACCATTTACCTTGACCATAATGGATCATACCTTGAGGACCGAATTTTTCACGCAAGCGGTAAATTAAATCATGCGATAAAATACGTTTTTCTTTCCCATCCGCTTCGCTGTTCCACTGCGCAGATTCCATATCATCAATCGAAACAAATGTAGGCTCCCCGCCCATCGTCATCCGTACATCGGATGCTTGCAAATCGGCTTCTACTTGATACCCGGTAGCTAGAATCGAAGCCCACGTCACATCGGTATAAGGTTTTGTCACTCGAGGTTCTTCGCGTAACCGACGAACAGAATTGTCAAAATGAAATAGGGTTTCACAATAATCGACAGCACCTACCACCGGCGCTGCCGCAGCGTAGTGTGGTGTACAAGCTAAAGGAATATGACCTTCACCGGCAAATAATCCGGATGTAGCATCTAATCCAATCCAACCCGCACCGGGTACATATACTTCCGTCCAAGCATGTAAATCCGTAAAATCAGCCTCCGGTCCACTTGGCCCATCCAATGCAGGTTGATCCGCCGTGAGTTGAACCAAATATCCGGATACAAATCGAGCAGCTAAACCCAGATGACGTAAAACTTGCACCAGTAACCATGCAAAATCACGACAAGACCCGCTGCGAAGGGTGATGGTTTCTTCACAGCTTTGTACACCCGGCTCCATACGGACCGTATAGGATAACTGCCGGTATACCCATTGATTAATAAAAACTAAAAAATCAACCGTGTTCATCGGGTCTTTGGGTATAGAAGCCACCCAAGACTGAAGAAGCGGACCATTTTCTTGTATTTCTAAGTAGGGAATTAATTCCTTTTGTAGATGCTCTGCATACGTAAACGGAATTTTTTCGGCTGTGGGTTCTAAGAAAAAATCAAAGGGATTAATAACCACCATGTTGGCAATGACTTCTACATCCACTTTTAATTCTCTGGTTGGTTCAGGAAATACGATGCGGGCTTGATAATTACCAAAGGGATCCTGTTGCCAATGTATAAAATGATTTTTAGGTTCAATGTTAAACGAATACGCTTCGATAGGAGTTCTGGAGTGTACGGCTGGGCGTAAACGAAATATATGAGGTGATAAATTAACCAAGCGATCGTAGGAGTACGTCGTGGTATGTCGTATGGCTACACGTATGCCCATAGAATAAATTCGTTTAATGATTCGTTGAAAGGGTTTCTACAAGTAAATCCTTTTTATGGTCTTTACAATATTTTTACAATTTTTTAATTATTTTTATTGAATAATGGAATATTAATATCAAAAAAATACAACTCTGTGTCTAAGGTCATCCGTCGTTTAGTACTTTCCAGAACCGATAGTATCGGAGATGTTGTCGTATCCTTAACGACAGCTGCTTATCTTAAAAAACTATACCCTGACCTATTCCTTTACTTTATTGGACGCTCCTATACACAGGCCATTATTGAAGCCTGCCCGTATGTGGACCAATTCTTAGACCGCGATACTATAGTAACCAATAAGGGATTACCTCCTACCGTTCAAGCAGACGCTATCGTCTACTTATTCCCTGATAAAACACTCGCTACTTGTATCGGTCGGAGTGTCCCTATCCGGGTGGGAACTGCTCACCGACTTTTTCACTGGTGGACATGTACTCGACGTGTGTTTTTTAATCGAAGTCGATCGCCTTTACATGAAGCTCAACTGAATTTTTATTTACTTCAGTCTTTATTCGGCATGGAGATTCCAAGTTTAGACCAATTGAAACAGTTCACCTTATTACAGGCCGTTCCGGCTCCATCCGGTGCAGGTATTCCTTTTCCCGACACTAAAATAAAGATCATTCTGCATCCTAAATCTAAAGGTAGTGCCCGAGAATGGCCTATTGAACAGTATAAAGCCGTCTGCTCTTTGTTATCTCCGGAAAAGTATCAAATCTATATCAGTGGCACTGCCGCCGAAGGACAACTCATACTGGAAACGTGTTCGGAATTGTTTTCATTCCCTCATGTTATAAATATTACCGGTAAACTTTCTTTATCAGAATTTATTCAAACCATTCAACGCTGTGATGTACTGGTTGCCTGCAGCACAGGTCCATTACATATTGCAGCCGCTTTACAAAAAAAAGCCATCGGTATCTACCCGCCGATACGTCCCATGCATCCCGGTCGGTGGGCACCTCTAGGTTCATTATCCGAAGTAGCGGTACTGGACAAAGACTGCTCCGATTGTCGCACTACCGGGCCTTGTGCCTGCATAGCTTCTATCACTCCTTCTTATATTGTTAACCGTATTGTCGCTTATGAACCTACCCGTTAGTGCTGTCCTCATTACGTTTAATGAAGCAGAAGGCATTCAACGCTGCATCGACTCCTTACAATGGTGCGACGAAATTATAGTAATCGATTCGGGAAGTACCGATGCAACTGTTTCGATTTGTGAAGCAGCAGGATGTACCGTACTCCATCAACCTTTTTTAGGATTTGGAGAACAAAAACGATTTGCCGTCGCACAGGCTCGTCACCACTGGGTGTTAAGTATCGATGCCGATGAAGTGTGTACTCCTGCTCTAGCTGAAGAAATACGTAAGCTGTTGCGGACAACACCGACCTTCGATGCATATGCACTTCCCAGACAATTATTTTTTTATGGACGTGCTTTTACTTATGGAAGAGAAAGTAAGCAATATCAAATACGTCTGTTTGATCGATCTAAAACGAATTTTAACTCCTCTGCTGTTCATGAAAAAGTAGATATCGAATCATTTGGCAAACTATCGAACGTGCTCTTACACTACAGTTATAAAGACCTTCACCATTATTTTGAAAAATTCAATACCTATACAAGCAAAGGAGCAGACGTTTTAGCAGAAAAAGGAAAACATCGAAGTCCTATTTTGATTTTCCTCTTTTTCCCTTGGTACTTTTTTAAGTTTTATATACTCGAACGAAATTTTTTAAATGGATTTGCCGGTTGGGTGTGGGCCAGTGTGTCTACTTTTTATGTTATGGTCAAATATAGTAAACATCATGAAACCCGCTCTGCTAAAGGGCGCTGAGCAACCGCTTTCCAATAGGCCAAGCCTACTAAATAACTGGCGATAAAAACCCCTTGTTGAATTTCTAATGTAGCTTCAGATAAAAAAGAAGAGTACAACGACACCAGGACAATCACAACCGGAATATCCTGAAATATATTTTTTATCATCAAGGGTATGGACAACAAGGCGATAAACACCAGTAAACCGGGGATGCCTAATATTAACAGTATATAGATAAATTGGTTATGAGGGATCAATCGGTTATGCGGTTCTATCTCCGGATAATGTTGAGCATAATACGCTTGCATTACTTGCTGAGCATCACCGCTTCCTACACCTGTCCATAAATGATCTTTGGCTATCTCCCACCCTATTTTCATAGATAATAAGCGATTGCCATCCGAATAATTATTTACGTTTTTCCCGGATGTAAAACGTCCTACATCCTGTTTCATGTAATGGGCTTTATTGCGCAAAGAAGGGCTAAACCAATACAAAGCGCCGCCTATCAGCAATAGAATGGGGAAAGCCCATAAATAGCGGTAGGATTTAGTATAAAAAACCTGTGCTAGAATAACGGTTATCCATCCTGCATATAAAGCCAATAAGCCACTGCGTACGGCCAAAATATGCAAGAAGATAAACAAGAATACTGCTACAGCATATAAAAAAGGAGCACGAATAAACTTCCATTGAAAGTTTTCTCGACCTAATTGAACAGCAAACGCTATAGCAATCGAAACAATCAGACTATACCGAATATGAGGAATAACGACCGGAAGTGTTTTAGCATGTTTGTATGACTCCGTTATTTCTTCGAAGTGAAAAGCATAATACAATAAACTACCGGCTGCGGTGGCAGCAGCCGTAAGGACAATCCCTAAGAATATCCATTGTAGAGTTCGATAGGATATAACAGGAGACAGACAATACATCCCTATCGGTAGCGCTAAGAGCGGTAACTTGACCTGACATCGTGTCCATCCATAATCAAAATCGGATGTCCAGAAGAGGCCGATAAAATAAAGGACGGCTAATGGAGCGAATTGAAACCACATACGTCGATCACCGGGATAAGAAAAGGAAGGAGAAGTGAAAAACACGAAGAGTCCACACAATATTATGGCGATCATTCCGACACTAAGAAGAGCACGACTACGTTCATTAAATATACCCAAGAGTATCACAACGGATACGATTCCCAGAATTAAATCTAAGTGCTTATATATGAATTGTATAGTTTTATTTTCGGACATGGCAACGTGGTTTTTACCCAATTGTAAGGTTAAAAATACTATTTATTTTGGTTTTACAGAGGTAAAATAGCGAGCTGAGGCTTTAAAAAAAGTGTATATTTAAGTTTTAAAGAAAAACTCATCCCATGAGTGTAGAAAACAAAAGAGTATTTGCATCCAAACAAGAAAAAGATGCGTTGTTTGAATCGGAGTTTATGCATTTGTTAACTCCCCTATACAATTTTGCTTTTCGTTTGACGTATGATGAAGATGACGCGCATGATTTAGTACAAGAGACCTATCTTAAGGCCTATCGTTTTTTTGAATCGTACGAAAAAGGTACCAATGCCAAAGCTTGGATGTTTCGTATTTTAAAAAACACCTTCATCAACGAATACCGCAAAAAAAGTAAAGAGCCCAATAAAATAGATTATCAAGAAGTAGAATCGTATTACAATTCAGACGATGTAGACGAACCTATGACGAGTGATCTGCGGGTAGACGCTTTTAAGGACATGATTGGTGATGAAGTAGCCAATGCCTTGAATGCTTTAGACGTTGATTTTAGAACGATTATTATTCTATGCGATTTAGAAGGATTCTCGTACGAAGAAATGGCTAAGATTTTAGATATACCTATAGGTACAGTTCGTTCCCGATTACATCGAGCAAGGCACTTATTGAAAGAAAAGTTGCGGAGTTATGCGAAGACCATGGGATATTCCGATTCAAAAGAGGAGGGAGAAGACTAAATGGACGGCAAACTTATCATATTTTCAGCACCTTCCGGTTCAGGCAAGACAACGATTGTACAGCATTTGTTAAAAGAGAATGCCAACTTGGGCTTTTCCATTTCTGCCTGCACTCGACCTATGCGGGAGAGTAAAGAGGCAAATGGTAAAGATTATTATTTTTTAACGGTAGAAGATTTTAGAGAACGTATTGCCAAAAATGAATTTGCCGAGTGGGAGGAAGTATATCCGGGTCGTTACTACGGAACGTTGCGTTCCGAGATTCAACGCTTGTGGGATATGGGCAAACATGTGTTGTTTGATGTGGATGTAAAAGGAGGACTCAATTTAAAAAAGCAATTTGGAGACAAGGCATTATCTGTTTTTGTAAAAGTTCCCTCGTTAGAAGAATTAGAGAAACGATTAAAAGAGCGTAACACAGAATCGGCGGAGAGTTTAGCCACTCGACTAGAGAAAGTTCGGTATGAGTCTTCGTTTCAGGACCAATTTGATGTGGTGTTGGTGAACGATGATTTAGACCTTACCTTAAAAAATGCACAAACATTAGTACAAGACTTTGTGCGGGAATGAAACGCGTAGGGTTATTTTTTGGATCCTTTAACCCTATACATGTAGGACATTTAATCATTGCCAATTGTGTAGTAGCGAAGGCCGACTTAGATGAACTCTGGTTTGTGGTATCGCCCCAAAATCCGTTTAAGAAATCCAATTCTTTATTACATGAATTTGACCGCTTGGATATGGTACGAGCGGCGATAGGTGATAATCCCACATTTCAAGCTGTCGATATTGAGTTCCAACTTCCTAAGCCAAGTTATACCATAGATACGTTGACGGTATTGCAAGACAAGTACCCTAACTATTGCTTTCATTTATTAATAGGGGGAGATAATGTAGCGCAGTTTCATCAATGGAAGAATGCGGAAAAGATTTTAGACTATTTTAAATTAATCGTGTATCCCAGACCGGGACAGAACATAGAGTCATTACAAAATCACCCGAATGTGCAGGTAGTAGATGCACCTTTGCTAGACATCTCCGCTACGTATATTAGACAGTTATTGAAAGATGGTAAATCGATTCGTTACTTAGTAGCGGAAGAGGTGGAGGAGATGATTAAATCGAGGGGGTATTATTTGTAGTATAGGTAAACTTTTAATAATTTACATATAATAATTATTTCTTAAGTACTAAAGTATCACAGGTTGCGTGCATCATAAGAGCACCGACCTGCAGTTGGTGTTCTTATGGGACATTTACAATATAATCAACAGAAATTAAATACTATAGCAAATAAGTAAAAGACTATCAAATTAAATTTTATAGAGAGTTAAAAGAAAAAATAACTTCGCAAAACAAACAATATTATCAAATAAAAAAACGATATACAAATCTTCATATGACACACGATATAGACAATTCAAATAATAAACAATGGTATGATGATGATGCTTCAGATGAAACATCATATTCTTTTAAAGAATATGATGTTTCATCTGCACCGAATGATTTTAATACCAAAACTATTATAGATTTTATAGAATCTGGCATATTTAAAATACCTGGATTCCAACGAAATTATGTTTGGGACTTAAAAAGAGCGTCAAAATTAATAGAATCAATCATTATTGGACTGCCAATACCACAAGTTTTTTTATATGAAGAAAGTAAAAACAGTTACTTAGTGATAGATGGACAACAACGTCTTCTTACACTTTACTTTTTCTACAAAAAAAGGTTCCCTAAAAAAGAAAAGCGATTCGAGCTAAGACAAATTTTTGATGAAAATGGAAATTTTCCAGATGAAGTTCTTCATAACGATGAATATTTTGAAGACTTTAAGTTAAAATTAAATGAAGCATCATCAACCGAAAAAAACAAATTACACGGAATGAGTTATCCGACTTTAGGAGAATTCAAAACTAGTTTCGATTTGAGAACAGTTAGGAATATTATGATTAAACAAAATTTCCCAACTGACGATGATTCTGCTATGTTTGAAATTTTTAATAGACTTAATTCCGGTGGAGTAGTATTAAAACCTCAAGAAATTAGAACAAGTTTATACCATTCTAAATTTTACAATTATTTATACAAACTAAACTTAGATAATAACTGGCGAACTTTACTAAACAAATCGGAACCAGATATTCATATGAAAGACGTCGAAATTCTACTTAGAGGATTTGCAATGTTATTAGATTCTGAAGAATATAAACCTTCGATGACTAGATTTTTGAATCAATTTTCAAAAAAATCAAGAACATTTAAAGAAGAATCTCTTTCATATTTTCGCCAACTATTTGAATCGTTTTGTAAAAAATCCGTTGATATAAATCCAAAAATGTTTGTTTCGAAATCTGGAAAATTTAGCATTACAGTATTTGAATCAATATTTGTTGCTTTATGTTCAGATGCCGTTTCTAAAAATAATCTAAATATAATAGATGTTACTAACGATAAAATTGAATTTCTAAAATCTAAATCTGATTTTATTGAAGCATCTCAATACAACACCGCAGGTAAATTAAATGTTGAACAAAGATTAAGAATTGCCAAACAAATTTTAGTCTAATTATATATTATTATGCCAACTATAATTGACAAACAATATGAAACTGGCATCTCATTAATTGAGTATTTGAAAGCTGAAAATCAGATTTCACTATTTGTTGAAGCTGAAAATAATTTCAAAAAAACTATACTACTTTCCATTGCTAGTTTTTTTGAGAAAGAAGTTATGGATACAGTACTAGATTTTGCTAAATCTCACTCAGATAATAATATTTTAATAATATCAATTATTAAGAATAAGGCAATATCAAGACAGTATCACACATACTTCGAATGGGGCAAAAGCCCAAATGCTAATAGTTTTTTCTCTTTATTTGGCGAAGAATTCAAAAAAAGAATGGTAGAAAAAGTTAAAAGTGATCCTGTATTAGAAAATTCTATAAAATCTTTTTTAGCAATCGGATTCGAAAGAAATAAAATGGTTCACGAAAACTTTGCTGGTGTAACATTAGAAAAAACAGCAGAAGAAATATTTAAACTTTATCAAGACTCTATTTATTTCATTGATACAATAAAAATAGAGCTTATAAAAAGACCATCCATCAATATCTGATCATCCTAGCCTTTAGATTTTAGCGGTACAGGAAATTAAGATATCCGTCTAAAGAATATTGCCGCGTCTCCGATAATTAATTTATATAAACGGTTGTCGTAAACGCGACGTTGAGAATTATCGAAATATAAAAAGTTGTAACTCGCTAAACTCCGACCTTTACTTTTACCTCGTAGTAAAATTCCAAGATTTCTAATTTAATATTTCCTCAAAGAGAAAGACAGAAATAGTCTGCCTTTCTTCAGTGAAGCGTT